>DATEDC010000197.1:0-33501 GCA_035286585.1 Anaerolineales bacterium
GGCGGCTTCGACCCCTCGCACCTGGAGTTGCCTCGCCAGGTGTTGGTCTCTGTCATGAAGAAGCACCAGCGCTACTTCCCGGTCGAGCGCGAGGGGAAGCTGCTGCCCTATTTCATTACAGTCGCCAACAAACCGGGCAGCGCAGCGGGTAAATGCGAGGGCGCCGAAATCATCATCGCTGGCAACCAGCACGTACTGCGCGCCCGTTTTGAAGACGCAGCTTTCTTCGTGCGCGAAGACCTCAAGCGACCGCTGGAGGCTTACCTGCCCCGCCTGGGCACGCTGACCTTCCAGCAGAAGCTGGGTTCGATGCTGGATAAATCCCGGCGCATCCGCAGGCTGGTGGACGACCTGGCTCCAATGGCTGGCCTAAGCCCGGACGAGATCGCTACGGCGCGGCGCGCGGCCGAGCTGTGCAAAGCCGACCTGGCGACTCACATGGTGGTGGAGATGACCTCTCTGCAAGGCAGCATGGGGCGTCATTACGCTTTGCTATCGGGCGAACCCCCGGCGGTAGCGGTAGCCATCTACGAGCACTACCTACCGCGTTTTTCGGGCGATTCGCTGCCCGGCTCGCCTCCCGGTCTGCTGGTGGGGATGGCTGACCGCCTGGATACACTGGTAGGTTTGTTTGCCGCCGGGCTGGCTCCCAGCGGCAACAAGGATCCGTTTGCCCAGCGCAGGGCAGCCCTGGGTCTGCTGTTGAGCCTGGTGGGCTGGGAGCTGGACTTCGACCTTGCGCTTGCCCTGGAGAAGGCCGCCGCCTGCCTGCCCATTCCTGCCAGCCCGGAGCGGGTGCAGGCCTGCCTGGACTTCATCATCGAGCGCCTGCGCAATCATTTGCTGGAGGCTGGCTGGCGTTACGACATAGTGGACGCGGTCCTGGCTGCCCAGGGCGGCAACCCTGCCCGGGCGGCGGGCGCGGTGAAGCAGCTCAGCGCCTGGGTGGAGCGGGAGGATTGGCGCTCGATCTTGCCCGCCTATGCGCGCTGCGTGCGCATCATCCGCGGTCTTGAGGCGGTCTACCCGCTCTCCAGCGAGCGCTTCGTGGAACCCGAAGAAGGGCAGCTCTATGATGCCTTGCTGGCTACCGAAGGCGCCCGGCGTGCGCAGGGGTCGGTGGACGATTTTTTGAACGCCTTCTTACCGATGATCCCGACGGTAAACCGCTTCTTCGACCGGGTGATGGTGATGGCCGAGGATCAGGCTTTGCGCGAGAACCGCCTGGGGCTGATGCAGCGCATCGCCGCGCTGGCGGATGGGGTAGCGGATATGAGCCGCCTGGAAGGTTTTTGATTTCATTTAGCTTATATAGTTTTAATTAGGAGCGCCTGCCTTGGAAAGCATTCAAATTGATTATCCGATGAGCCTGCAGGTCATCCGAGAGGCGGATTGGGAGGGGGACCTGGAGCTGGTGGTTGCGCCGGCGGAGCAGGAGAAGGGTCTGCAGCAGCCCGGAACGAAAACGGGCGAGCTGCTGCTGGTGGAGACGGCCCAGAGGCGCCACCGCTTGCTGGTCTCGCTCGGACCGCCGGATAAGCTGAGCGCAGATGCGCTCCGGCATGCCGGAGGGGCGGCTGCGAAATGGCTGCTGAAGCGGGGGGTTAAAACGGCTGCCGTACAAACTTCACCTCTGCTTAACCTGGAGATCGAGACCGCCCTGGAGGCCTTTTGCGAAGGGCTGTACCTCGGAGCTTATCATTTTGAGCGCCACAAATCTAAAAAGGAGGTTGAATCGCCGGTCCAGGTTTACCTGCTCGCCGAGGGCAGGGCAGAATCGTTGGATCTGCCTGTCCGGCGGGTGAGTGCAGTCGCCGCGGCTGTCTATCTGGCGCGCGACCTGGCTCATGAGCCGCCGAACGTGGTCAATCCAGCTTCCCTGGCAGAACGGGCGCAGTTGCTGGCTGAACGGGATGGCTTGAGCTGCACTGTGCTGGGAGAGACCCAGTTGCGCGAGATGGGCGCAGGCGCCATCCTGGCGGTCGGCCTGGGCAGCCGGACGCCCTCCCAAATGATCATCCTGGAATACCCAGGGCAGCCCGGGCACGAAGGCGAGGCGCCTGTGATCCTGGTGGGCAAAGCGATCACCTTTGATACCGGCGGCTATTCGATCAAAGACCGCACGGGGATGGTAGGGATGAAATACGATAAAAGCGGCGGCGCCGCGGTATTTGGAATCATGCAAGCCGTCGCTGCGCTCCAGCTCCCAACGCCGGTGGTGGGCATTGTAGCCGCTGCCGAGAATATGATCTCGGCTGAGGCTTACCGCCCGAACGATATCATCCGCTCGCTGTCAGGCAAAACGATTGAAATCATCAGCACCGATGCGGAAGGCCGCCTGGTGCTCGCCGATGCGCTCAGCTACGCCTGCTCCAATTACCGGCCGCGCGCCGTGATCGACCTGGCGACCCTGACAGGCGGGATCGTGGTCGCCCTAGGCAGCGTGCGCGCCGGGTTGATGAGCAACAGCGACCCCCTGGCCGAGGCGCTGTTCTCGGCTGGCGAGCGCACCCACGAGAGGCTGTGGCGCCTGCCCTTGGATGAAGACTACTTCGAGCTGATCAAAGGGGATGACAGCGACATCAAGAACTCATCAGGTATCCGCCAGGCGCATCCCATCGTGGGGGGCATCTTCTTGAAGCAGTTCGTGCCCGATGAGGTCCCCTGGGCGCACCTGGATATCGCCGGGCCGGCAACCACCGATAAGGACCTGCCCTATTGCCCTAAGGGAGCCACCGGCTTCGGCGTGCGCCTGGTGCTGGACTATCTACAGCGCCTGGGATAATTTCCCCTGCCTCTCATCGATATACGTCTTGATCGCCGGCACGGCGGTGAGCTTTTCATAGAAAAAGTTGTTCACCACGTTGATCACCTCCGCCCGGGCTGCCTCGGCCTCGGCGCTCAATTTCTGGTCGGTTTGCTGGCGGGTGAGGCTATCGCGCAGGCGCAGCAGGCGGCGGACGATCTCCGCCTCTTGTTCGCCTTCCAGGGTCTGAACGACGGACATGATCAGCTGGTCGGTCTGGGCCAGCATATCCTCAGCGGTGACCGGCGAATCCGGGTTGCTGGCGTCGTCGATGGTGCGGATCAAGGACCAGACCTGGTAGAGCAGGGTGGCAGGCTCGTCGAAAAGCTCCCGCAGGAAGGCTGCCTCCTCGTAGCGCCCGGTCAGACGGAAAATGTTGTACATGCGTTTTGCCGCTTTGCCGTAATTGATCTCTTTGGTCAGGTACTTATTGACCTCTTTTTCCAATTGGGCGACGTAATGATCCAGGGCGTCGGCTGAGACGTGCCTGGAGAGCTTGGAGAAGATGGGGATGGACTCGGCCTCCAGGTAGACCTCCTGGAAGTAGGGGTCCATGTAGCCGTCCAAGGGGGTGATGCTGCCGTCCGGCGCTTCCCAGGTCACATCCAGCATATTGCTGGCGTTCGCCAGCTGGCCGCGTCCCGGGTCGGCGATCACCCAATCCAGCTTGCACCAGCCCGGGTTGATCGCGGCCTCTTCCCAGCGGATCACCCCTGGGGAGCCATCAGGCATTGTGATTTCGATTTCCCCTGCCCAAATCTCAGCCGCCGTCCAGGCAATGGGCGAGCCTGCCGGCATCGGATGCCCGTTGCGCACCATGTTGTAGGGAAAGGAGCCGAATTTCACCTCGATGAGCTGGTAAGATGGCCCTTTAGCGGTGCTCAACGCTTTCTCGCGCATCAGATCGGCTAGGATGCTGCAGGCCTCTTCTTTCGTTTCGGCGAGGATGTTTACCCGTTCGAAATAGTCGGCATCCCCCGGGTAGCTCTGGATCTTGGCCTGGGCGGCTGAGCCGGAGAGCGCCAGGGCGGTCTCCACTTTGCCGGGCTGATCCTGGAATTCGACCAGCCGGCCGATTTCCCGAAAATGGGCTAGGTCTTCTGGGCTGAAATCTAACATGCTCACCCGATGACCGAAAACGCCCCTGGAGACGTCGACCACCACATCATCTTCTGCAGACTTAGCCGCCGCGATCGCCGCCAGCCACTGCAGGGCTTCCTCTTCGTCCATCTCAACGCCCAGGCGCCGGGCGGATTCGAGAATTCGAGCAAGCTCAGCAGAGGCAGGTAGGGGTTGGACGTCATTCATATTAAGCTCCTTTCCGGGCGCGAGCCAGCGCCTCAGCCGCCAGTATGCGGAAAAGTTCGGCCTGGTCCATGGCGTCGCGCAGCGCATGGTGGGTGAGCTGACGGTTGCCTAGGTAAAGAGAGGCGATGGCGCTCAGCGAAGTCTCCGCCCAGGGGACGCCTGCCAGACCCATATAGAAAGACTTGATATCCAGGGCCGCATGCCCAAACGGATTGCGCCCCAGGAAGCGGTGGAAATAGTCGTTGACGAACATCCAATCGAACGGGGCGTTGAATGCAACGAAGACCGGCTTTCGACCTTCGGGGGTTCCTGCTTTGAGCCAGGCTTCGAATTGCGCCATCGCTTCAGCCGGTTCCCGGCCGCGTTCGACCAGGCGCTCCATCGAAAGGCGGCTGACTGCCAGCGCATCCGGCACAGCGTTCATCGTGACCGGCTTGAGCTCGATGTAAAAGGTGCTCGGGCGCTCGGTGATCGTACAGGCGCCAATCGTCAGCAGCGAATACTGGCTCGGGTTAGGCCCGGAGGTCTCCACGTCGATAGAAACAAACGTTTCTTTGAAAAAAGCAGCAATATCCATATGTGGTTATTATAACCAAATATTCAGGCTGGCTGCTCAGCGATCAGCCTGTCTTTAGGAGCAGGGCGTGTTTTGTCATTCGTCTCGATAGCGTCTTGAGTAAATAAACGCACTCCACCTGCTGACTGGTATAATCCTTGAGGCGGGAGATCATTTGTTCTGGTCACACCTGGATTATTGGCAGTGTCCTATTAGTACCCTCTCCCGTTGGAGCCTATGTCTTCGATTGATGAGATAAAAGCCCGCCTGGATATCGTCGATTTGGTTTCCGAATCCGTCCAGTTGCGCCATGCAGGCAAAAATTACACCGGCTTCTGCCCCTTCCATCCCAACACGCGCACGCCGGCCTTTGTCGTTTTCCCCGAAACGGGCACCTGGCGCTGTTTTGGGCAGTGCAATGAGGGCGGGGACATTTTCGGCTTCGTGATGAAGAAAGAGGGCTGGGATTTCCCTGAAACATTGCGCTATCTGGCCGATAAAGCTGGCGTGGAGTTAAAACCACCCTCCCCGCAGGAGCAGGCTGCAGCCGAGGAGCATGACGCCCTGCGCTCCCTGCTCGAGGCGGCGGTGACGTTTTACCGCCATAACCTGCTCAACACCCCGGCGGGCCAGTCGGCGCTGACCTATCTGCACGGGCGCGGACTGAACGACGAGATGATTGAAGCTTTTGGGTTGGGATACGCGCCCGATTCCTGGGACCAGATCACTCAGCACTTTAAGTCCAAAGGCTACTCCGAGCGTGATTTGATCGAGGCCGGGCTGGTGGGTGAGCGGGATAGTGGCGGGGTGTACGATCGGTTCCGCAACCGGCTGATGTTTCCCATTCGAAATGAACGCGGCCGCATGGCTGGATTTGGCGCTCGCATCCTGAATCCGGAGGACGTCCCCAAGTTCTTGAACTCCCCGCAAACCGCCGTGTTCGACAAGGGGCGCCTGCTGTATGGGCTGGATCGGGCGCGCAAAGCCATCCGCCTCCAGGAGCAGGTGGTGATCGTCGAAGGCTACCTGGATGTGATCGCCCTGCACCAGGCGGGCTTTACCAACGTGGTCTCTCCCATGGGCACGGCTTTGAGCGAGCACCAGCTTTATTTATTGAAACGCTTCACCCGCAGCTTCGTGCTGGCGCTGGACGCCGACGCTGCCGGCGCTCAGGCCACGCTGCGCGGTTTGCAGGTTGCTCGTCAGAGCCTGGATCGGGAGCATGACCCGGTATTCGATGCCCGCGGCCTGCTCGGGTACGAAGCCCGCCTGAACGCCGATATCCGGGTGACAACGCTGCCCGCCGGGCAGGATCCGGATGAGATCGTCAACCGCGACCCGCAAGAGTGGGAGCGCATCCTGAAGAACTCCAAACCGATCGTGGCCCACGTGATGGAAACCCTGGCGGCCGGGCGCGATCTCGATGACCCCAGGCAGAAAGATGAGGTTGCCGCCCAGGTCTTACCGCTGATCAATGACCTCCCCAGCTCGATCGAGCGCGACAGCTATCGCCAGCGCCTGGCGCGCATGCTGCGTGTGAGCGAGGGGGCCTTGCTGGGCGAGCCAACCCGCCCCCGGCAGCGCACCTCCAGCTCCCGACCATCCCCTCGTCAGAGGGTCGAGCGCCCTCCTTCCAGGTCCATCCTCTCTGCGGCAGCCAGCGCGCATGCTCTAGAAGCGCATGCCCTGGGCGTCTTACTGCGCCGCCCCGATCTGCTCTACAAGGTGGACCGCGAGTTGCAAGCCCAGGGCCTGGTTCGCCTGTCGGCGAACGATTTTCAGCATGCCGACCACAAATCCATCCTGCGCCTGCTTCAAGAATCAGTCGAGCAGGACCTGGACGAGCCGCTCAGCCATGTTCTCAACGGGCTTTCCCTGCCCATGATGGAAACTGCCGATGAGCTCCTGGCGCGGACGGAAAAGCTGGACCCGAACGAAGATCGAGTTTTAGCCGATGTGCTGCGCGCTCTTTTAACCCTGCGTGAGCGCAGCGTGCGCCAAAACATCGAGCACTTACGCTTCCTGATGGAAGATGCGCAGCAGAGCGGCGACCTGAAGGCAACACAATACCAGCAAACTGTGGTACAACATACTCATCTGTTGCAGCGATTGAACCAGGCGCGCGCTCGTTATGCCGGGCGAGATTTACTTGGGCGATGAGCAGGACTTGAGAAGCGATGACTACTGGCTCCCAGCCCTCCAGATCAGAACGCAAAACCTCATCTGCGGCGGATGCGCGGGACGAAAATCGCATTCACGATCCATCGCGCCTGTCTCTGAATGAGGTAGAGGATCTGTTTACCCGTCTGGATGACCTAAACGACATCAGTGAGCCGGATCCGAACGCCCTCAGTCAGGAAGCCGAGGATCTGGAAAAGCTGGTCAAGGAAGAGCCGTTGAGCATCCTGGATACCCCCGGGCTGCTGGTTGAACTGAGTGAGGACCCGGTACGGCTCTATCTGAAGGAGATCGGTGAGATCGATTTACTGGATACCGACCGCGAGTTCTGGCTATCGACGCAGCTCGAGGCGGAGCGACGGATTGAGCAGCTCAGCCGCGGTCACCCAATCGTCCGACGGAAATCAGAGGGCAAAGAACGCCGCTCGAATGCGCCTCGAATTTATCAGGCTCTGTTTATTGAACTGCGAACAGCCTGGCGGCGCGTTATGGAAGACACCCAGCGCCTGGGATACGAGTGCCCTGATTTGGGGCTGATTCTCTCTGAAGCCCAGATGTTGCGCCAGACCTGGAATATCGATACACCGTCTTATCTGCGCGCCTACTTGGATAACGGCTTGTGGGGTAAGGACCCGCTGTGGGACGGCGTCGCGCGCAACGCCTTTGATGTGTTTTTGTACCTTTACATGCTTCCCGAAGAACTGGCGGTCCCCTTGCTGGAGCATATCGAGACATACGGCAGCCTGCCGGATGAGGTCGAACCCCGCCAGGAAGCCGCCGAAGGAGGGGCTCGCAGTTCCGGCGCTGAGGGCTTCGATGCTTTCCTGGCTGAGCACAAGCCCGCCGCCGAGGCGCTGGAGGGTGAGCTGAACCGGGTGAGAGATCGAGCCAGCCTCGCCCACCAGGCAATTATTCGGGCTAACCTGCGCCTGGTAGTCAGTGTCGCCAAGCGGTATATCGGCAGGGGCAGTTCATTCCTCGATCTAATCCAGGAGGGCAATATTGGCCTGCTGCGAGCAGTCTCGAAGTTCGATCCCACGCGGGGCTATAAGTTCAGCACCTACGCTACCTGGTGGATCAGGCAATCGATCTCCCGTTCGATTGCCGATCAGGCCCGCACGATCCGTATCCCAGTGCATATCTTCGAGTCGATCAACCGACTGCTGCGTGTCCAGCGCCGGCTGACCCAACAGTTGGGCCGCGACCCCGTCAGTGAGGAGTTGGCCGTCGAAGTGGGTTACCTGGACGAAAACGACCAGCGGGCGATAGCCCATTCCCAGGCTACCGGGTCTCCACTTCCGCTGGACGTACGCAGGCGCCTTGTCAGAGCGGCTGCTAAAGTCAACCGCATCTTGCGGGTGGCTGAGGAGCCCATGTCGCTCGAAAGCCCGGTGGGCACTGAAGAGAGCAGCCAGTTGGGCGACTTTATAGAAGACGTGGACGCGCTGGAGCCTATGGATGCCGCCGCCCGGGAGATGCTGCGCGAATCGGTCAAAAATGCCCTTGCGGTGCTCTCGGAGCGGGAGCGCCAGGTGCTCGAACTGCGCTTTGGACTGGTGGATGGCAAGGATCACACCCTGGAAGAGGTCGGGCAGTACTTCAATGTGACCCGTGAGCGCATTCGCCAGATTGAATCCAAAGCCCTTCGCAAGCTGCGCCACCCGACCCGCAGCCGGCACCTGCGCGATTACCTGGGATAGCCGCTCGCTGAATTGCTCAGCCAAGCTGCCAGTTTGTGGATACAATTACTTTGTGAAATTTGACACCTAGAGTGGCGTATGATAAACTTGCCACTCAGGTAAGTATTTACAATTTATCGGACCGAGGACATCTATGCTGACAGAATACCTGCCCATCGCGATTTTATTATTGGTAGCTGCTGGTTTGGCGGGTTTGGTCATAGTTCTTGGCCATTTGTTCGGTCCCCGCCGCCCCACCGAGCGTAAATCCGCTCCCTATGAATCCGGAATGATACCCTTCGGACCTGGCACCCGTCGAATGCCGGTTCGTTTTTACATGGTGGCGGTTCTTTTCATCTTGTTTGACATCGAAGTGGTTTTCTTTCTGCCCTGGGCTATCGTATTTCGTAAGCTAGGCCTTTTCGGCTTGATTGAAATGTTAGTTTTTGTAGTTATTTTATTGGTAGGCTACGTTTATGCGTGGAAAAAAGGAGCCCTGGAATGGGAGTAGAACAAAAGCTTGGCAACATGGGGGTCGTAACCTTGAAGCTCGAGCAGGTCGTCAACTGGACGCGCACCAACAGCATGTGGCCGATGCTCTTCGGCCTGGCATGTTGCGCCATTGAGATGATGTCGGCTCAGGCTGCGCACTTCGATATGAGCCGCTTTGGTATGGAACTGATGCGCGCCAGCCCGCGGCAATCAGACCTGATGATTGTAGCTGGCCGGGTGTCTCGCAAAATGGCTCCCGTGCTGCGCAGACTGTATGATCAAATGCCCGACCCCAAGTGGGTGATCTCCATGGGGGACTGCGCCTCGTGCGGCGGGGTTTTTAACAACTATGCGATCGTCCCCGGGGTAGATGAAGTGGTGCCGGTGGATGTCTATGTGGCTGGCTGCCCGCCTCGCCCTGAAGCGTTGATCCATGGCATTATGACGCTGCATGAGAAAGTACGCGGCGAAAAAATCAAGGATTGGGCCTGAGATGAACGAGCACATTCAAGCTGTGAGCGAGGCGCTGCAGGAGCAATTTGCCGCCCAGGTGATGGAATTTCGCGGTCAGACCAGCCTGCTCGTCCCCCCCGAGCATATACTCGCGGCCTGCCGCATCTTGAGAGATGAATTCGACTTTGATATGCTCAGAGGGCAAACGGTTGTGGATTACTGGCCCCAACAGGAGCCGCGCTTCCACCTGATTTATCTGCTCTACTCGTTGCCGCGCCATATGCGCCTGAGCCTGCGCTCGCCGCTCAACGGTAATTACCCTACGATCGCTTCAGTGGAGAGCGTGTATCCCAACGCCAACTGGCACGAGCGCGAAGTGTTCGATATGTTCGGCATCCGCTTCGAGGGTCACACGGATCTGCGGCGCATCCTCATGCCCTTCGATTGGGTTGGGCATCCCTTGCGCAAGGATTATCCTCTGGGCTACGAAGAGGTCCAGTTTTCGTTCAACTACGACGAGATTGATCGGCGCAAGCCCTATGCCAGGGAATAAAGCCAGAAGGCCTTCCCTGGGGTTTTGCGCCTCTGCTGAGTTGGTATCGAAATGAGAGAGCCATGTTTGAAAAAACCGAAATCACTCTGGATGAACTCAGGCACCTGGTATCCGACCGCGCCATAGAAGGCGAAACGGTGCTGCTCAATATGGGGCCGCAGCATCCCAGCACGCACGGCGTGCTGCGCCTGCTGTTGGAGCTGGATGGCGAAGTGGTGGTCAATTGCATTCCGGATATCGGTTTCCTGCATACCGGAATAGAGAAGAATATGGAGGCCAAGACGTACGATAAGGCCGCCGTGATGACCGACCGCCTGGATTATCTGAACACGATTGGGAACAACCTGGTTTACTGCCTGGCGATTGAAGAGCTGGTGGACCTGGATGTGCCGCCCAGGGCGCAGGCTATCCGCGTCATCCTGACCGAGCTGCATCGCATCGCTTCCCACCTGGTTTGGTTGGGCACCCACGCCCTCGACCTGGCGGCCATGTCGGTCTTCCTTTACTGCTTCCGCGAGCGCGAGTCGATCCTGGACATCCTGGAAATGTGCGGCGGACAACGCATGATGACCACTTATTTCAGGCCGGGCGGCTTGTGGCGGGATGTTCCCGTGGAATTCGAGGAGGCCGTGCGCCAGTTCCTGCGCGTTTTTCCACGGCGCCTCGCTGAATACGAAGCCCTGCTGACCAAAAACCCTCTCTTCCTCGAGCGCACGGTAGGGATAGGCGTACTTTCGCGCGCAGACGCCATCCGCTGGGGCATCACCGGCCCAATCCTGCGCGCCTCTGGCGTGGCACATGACCTGCGCAAAGACCAGCCATATTCTGGCTATGAGCTCTACGATTTCGATATCCCCGTGGAGACCGCCGGTGATACCTACGTGCGCTACCTGGTGCGCATGGAGGAAATGCGCCAGTCTCTGCGCATCGTCCAGCAAGCCCTGGATAAGCTGCCCTATGGGCCGGTGCGAAGCAACAATCGTAAGTTCGTCCCGCCGCCGCGTTCGGAGCTCGGCACCAGCATGGAGGCGCTCATCCATCACTTCAAGCTGTGGACGGAAGGCTTCCCTGCCCCCGAAGAGGGGGTGTATGTGGCGGTTGAATCGCCGCGCGGCGAGCTGGGCGTCTACCTGGAAGGCGATGGAGGTCCAAAACCGTACCGGGTGTACTGGCGCACGCCCTCCTTTGCGAATTTGCAGATTTTGCCGTTGATTTCCAAGGGGCATCTTGTGGCGGATCTGGTAGCCCTGATTGGAACGGTCGATATTGTATTAGGAGACGTGGACCGGTGAGTACTCTGGCAGAAAATTACCCCGGCGAGATTAAATCCATCCTGGCAAAATACCCGCCCGACCAGAAGCGCTCGGCGGTCATGGCGCTGATCTACCTGGCCCAGCGCGAAGGTGGTTACGTGACAAAGCAGGCCTTGAGAGAGATCGCTGAAATTTGTGAAATTTCCACCACCGACGTCGCTTCGCTCGTCGGATTTTACAGCCTCTATTACGACCAGCCGGGAGGCAAGTATCGTCTCCAGGTATGCACCGATCTGCCCTGCGCCCTGCGAGGCGCCGAGCAGTTTCTGGAGAACCTGTGCGAAAACCTGGGTATCAAGGTGGGAGAGACCACTGCAGACGGTCTCCTGACCGTTGAACATGTGATGTGCCTGGCTGCCTGCGATAAAGCGCCGATGTTCCAGGTGCAGTCTGGCGAGGGTCTGGCATATTACGAAAACCAGACCGCTGAGAGCGCGCTGGAGCTGGTGGGCAGGCTGCGCCGGCGGGAGGCGGGCAAAGATGGACGCTAAGTACCTGCTGCTGCGGCATCGAGAAATCCCCGACATCAACCGCCTGGAAGTCTACCGCCAGCATGGGGGCTACCAGGCTTTCCACAAGGCGGTGACCGCCATGACTCCGGCGGAGGTGACCGCGGTGGTCAAAGCGTCTGGCTTGCGCGGGCGCGGAGGCGCTGGTTTCCCCACCGGTCTAAAGTGGTCGTTTATCGATGCGCACAAATGGCCGCATTACGTGGTCGCCAATGCGGACGAATCCGAACCCGGGACGTTCAAAGACCGCGAGATCATGGAGGGCAACCCTTACCAGTTTTTGGAGGGCGTTGCCATTGCGGCGTATGCCATCCAGGCAAACGCGGCCTACATCTACCTGCGCGGCGAGTTCTGGCAGCTCGCCGGTCAGCTAGACCAGCGCATAGCCGAATTAGAAGCCACTGGCCTGCTGGGAGATCAGCTGTTCGGCACGGATTACTCGCTGCGCATGTACACCCATCTGGGCGCGGGGGCGTACATTTGCGGCGAGGAGACCGCCCTGCTCGAGTCCATGGAGGGCAAGCTGGGACAGCCGCGGCTGCGCCCGCCTTTCCCACCCTCCTTTGGCTTGTATGGCAAGCCAACGGTGGTCAATAACGTGGAGACCCTGGCGAATGTGCCCCTGATCGTCGAACGCGGCGCGGACTGGTACCGCACGTTCGGCACCGAAAAGAGCACCGGCGTGAAGATTTTCTCGCTTTCTGGCTGCGTGAACAAGCCCGGCAACTATGAGCTGCCTCTGGGGGCCACTTTCCGCGAGCTGATCTTCGAGCACGGTGGAGGCATCCCCGGGGGGCGCGAGATCAAAGCCATTATGCCGGCGGGTGCTTCTTCTTCGCTGATTGTCGCTAACCAGGAGGCGCTGGACACCCCCATGGATTACGAAAGCGTGCCCAATGTGGGCGCCGCGCTGGGTTCCGCTTCTGTGATTGTCATCGATGATTCGGTCAGCGTACCCTGGCTGATCAGGAAAACGATCCACTTCTTTAAGCACGAGTCTTGCGGGAAGTGCACCCCCTGCCGGGAAGGAACTTACTGGATGATGCATCTCACCGAGCGGATCGATTCCGGGCAGGCAGGTTGGGAGGATGTCGAGCTGCTGCGCGAGGTAGCCAGCCAGGTGCGCGGCAAGTGCCTGTGCGCTCTGGGTGAGTTTTCGATTGAAGCTGTGCTCTCGGGCATCGAGCGCTTTCAAAGCGATTTCGAGGCTCGGGTGCAAAGTAAGCAGATCGAAGGTGAGCCTGAGCCGCAGGCTGCCGGTTGAGACCGGGCGCATGCACCTGATCCTGGCGGAGCGGTGTTTACACGTGGAGCGATTGCATGGCAAAGTTGGTGACCCTGACAATTGATGAAAAACAGGTGACGGTGCCGGAGGGCACCCTGATCGTGGACGCTGCCAAAAAAATCGGCGTTGATGTCCCCGTATTTTGCTACCATCCCAAGATGGAGCCGGTGGGGATGTGCCGTATGTGTCTGGTGGATATCGGTCGCCCGCTGCGCGACCGCAACACGGGCGAATTGCTGTTGGAGCCGGATGGCTCCCCCCGCATTCAATTTGGGCCCAAGCTGGAGACAGCCTGCACTACGCCGGTCTCGGAAGGCATGGTCGTGGTGGGCGATGCGGACAACGTCAGGCGCGGGCGCAAAGATATCATCGAGTTCATCCTCACCTCCCATCCGCTGGACTGCCCGATTTGCGATAAAGGCGGTGAATGCCCCCTGCAAGATCTGACCATGGATCATGGACCCGGGCAAAGCCGCTTCATCTACGATGAGAAGATCCACCTGGCAAAGCACGTGCCGCTGGGCGAGTTAATTGTCCTGGACCGCGAGCGCTGCATCCAATGCGGGCGCTGCGTGCGCTACCAGGATGAAATTGTCGATGACCCGGTGATCGCCTTTCATAACCGCGGTCGCTCGTTGGAGATCGTCACCTTCTCAGAGCCGGGCTTCGATTCGTATTTTTCAGGCAATACCACGGATATCTGCCCGGTCGGGGCGCTGACGACGGCTGATTTCCGCTTTGAGGCGCGCCCCTGGGAGCTGAAATCCGCTGCCTCGCTCTGCTCGCAATGCCCGGTGGGGTGCAACATTACTTTCAATGTCCGCCGGGAGGCGAAGTCGGGCGGCAATTGGGTGATCAAGCGGGTGATGCCGCGCCAGAATGAGGCGGTCAATGAGATCTGGATCTGCGATAAAGGCCGCTTTGCCTACCATTATACGGAAAGCCCGGAGCGGATCAAGCAGCCGCTGGTGCGTAAAAATGGCGAGCTGACCCCCGCCAGCCTGGAAGAGGCTTTGCAGGTGGTCGCCGCGCGCCTGCGCGAGGCTGGAGAAGGTCTGCTTACCCTGGCGAGCGGTCGCCTCTCCAATGAAGACCTTTTCAATTTGCGCGAGCTGACCGCCGGAGTGGGTGGCAAAACTGGGCTGTACTCGCAGATGGGCGGCGGAGACCTGGTTGCACAGGTGGGCGTGGGCAAGGGAACCGATTTCGCCCTCATGGGTCCCGAAACAGCCATCCTGGTGGTCGCCTCCAATCTGCTGGAAGAAGCCCCCATCTGGTGGTCGCGGTTGAAACAGGCGGCAGACCGAGGCGCCAGATTGATCGTGGTAAACCCGCGCCCCACCAAGCTCGATCGTTATGCAGCTCACACTATCCGTTATCCTTACGGGTCTGAGACCGCCGCAATTTTGGCGCTGCTGAATGCCATCTCTGCCAAGCGCCCGAACCTGCCGGAAAGCGTGCAGAGCCTGGCGCGGGCGGCGGAGCTGCAGGCGGCTGCCAAAACTTTTGCCGACGCGCAGGATGCGGTGGTGCTGTATGGGAGCGAGGGCACCAGCCTGGCAGCTTCGCAGGCGCTGGCTCAGGCTTGCGCCAATCTGCTGATCGCCACCGGTCATATAGGGCGGCCTAACAACGGGCTGCTGGGTGTCTGGAGCCGGGCTAACGAGCAAGGCGCCTGGGATATGGGCTTTCGCCCTCTGCCAGATTTGCAGGGCGCCATGAAAGCGGCCCGTGCGCTGTATGTCGTCGCGGCTGACCCGGCGAGAGACGACCCCCTGCTGGCGGAGACGGGCGAATTCATGGTGGTGCAGGAGTTGTTCCTGACCGATACCGCCAGGCTCGCCGACGTGGTGCTGCCGGTTCGGGCCTATACAGAAAGAGAGGGGACCTACACCACGGGAGAGCGGCGGGTGCAGCGCTTCTACCCTGCCCTTCCCGAGCCAGCCGGGGTGAAAGCCGATTTCGCCATCAGCGCACAGATTGGTCAGCTCCTGGGCTTGGAGCTGGAAGGTCGCTCGCCCGCCAGGGTGATGGAGCGGATCGCCAGCCAGGTGCCGGATTACGCCGGAGTCTCCTACAACGAGCTCGCCAAAGTGAGCGAACAGTGGCCGATAGTCGGGCGGGGTGATTTATATTACGGCGGCACATCATATGAGAATAAGCAGGGGCTGGGCGTTCAACTCTCCTCTGCGGCTCATCGCGGTGAGACGGTGACGCTGGGTTGGCCAGCCTGGCCCGAGGTAAAGACCGCCGCGGGCAGCCTGCTGGCAGTGCCGGTGACGCGCTTGTATGACCGCGGCAATACAGTTCTCCCCTCCAGGCTTCTGCACCCGCGCATCGGCCAGCCGCACGTGCTCATGCATCCCTCCAACGCCAGAGAGCTTGGCGTGCGGGAGGGCGATACCGTGCAGGTGACCTTGAACGGATCCGGCAACGTGGTTGTCGCCCGGTTGGATAGGAGCCTGCCGTTGGATGTGGTGCTCGTGCCGCGCAGTATGGGGCTCCCGATTGCCGGGCCGGTGGGTGTTCAGGTCCGTGTGGTTGAGCGCGTTGCTGTCTGACTTCATAAGATAGGCGAGGTAGCGCATGGATTTCGCATTGCTTTTAGAGTGGCTGATCAAATCCATCATCCTGGTCGTCACGATGCTGCTGGGTTTTGCCTACGTAACCTTCTACGAGAGGAAGGCATTGGCCCGCATTCAGGTGCGCATCGGTCCGAATCGGGCTGGGCCAGGCGGCTGGCTGCAGCCTATCGCCGACGGGGTGAAGCTGGTTTTCAAGGAAGAGTTGACCCCGGCCCGGGCTGACAAGCTCATCTTCATTCTGGCGCCGATGATCACGGTAGTCCCGGCGCTGATCATTATGGCTGTGGTCCCCTGGGGCGGCACGGTGGTGATCTTCGGACGCGAGATCGCCCTTTCGCTTGCTAACCTGAATGTCGGTATCCTGTATATTGCCGCCATCGCCTCGATCTCAGTGTACGGGATTGTGCTGGCAGGTTGGTCTTCTAACAATAAATACGCGATGTTGGGAGGCATTCGATCTTCGGCGCAGATGATCAGCTACGAGCTGGCTCTTGGCCTGTCGTTTGTAGGCCCAATCCTGCTGACAGAATCGATGAACCTGTTTGATATTGTCGAAGCGCAGAGGAATATGCGCTGGTTTATCTTTCTCCAACCGGTGGGTGCCCTGGTGTTTTGGATTTCCACCCTGGCGGAAGTCAACCGGTCACCCTTCGACATGCCCGAGGCCGAACAGGAATTGACCGCCGGCTACCATGTGGAATATTCTGGCTTGAAATTTGCCCTGTTCTTCATGGCTGAGTACATCAAGATGATTGCGGTCAGCGCCATCACTGCCACGCTCTTCTTAGGTGGTTTCCGCGGACCGCTGCCGGTGGATGTCTGGCCCTGGTTTGGACCGCTGAACCTGTTTCTGAAAGTCCTGGTGCTGCTGTTTGGCATGATCTGGGTGCGGGCTACCTTGCCGCGCATCCGCTACGACCGCTTGATGGCGTTCGGCTGGAAGATGCTCTTCCCCCTCGCCCTGGGCAACGTGCTCATCACCGCCGTGGGGATTATTTTGAATGCCTTGTGGGCGATTCCGATTTTTTCGATTCTTTTCTTCCTTTTAGTGGTGTTTTTTGCTAGGAGAGCGATTGCCAGGAGGTAGTTACAGTTATGTTTAGAGAAATTGTGCGTGGTTTAAGCACCACCTTTAAGTCGATGTTTGAAAGGCCGGTGACGATCCAGTACCCGGAGGTCAAACGTCCGGTGCGCACCCGCTTTAAGGGCCGGCACGAGCTGAAGCGTTACGACAACGGCCTGGAAAAGTGCATTGGTTGTTCGTTGTGCGCCGTTGCCTGCCCGGCGGACGCGATCTTTGTTGAATCTGCTGAAAACACGGATGAGGCGCGTTATTCCCCCGGTGAGCGCTACGCAAGCACGTACGAAATCAATATGCTGCGCTGCATCTTCTGCGGCTACTGCGAAGACGCCTGCCCGACGGAAGCGATTGTGTTGGGAGATAACTACGAGCTCTCGTTTACCGACCGGCGGCAGGCGATCTACACCAAAGAGATGCTGCTTGTGCCTGTGCTTGAAGGAGGCAAAACCACCCCTCAAAAGGTGGAGCCCGGCAAATATACGCGTTCTGTACCCGAGATGAAGGATCCGGCTGATTAGGGTGCGAGTGAAGGATACAAACTGGGTGATCCATGACCACTGACTTGATCCTGTTTCTTGTCCTGGCTACCGTCGCCATTGCCTCTGGGGTGGGTATGCTGTTCTCCAGGAACGCGGTTTACGCTGCCTTGTTCCTGATCTTGAATTTTGGCACGGTGGCCGTCTTCTATGTGCTGCTGAGCGGGCCATTCATCGCCCTGGCCCAGGTCACGGTGTATGCCGGCGCGATCATGGTCTTGTTTCTGTTCGTGATCATGTTGTTGGGCGCAGAGCGTACCGGGCGCACGCCGGCGGTGCGCTGGCTGCGCCCTCTGGCGCTCGGGCTGGGTGTGGTCCTAATGGTGGAGGCTGCCTACATCATCTTGACCCAGATCGGCGCCTTCCCGGCGGGAGGGGCACCCGCAGCAGCCTTTGGCAGCCCGACGCAAGTCGGCGAAGTTCTTTTCAACCGCTACTTGCTGCCCTTTGAAGTGACCTCGGTATTGTTGCTCGTGGCGATGATCGGCGCCATAGTGCTGACAAAAAAGCAGGCTTGAGACCAGCCGGAAGGAGCTGCATGCTACCAATATCTTATTACATCGGTCTCTCAGCGGTACTGTTCTCGCTTGGCGCGATGGGCGTCTTGATCCGGCGCAATGCCATCGTGATTTTCATGTCGATCGAGCTGATGCTCAATGCCGGTAACCTGGCTTTTGTGGCCTTCGCCCGTTATTACGGCTCAGTGAGCGGCCAGATCTTCGTTTTTTTCATCATGACTGTGGCCGCGGCAGAGGTTGCGGTGGGCCTGGCGCTGATGGTGGCGATATTTCATACCAAGCAGAGCATCGATGTCGACCAGATGAACAGCATGAAGGGCTGAGAATACCAATTTCTCTGGAAGGAAGCTGGAGAGGCTTATGTACTTGAGCGAGGCAACCACAGGTGGGGCGCAATTTTTCAGCCTGGTGCCCTGGATATTATTTTTCCCGCTGGCTGGTCTGCTGATCAATGCGATCTTTGGGGGGCGGCTTCCCGAGAAGGCTATCGGCGCCATTGCCAGCGCGGCTTCGGGACTGGCTTTCGTCGTCTCGGCGCTGCTGGCGATCTCCCTGGTGGGACATCCCGAGGGTATGGTCGTGCCGCTGGCCGACTGGATCACCGTCGGAGACCTGCATCTGCGCTGGGCTTTCCAGGTGGATACCCTCTCGGTGACCATGATGCTGGTGGTGTCTGGGGTGGGCACCTTGATCCACATCTATGCCATCGGCTACATGCACGAAGACGTCCGCCACAACGGCGATCCAGGTCGCTACCCCCGCTTTTTCGTTTATTTCAACCTGTTCATCCTGGCGATGATGATCCTGGTCAGCGCCGACAACTACATGATGCTGTTCGTTGGCTGGGAGGGCGTGGGGTTGTGCTCTTACTTGCTGATCGGCTTCTGGTATGAGAAGGGCGAAAAAGGGATTGGTAACGCGATTGCCGCCAAGAAAGCCTTTGTCACCAACCGGATCGGCGATTTCGGCTTTCTGCTGGCAGCTTTCACCATGTTCGTGCTTTTCCGCACCTTTGAATTCTCAGGGGTCTTCGAGAAGGTGCCCCAGGTGGCTGAGGCGGCGCCGACGGCGCTCCTGCTGATCACGGTGTTCATGTTGCTGGGCGTGACCGGCAAGTCGGCCCAGTTGCCGCTGTTCGTCTGGCTGCCGGACGCCATGGCGGGTCCCACTCCGGTGTCGGCGTTGATCCACGCTGCGACCATGGTCACTGCCGGGGTTTATCTGGTGGCGCGCTCCTACCCGCTCTATGTGGCAGTGCCTGCGGCTCAAAGCCTGGTTGCCATTGTGGGCGGGCTGACCGCCCTGCTGGGCGCCACCATCGCGGTCGGCCAGTTCGATATCAAGCGGGTGCTGGCCTATTCCACCATCAGCCAATTGGGCTTCATGGTGGCAGCGGTGGGCATGGGCGCCTTTGTAGCCGGTATGTTCCACCTGGTAGCCCACGCCTTTTTCAAAGCCCTGCTGTTCCTCTCCTCCGGGTCCGTGATCCAGGGGTTGGAAAACGGGCACCACCATATCGAGCACGACCCGGTGTTAAAGAAGAAGGCCAAACATCTGCACCACTTCGACCCCCAGGATATGCGCAACATGGGCGGTCTGCGCAGCCGGATGAAGATCACTTATTGGGTCTACCTGATCGGTGCACTCGCCTTGGCGGGTATCCCGCCCCTGGTGGGTTTCTGGTCCAAGGACGAGATCCTGGCGGAAGCCAACCACCTGAACTCGACCGTCTACTGGCTGCTGACGATCGCGGCCTTCTTCACCGCCTTTTATATCGGCCGGCAGATATTCCTGGTCTTTTTCGGCGAGCCGCGCAGCGATCCGGCTGCCCACGCCTCCGAAAACCCGCCGATCATGACTGCGCCTTTAGTGGTTCTGGCTGGGCTGTCGCTGCTGGGCGGTGTCTTGAATTTGCCCGCTCTGCACACCTTCGGAAACTGGCTGGAACACACCATCCAGCTCGGAGGGGTCCCCGGCGAAGCCCACGTTGGCGAGGCGGCGGCTGAAACGGCTGGAGCGAGCGGTTTCAACCCCGTGGTGGCGGCTATCTCCATCGCCCTGGCGTTGGTGGCCATCTTTTTGGCCTGGCTGCTCTACATCCAGCGCTACCAGGAGCAGCAAAAGCTGCCGGCTGCCAGGCGCCCGGATGATCCCCTGCGCGGTGTGCTGGGGCCGGTATTTACCGCGCTGGAGAAAAAGTGGTGGGTGGACGAGCTTTACTGGGCGGTGATCCTCAACCCGTACATCGCCCTCTCCAAGTTCCTGGCAGAGGTGATCGACTGGCGCTTCTGGCACGACTGGTTTCACGATAAGGTCATCACCGCTGGTTTCAACCAGGGCACCCGTTTGCTCTCCCTGCGCATCGACCTGGGCATTATCGACGGCATCGCCAATGGGCTGGCGACGGTTACGAAGGATTTGGCTGCCCAAATGCGGCGCATTCAAACTGGCTACGTGCGTAACTACGCGCTATCGGTATTAATTGGCGTGGTCGCAATCCTGGGTTACTTGATCCTTGCGAACTGAAAAGTACCTGCCTGGCTCTCGATCCCTGCCCGCTTCTGGCTGGATGGAGGCCGAAATCATTACGGACGAGGACGTGCCATGAATTTCGATATACTTACCCTGCTCACATTCTTCCCGCTGCTGGGTATCCTGGTGATCCTGTTCTTGAACAATGAGCGCAAGAACGCCATCCGCTGGGTGGCACTGATTACCTCGCTGATGACCTTTGCGATCTCGCTGTTCGCCCTGGCACAGTTTAACGCCTCCAACCCCGACCTGCAACTGGTAGTGGACGTGCCCTGGATTCAGGTGGCGGGCTGGAATATCTCCTACCACCTGGGCGTGGACGGGTTGAGCATCCTGCTGGTGCTGTTGACCACCTTCCTGACGCCGCTCTCGATCCTGTCCACCTGGACGGCGGTTGAGGACCGGGTCAAGGATTTCATGCTCTTCTTCCTGCTTTTGGAAGTGGGCATGGTGGGGGTGTTCCTGGCTTTGGACCTGTTCCTGTTCTATATCTTCTGGGAGTTCACCCTGGTGCCGATGTACTTCCTGATCGGGGTGTGGGGGGGACCGAACCGCATGTACGCCGCCGTCAAATTCTTCCTCTACACCATGGCAGGCTCGATCCTGATGCTGCTGGCGATCTTGTGGCTGGGCATCCAGGGGGGCACGTTCTCCGTGCCCGAGCTGATCGCGGCGGGGAATATCCCCGCGGGGACGCAGTTCTGGCTCTTCCTGGCGTTCGCCGCCGCCTTTGCGATCAAGGTCCCCATGTGGCCGCTGCACTCCTGGCTGCCGGACGCTCACGTGGAAGCGCCCACCGCCGGCTCGGTGATCCTGGCTGGGGTGCTGCTGAAGATGGGCACCTACGGTTTCCTGCGCTACAACCTGCCGCTCTTTCCGCAGGCTGCCGTGCAGTTGGCTCCCTGGATGGCGGGCCTGGCGGTGGTGGGCATCCTGTACGGTGCGGCGGTCTCTTACGCCCAGCAAGATGTCAAAAAATTGGTAGCTTACTCCTCGGTCAGCCACCTGGGGTTTGTGATGCTGGGGTTATTTGCCCTCAACCCGCAAGGCATCCAGGGCGGCATCTTGCAGATGGTCAACCACGGCCTGAGCACCGGCGCTTTGTTCCTTATCGTCGGCATGATCTACGAGCGTCGCCACACACGGGATATGGACGCCTTCGGCGGGCTGTGGAAGATCATGCCGGTCTACGCGGCGATGACCCTGATCGTAACCCTGTCGTCCATGGGGCTGCCCGGTTTGAACGGCTTTGTGGGCGAGTTCACCATCCTGCTGGGCGCCTGGGACGCCGGCCAGGCTGGCAGCCAGTTGGGTTCTTACTGGTTTGCCGGGCTGGCCGCGGTGGGCGTGATCCTGGCGGCGGTGTATATGCTGTATATGTTCCAGAAGATGTTCCTGGGACCCGCCGATAAAGAGGAGAACCTCAAGCTGAAAGACCTGAACTGGCGCGAGATGCTCACCCTGGCGCCGCTGCTGGTCTTCATTTTCTGGATCGGGCTGTACCCCAAGCCGTTTTTCAACCTGATGGCGCCGGCTGTCGATAAATTGGTGGCTGTGGTGCAGAACGCAGCCCTGGTCATGCACTGATGCCAGGGGTTTAAGCTGTGCAGCCAGGCCGTTTACGCACCTGCTGAGAGGATGTTATGACCATTTCTGATTTCCAGGCCATCCTGCCCCTGATCGTCCTGGTATCCTGGACCACGCTGCTCATCCTGGTGGATTTGCTTCTGCCCGAAGAGCGCAAAGGCTTCACCGTGCTGCTCGCCGCATTAGGCTTGTTGGTGACCCTGGGTTTCTCGCTTGCCCAGGCTGGACGATCTGTTGTCGCCTTCAACGGCATGGTCTCGGTGGATGGCTTCTCGGTCTTCTTGAGTGCGATCATCCTGGGGAGCGGCCTGGTGGCGATCGGCCTGGCTTACGATTATTTGCGGCGGATGAATATCGAGCGTAGCGAGTACTACATTTTATTGCTCTATTCGATCAGCGGGATGATGCTGATGTCCATCGCCTCGGACTTGATCTTAGTGTTCCTGGCGCTGGAGCTGCTCTCCATCCCGCTGTATGTGCTGGCTGGCTTCGCCCGGCCGCGCCTGGATTCCGAGGAAGCTGCGCTGAAATACTTCCTGCTGGGCGCCTTTGCGGGCGGATTCGTGGTCTACGGCATCGCCCTGGTTTTCGGCGCCACCGGCACCACCGGCCTGGCAGGCGTGGTGGCTGCGGTGCAGGCGGGCGCCACCGACCTGACCCTTTTAGCGGCGGGCGCCTCCTTGATCCTGATCGGGTTGGGCTTTAAAGTGGCCGCGGTGCCGTTCCACATGTGGACGCCGGACGTCTATGAAGGCGCGCCCAGCACGGTGACGGCTTTCATGTCGGTGGGCGCCAAGGCGGGCGGTTTCGCCGCCCTGCTGCGGGTCTTCGTGGTGGCTTTCCCGGCGCTGGCGGTGGATCTGGCGCCCATCCTGTGGGCGCTGGCCGCCCTGACTATGATCCTGGGCAACGTGGTCGCCATCGCCCAAAGCAATATCAAGCGCCTGCTGGCGTATTCCAGCATCGCCCACGCCGGCTACATCCTGATGGCTGTCGTCCCGTTTGGGATGCCGGAAGTGGCAGGGGACGCCGTGGCCGCGGCGCTGTTCTACCTGCTGGCTTACGCGCTGACCACCTTCGGCGCCTGGGCGGTGGTGATCGCCCTGGAGAAGGCCGAGCACGCCGGCCTGGCGTTGAGCGATTACGCCGGGCTGGGGCGCAAATACCCGGGCCTGGCGGCTGCGATGGCGGTCTTTATGCTTTCTTTCACCGGCGTGCCGCCCACCCTGGGCTTCGTGGGCAAGTTCTACCTGTTCCGCGCCGTGCTGCAGGGCGGCTACGTCGGACTGGCGCTGATCGGCGTGCTCACCTCACTGATCTCGGCATACTACTATCTGCGCATCGTGGTGATCATGTACATGCAGGAGGGCGAGCCGGAAGTCCGCCGCGAGCCCTGGCTGAGCCTGACCGCCGGCGCGACCGCCCTGGCCACCGTGGCACTCAGCATTTTCGCCAGCCCGCTCTTCGATTGGGCCTCACGGGCGGTGCTGCACATGTTTTGACCTCAGGGTAGGATAATATCTCGCCAGGTCTGTCCGCCATCCGTGGTTGCCAGCAGGCGCGTGACCTGCTCGCAGCGCAGAGGCTGGTCGCCTCCTCCCGGGGACGTTTTCTCGCCATAACAGTTCCCCTCCTGCGCCAGCGCCCAGCCGTTCTGGGAGCCGTCGAAATCCAGGGCAATCACACCCTGGGGCAGGCCGGTTGCGTCCAAAGCCTGGAATACGCCCCGCGGCTCAGCGCCGGCCAGCATCCCCTCACCGATCCCAACCCGCCACGCCCCGTCCGAGGCCAGGCTGAAGGGCAGCCCGATGCCTGGCGTGAAGGCCGGGTCGAGGTCGATCTTTTGCGCCACCTCCCAACTGCTGCCCAGGTCCTGGCTGCGCAGAACCAGCAGGCTGGAGCCGCCGGTTTGCGCTACCGTGACGGGCAGATAGCCAGCGCCGCCGGCGTCGAACTGCGGCAGGCCGATGAATACCTGCCCGTAATCCAGCTCAGCAGGCAGCGGAATATGCTGCGGCTGCCAGGTGCGCCCGCCATCCAGGGTGTGGAACAACTGGTCGCCAGCCGGCCCGCCTGCCGTCCAGCCCCTCTCGGCATCCAGGAAGGCGACCGGCTCGCCCAGGGGCAGGAGGCGCTCCTCCCAGGTCTGGCCGCCATCTGATGTGGCGAACAGGCGCCCCAGGCTGAAGCTGCCGCCGCTTTGCAGCTTGAGGGCTAAGAAGCCGTTTTGAGCGTCGCTGAACTCCAGGTATGCATTGGCGATCGGGGAGTCGTAGGCGCCTCCGGCGAGCGATAACGAAGAGCTTTCCCAGCTCAGGCCGCCATCCGCGGTGCGCAAGATTTCGATTTCGGGGGATAGTTCGAGCTGTGCAGGCAGGCGCGCCAGCCAGCCCTGCTGCGAGTCCAGAAATTCGACCGCCAGGATGGGGCTGACGCCTTCGGCGGATGGAGTGACGTCGCGCCAGCTACCTCCGCCGTCGTCCGTCAGCAGCAGGTGCCCATCGCGCAAGACCCAGCCGGCCTGCGGCGAGAGCCGCTGCATGGCCTGGATGGTGGGCGTGGCGGAAAGCAGAACCGCCTCAGGCTCACCGCCCACAGCCTCGGGCCCCAGGCCGGGTATCCTGGTCAACTCGCCATCCAGGGCGTTGCTGTCGATCACCAGGGAAACGCCTCCCCAGGTTTCGCGATGCCCGCCGGTGTACTGCCGCAGCCGCTGGTGATTTGCCCACAGGGTGTTAGCTAGATAAGAGCTCCACACCGTCGCATTCGGGTTGTAGCAAAAATAATAATTGTTATTATCATCTCTACAGTAGTACACCCAATGGGCGATCCATACGTCGTCGGGCGCCGGGTTGTTGTCCGCCCAATCGGCAATGTGCGAGGTGGCCGGCGAGCCGTAGCCGCCCGCCTTGACCCCAAGCTGGTGCAGGCGCTCGCTCCAGCCGAGGATAAAAGCATCAACTGCCTCGCGGCACGCGCTGGAGGCTGTCGAGCCGTAGCCCTCCATATCGTAATAGATCACCGCGTTCGACAAAAAGCCCCTGCCCCGGGCGGCATTGAGCGCCGCCTCGGCTTCGCTGCGACCCTGGGAGCGAGCAGTCGTGGGATTCGAGCTGATCTTCTCCCGGAAATTGGTGCACGGCGCCTGGGGGCCCACCCAGGTCAGGATGAAAGCCCAGCCCTGCTCGGCTGCCTGGTACACCCACGCCTCGTTGGGGATATCGTTCTGGCAGAAAAACATGCTGCCGCCCAGGTAGATATTGAAGGCCCAATAGGGGCTGTTCGTCCACCAGTTCTGCATTTGTTCGATGGTCGGCAAGTAGCAGCGGTCAAAGCCCTGGCGGGGGAAGGTATAGACGACCACGTCGCTGGTAGGGCTGAGGACGGTCAGAAGCGCATCCAGATGGTCTGTTTCAAACTGGTAGGTCGTCTGGACGGTGCTGATATAGAAACCCGGGCAATCCGGGGCAGCTATCGTCGTGCTGTGACTCCACGGGCCAGCCGTCAGGTTGAGGGTTTCGCTGGAGACCACGCTGGCTCCGCAGGGGCCGTCCAGGGACCACTGCAAGCCAATGGTCGCATTCCGCCTCGCCTCCCCGCTCACGTTGAGGCGCACCTGGTTGCCGGGCAGGAAATTGGTCTTCACATTGCCATCCGCGCCTGTCAGCCAGGCTACATTCAGTTGGATGGACTGCGACCCGATAGCGACGTAGGTTGCGGGGAAGAACACCTGAAACGTTTCGGACAGGACGGCAGGAGGCGAATCCGCTGGGAGGGTTGGGTTTTCTGGCTCGGCAGTCTCGGAGGGCTGCGGCACCCTCTCGGAGAGAGCCGGGTTGGCTCTCGAAATGAACAGCCCTGCCAATAACAGGCAGAGCGCAGTAAATCCGTGCAAAACCTTGTGTGATCGATGAAATCTCAGCATGTATACCTCTGGCAGTGGAGTGCAGGCTATTATACCGTCAAAATTCCCCGCGCATCCAACCCGGGGAAAGAGATTTTAATTCCTGCCACTGGTAAAGTGTGCAGAACCTGTCTGGCTCAACTTAAGGTCATCGCTTACCTCTATAATAACCATAGCTGAATTTGTAGTACAATATGTATTTGAATATGAACTACAGGAGTTTGAGATGCAGAAGATCATCGGTGTAACCGAATTACAACGCCGTTTCCGTGCCATCTTCGATGAGGTAGTACGCAGAAGGACCCCGGTTGTGCTGACCCGCGGCAGCCGACCCGAGGCAGTCCTCATCTCCTACCCGGATTATTTGCACTTTCTGGAAATCCAGGAAAGTGAAGTGCTGGCCCGATTCGATCAGGTTTGGGATCGATTGGCTGAAGCCAACGCGGCTTATAGCGATGAAGAAATAGCTGCCGATATCGAGGCAGCCCGCAGAGAATAACCTTTGCGCGTTGTCATTGATACGAACGTGCTGGCCAGCGCGCTTATCCGCAGGCAGGGTAGATCGGGCCAGGTTCTCCGCCATCTGCGTGATGGTAGCTTCACGATTGTTTATTCGGTGCCTCTGATGATGGAATTGGTAGAGGTCCTCAGCCGTTCGCAAATCCAAAAGAAGTACCATATCCTATCAGACGATGTTACCGCGTTGATCAACCTGGTCCGGCTAAGGGGGCAACTGGTATCTCCTCACCGCCAGATTAATGCCTATAGAGACCCAAAAGATAATCGCTTCCTGGAAGCGGCTGTAGAGGGGAATGCCGATATGATCGTATCTGGGGATGCCGATCTCCTGGAGATGAGAGAATTCGAGAGGATCCCAATCCTCTCCGTGGCGGAGTTCCTGGCGCAACTCTAGGGCTGCTAATAAAATACGAGTAGAAATATCCACTTACGAGAGAATACGTTATAATTCCCTTAAGAAATGCTTTTCCCAGCTCGCCTGACCAGGTTAATGGAGAGATCGATCCACATAGGAGCGCCTGGTAACTCATGTCCGAAACTGATTACCAACTCATCCAGGCTTGTCGACAAGGAGATATCTCTGCCTGGGAACGATTGCTGGACAAGTACGAAAGACTTGTTTACTCGATTGCACTCAATTATGGCTTGGCTACCGACGATGCAGCCGACGTCACCCAAACCACCTTTACCATCCTCATTCAAAGCCTGGAAAGCCTGCGGGACGATACCCACCTGGCCTCGTGGCTGGCTACGGTGACTAAACGACACACCTGGCGCTGGCTGAAGCGTCATCGTCGGGAGCGAGTCGGCCCAGGAGAGGACGTCGCCCTGAGCGAGTTTACCGGCGACGGAGCCTCCAATCTGGTGGAGCGCTGGGAACGTGCAGATTGGCTCTTCGATGGTCTGAATATGCTGGATGAGCGCTGTCGTGATCTGCTGTTGAGCCTGTATTTCGATCCGGAACAACCCAGCTACGCTCAGGTCGCCGAACGATTCGACATGCCGGAGGTCACATCGGTATCTGGAGCGTGAATGCCAAACACATTGGCAGCATCCTCCTCATTGCCAATGGCGAGGTCGCACAACGCGACCAGCTCCTGCATCACTTCACCGGCGGGTTTGCCCCATTTCCACAGCTTGGAGCGGTAGTTCAGGTCGCATGATACCGTGAGGCCTTTGTCCCTGGCAAAGCGCACCGCCTCTGAACAGGTCTCAGCCGCTCCTGCTGAGATAGCGGGGGTGATGCCTGTCCAGTGAAACCAGGTGGCATCCGCAAAAACGGTTTCCCAGTCGATCGTGCCGGGTTGGATAGTTGCCAGCGCTGAAGCCTCCCGGTCATAAATCACTTTACTGCCGCGCTGCACAGCGCCGTGTTCTAGGAAGTAAATCCCCAACCGTCCGCCGCCGCGCACGATGTGGCGGGTTCCCACACCCTGCTGGCGCAGGAACTGCAGGCAGGCTTCGCCAATCTCGTTATTCGGAAGGCGGGTGACAAATTCAGCCGGCAAGCCAAAGTATGCCAGCGAAACGGCGACGTTTGATTCACCGCCGCCGTATATGACATCAAAACTGCGCGCCTGGGTGAAACGCAAGTTCCCAGGCGGTGAGAGACGGAGCATAATTTCACCAAATGTCACGATACGCGTCATCTCGGTCCTTCTTTATAACCGCGATAAATGAAAACCGCCATCCACATTGATCACTTCTCCAGTACTGAAGGGGAGCAAGTCTTGGGCAATGGCAACGACAGCTTTGCCGACGTCTTCAGGCTGGCCCCAGCGCCGGATTGGCGTGACGCCCTGTTCCAGGATGAGATGGTCGTACTTATCCTTGACGACCGAGGTCAGGTCTGTGGCGACAATTCCAGGGCGAATCTCGTATACGTTGATGCCAAATTCCGCCAGCCGGTCAGCCCACAGCCTGGTCATCATACCCAGTCCCGCTTTGCTCAGGCAGTACTCTGCCCGGGAGGGGCTGCTGGTGTAGGCGCTGATCGAGCCGATGTTGATGATCTTGGGGTTCTGAGCCTGCCCCGACTGCACCTGGCGGATCATTTCCCGGGCAACAAACGGGTCAAGTTTCATCTGCTCTCGGTGGCAAAGGTGTTTGCCATTCACGGCAAAGGACGCTTGCGCGAGTGGTTCAACGCCTATCGCGGGCGAGTCACCTACATGAAAGCCATCTCCGCTCTAGCCCAGCGCATCGCTGAGGCTCTCTGGTGGGTCATGGTAAAAGATGCCCCTTACCAGTATTGGAACGGTGAGCGAGCCCAAGAAGGCGGTGAAGTGACCCGGTTGGGTAACTTGTTGGTGGATCCCGAAACGGGTGAAGTGCTCGATACACTTTCACCAGATAGCGAGTGATTGAGTTGTTAAGGTGCTGGCTCGCTCGGTGTGGAACGCACCTTCACAGCGAAATCATTTTGCGTGGCCCACGAAGTGCGAGCGGCTTTCACTTGAGCGTGTTTGGAGTAGGTTACCATGTCCTTTTCTATTTGCTGTTTTTCAACCCTGATGCGCGACTTTGCGCTGTAATACTATTGACACTCTCACTTTTCAGTTATAATTTATATAAATCTTATGATCGCCAACACGAGTGACCCAAACCGATCAAGGTATACCAGATTGACCGATGTTGCGTCGAGCAGCTATATTTAGAGATTATATAAAACTGCTGTCCCGAAGGCGATGGCTTGTCGTCGTTCTAGTTATGACGGGGGTGGTTCTGTACGAAACAATCGAGCACAAGGTGCTATTTAGGGGCATAGGACTGGTACCAGATTTCGTACGGGATGTGTTCTTCTATGGATTAGTATCTTTCTTTGCAGGCAATTATATTTTCAATAGATTAGACCGCCTTTCCTCTGCATACCAACAATCTGAGACCAGTTATAACAGCTTGCAAAAGTTGATCCAACAGTTGGCTGAGGCGCAGGATGAGCGGGAAGCAGCGACCATTGTTATTCAATCCGTACGTGTCAACCTCAAGATCAGCGGTGCACAACTGTTGTTGAGCAACCCCAGCAATGGCAGCTTTTATCTCGCAGCCAGTTGGTCACACAAACCTACACAACTCCTCGCTCTTGTCCAGCATCGTAAGGAGCAGGCTTGTAGTTTGAACAAACCTCTAGTGAAGAATGAGTCGCTTCAACTAAACCCTTGTGTTTGCACAGGCGAGGAGCGAGAAGAAGTATGGTCCTATAGTTACTGCCTCCCTTTGAACGGCAGCGATCAGCCGGTAGGTATCCTGTATTTGTATCATACCGAGGAATTAAAAATAAACCCAAATCTAGAGAAACTTCTACTTGGTATGACTACTGAAATGGTCACTACACTAGATCGCATCCGGCTTCAGGTTACACTGGACCGACACGGGTCATCCCATATCAGCATTCAGCAAAGGATTGCCCGCGATATGCACGCTACACTAGGGCACAATCTGGCCTACCTGCGCATGAAATTAGCCCAAATAGTTACCACGTACCAGGCAGTTGAGGCCCCCCTCGTGGAGGACTTGATACAACTCCAGAATACTACCACCGAGGCATATCAGCAAATGCGAGACCTGTTGGTTGCGTTAACTCCCGAAGAGATACCCCATCTGCGTTCGACGTTGACAAATTACGCCCAGAGGATTGCAGATCGGGCTGGATTTAACCTGGACATCCACTATTCAGGCGAAGCCAGGCCTCTCCCTCCGCTAATCCTCCAACAAATTATATGGATTTTGCGTGAAGCGCTAGGTAATATTGAAAACCACGCCCGAGCCAATCAGGTTGAAATTGGAATTGCCTGGCAAGACGACGGTCTGGCAATCCACATAACGGACGATGGGCGCGGATTCGACACACACCAGCCTCTCACCAAGGGGCATTTTGGGATCCATTTCATGGAGGAGCGAGCCAGTGAAGTGAATGGGAAAATGATCCTTACCTCAGGTCTCAATTCGGGTACGCAATTCTCGCTCTGGATACCTTACCAGCAGAATCCAGAAGTTAAATGATATGTCCAAGGTGATTAAAATCCTCGTGGTAGATGACCACGCGCTATTCAGGGCCGGTTTGGTCAGCGTTCTCAGCAAGCAACCGGATTTCAACGTGGTCGGAGAAGCCGCAACAATCCGACAAACGATCCGCCTGACGCAAGCTGAAATGCCCGACCTGGTCTTGATGGATGTAGGCTTGCCGAATGGCAATGGGGTCGAAGCCATGGACAGATTGTTGAAGATTCGCAAGGATCTTATGATCGTCTTTTTGACCGTACACGAGTCACAAGAGATCGCTTTCGCTGCGCTCAGGGCAGGCGCCAAGGGTTACCTGATCAAAGATATTGACATCCCGAAATTGCTGGTGGCCTTGCGCGCCCTGGAGCGTGGAGAGCTGGCCATCTCCCGGGAGCTCAGCAGCCGATACATCGAAGAGACCACGCGATGGTTAAAACAACGCCTCGCTGGTCACGGAGGCGAGAATACACTGACTGCGCGAGAGTTCGAGGTTCTAAGAGAGCTTGGTGCGGGTTATGATAACCGGGTTATCGGTCAACGACTGAGCATATCACCGAATACAGTTAAAGTTCACGTGAATAATATTTCACACAAATTAGGCATCTCCACGCGCGGAGAATTAGTGGAGTTTTCCCAGCGACATGGTCTTACAAAGATTCAGGGTCGACTTGCAAAGAGGTAAATTAAGCCGGGAAGACTCTGCCCTGGAATGCAGACTGAAATCCTAACAAATACGCGGCAAGGGGGATTAGAGAAGTAATCCGAACCTGCTAATTGGATTATCTTTCATAGTCCAAAAAACTCCTCAAAAATATACGCATAAAGATCAGATCGATTAGGCTGGATTATAGACAAAGTTAGGAAAATTTCTTAATATAAACTAAGAAGTTCATTAAGATTTTTTAAATATTCGGAAAAAAATTATCTGAATTATCCTAATTCTACGATCAACCATTATTCTACGTACCCCTTCGGAAAATCGGTGAATGGTTGGTTTATCCCCAGTAGGTGTTGAGGCAACACAAGAAGTGGTGCCAATGCAAATTCTCCTGATCGGCAATGAATCTGCTTTGACATTAGGTGGGGCGAGCATCTTGGAAAGCGAGAACGAGTTTGCCTTGCGAAAAATCAAACTTGGTACACACGAATCACTTCCCCAAGCTCTTGAGCAATCTCAACCCGACCTGGTCATATTGGAACTTAGCCCGAACACACCGTTTCCAACCCTGCGTTCTCAGATACTGGAACGTTTTCCATTTCTCCCCGTCATCATCGTTAACAGCCTGGATAACAAGATTAATCTCTACGATCACGACGAGATTCTCATCAAAGAGTCAGCAGAGCTGCTCACGATCGTCCGTGACATCCAGGCTCGGAAGGAGGGTAACAAACGAAAGCAATAAATATCGGCGTTTTATTCCATTCAATCCAAGAGGAGGAATCTATGAATTGTAAACTCAAAAATGAGCGCATAGGATAGAAGCAAAAGCAACAAATTTATTGAACAAGCGGAGGATGTAGAAATGCAACTATTAAAATTATTTAATACCAAACGTAGGCTCGCAGCAGGCATAATCTTTTTCACCTTGCTCGCTGTTACGGCCGTCCTGGCAGCCCCGGGGGACATCACAGACAACTCCGGTCTCATCCCCTTCGACCAGGCGTTCTTCGCTTTCGAGGTGGAGAGTCCCTTGGGGTCTTTGAAAGATGTCCCGATCTGGGACGAGCTCGAGCAGATGTTGGACAACCCCTACGCCTTCGCGCTCGAGCCATCTGTAGCGGGTAACGCTCAGGGCTGGCCGTCTTACCGCCTGACCCAGGAGCGGCGCCGCTCCTTCATATACAGGGACTCTAATGACAACCCCTGCGCGCCCGGCTCCGCGGGTTGCGTCGAGGTGCCGCTGCCCCGCCACGTGATCCACCCGCTGAACTACAACCACTCCACTGGCGAAGAGCTGCGCCTGCTGAACATCGAATTCGAAGGCGCCGAGTGGGAGGTCCCGGGTGCTCTCGTCCTGGTCACAGAGTCGAATGAGGATGAGAGCATAGGTCCGCTTGGGGTCCCGGTGTATGAATATACCTATGACTCGATCGTCGTCTCGCCGGGCGAGGAGCGCGTCGAGGACGACGAGGCGGCGGCCGACTTCAACAGCCCGATCGGGCCGGATACCTCGACTTGCATCGTCAGCGTGGACCAGTTCTTCTCCCCAGGCCCCGGCCCTGTAGGCTCGGTTGTCGTGCCGGAGGGCTCGATCATCTGTGGAGGCGATCCAGGCGAACCGGGCTATGCAGGATTCGGAGTCCTCGCCGACATTGCCACCCAATACTCGGTGCCGGCCGTCCCTGGACTCGCCTCGCCGACAGTTTCTATTGTGGGCCAACAACTCTTCGATCCGGCGCGGGGGTTCATCCAGCCCCGCGCTGTCAACGGGACCGGGGGGCTGCGAAAGCCTTCGTTGAGGATCACCGATCCAGACCTGGGGGTCAATGGAACTGGGAATATGCCGGATTACCTGGTCAACTCGACGGCGAACCTGGCCGATCCCGCTGACTTGCTGCCTTCGAATGAGAATGATTACTACCGGGGGGCTACCCGTGGAGCAAAGGTGGAGGCAAGGAACGAGGCGGCAGCGCTGGGCAAGGCCCTCTTCTGGGATATGCAGGTGGGCAGCGACACCGTCCAGGCCTGCGCTTCGTGCCACTTCAACGGCGGCGCGGACGACCGGACCAAGAACCAGACCAACCCGAACCACCTGAGCGGGGACTTCACCCTTCAGCTCCACGGAAGCGTTCAGAACGCGGACCTGACGGCCACCGACTTCCCCTTTGCCACCCAGGAGAATCAGATCGTCAACGACGTCGCCTCCTCGATGGGCGTGCGGTTCCGCACCTTCGTTGACATTCCGGCGCCCGGAGCCGGGGCGTTCGCCCCTCCCGACGCGTTCGGCGTCATGACCCTGCTGCCCGACATCGGCAACGACCCTGCGGGCGCGTGCGCCGGGCAGGAGTGCGACCCGATCCCGCTCTTCCAGGGGCTGCGGCGGGTCGAGCCGCGCAACACCCCCACGTTGTTCACCTCGGCCATGAACTTCGACAACTTCTGGG
>DATEDC010000198.1:0-9080 GCA_035286585.1 Anaerolineales bacterium
CGAGCGCCCCCGACATGCGTACTCGTGTTATCTTACACCTGCCTGAAGCAGTTGAAAAGCAAAGTGAAAAGATTGGATTGAATCGATAATCTCAAAAGAGATAATTAAGAAGAGCCCAATATTTACATCATAGAGCCTAAATCCAGGCCGCGCGCCTGGGCCCGTTCCCTGAGCCAGGCCATTTCATCCGCCGGAGTGGCCCGGACCTCTTCGGCAGGACGGCGAACCAGCGCCAGGGCATGCTCCGGGCATGACGACACGCACACCCCGCAGCCGAGGCAACGGATTTCGCTGACCACCGCCAGTCCGCCTTCGAGCGCCAGGGCATCGAACTGGCAGTAATCCAGGCACAGCTCGCAGCCAACGCACAGCTCCTCAGCCACCTGGTTGACGAACGGCGAGCTGGCGACTACGTTGGCAATCCCCAACTCCGCCATGCCCCGCAGGATGCCGCAAGAGCAGGTGCAGCAGTTGCAGATGTAGCCAATCCCGCTCTGGCTGTTGCTCACCGAGTGCACCAGGCCAGCCGCGGCCGCCCGGCGCAAGGTAGCCTGCGCCTGCTCGCGGGTGAGCGATTTCACCACCGGGCTCTGATCGAACGCGCCTGGCTTCTGGCTCAACGCCAGGCACACATCCAGCGGGTGCTGGCATGGGTCGCCGATCAGGGCTTTCTGCTTGCGGCAGATGCAGTCCAGCACCCCCCAGGCCTGGGCGCTTTCCAGAATATCGGCTGCGCTCTCGTAAGGCCGCACCTCCATATCCATGCGCACGCTCTCTCTCACCGGGATCACCCGGTGGACGGAAGGCTGGACGCCCAACATCTGCCCGAAGGCGCGCTGGTAGTAAGATTCGAAGACGCGAGCCAGCTCTGCATCCAGGCGAGCAACCTGGTATTCGTAAATGCCCACTACAAAAGGGATCAAGCCATAGCCGATACCCGCCTCCAGGCGCGCCGCGCCGATCAGTCCGCGGCGGGCCATCCCTTTGAGCTGTTCACGCAGCACAGCCGGATCGCCCCCGATGCGGGCGGCGATTTGCTCCGGGGTCTCGCGGCTCAGGCGCAGTTGGGAAGCCAGCTCGGCTTCCTCGGGCGTGAACAGCAGGCCGAGCAGGCGCAGCTCGATGCTATCTTCGCTCGGGGGAAAGCCATTTGGCAGGCTATCCAGGCGTTCAGCCAGACGCTTATAGGGATCAGCGGACATCCTTCCCTCCTTGGGCAACACGTTTATCCAGCCAGCAAATCCAGTTTAAAGCATACAGAAAAAACCTCTCCCCGGCAAGTGACAAATATCACCCCGGACCGGTCTCCCACGAAAAAACAGCTATAATAAGCACCAGGAGGGCGCTACCCGCTTTCCTCCGGAGTCAACGATGATCAGGCGCTTAGGGTTCTTCCTCTTCATCCTTTCCGGCTTGCTTACCCTGCTGCCGGCTCCCTCCGGCCGCGCCCAGGACGGCGCCCCTGAAGTGAAAGTGCTGACCGCCGAGGGACCGATCACCCCGGCGATGCACGAATACCTCAAGCGCGGCATCCGAGAGGCCGAGCGGGATGACGCCGAGCTGCTGGTCTTCCAGCTCAACACCCCGGGCGGCGCCGTCGACCTGATGCAGCAGATGATCGCCTCCATCCGTCTCAGCAACGTGCCGGTAGTGGTCTACGTGGCGCCGCGCGGCGCCATGGCGGGCAGCGCAGGGACGCTGATCACCCTGGCAGGCCACGCTGCTGCCATGGCTCCCGAGACAGCTATCGGGGCAGCCAGCCCGGTCGGCGGGCAGGGGGAAGACCTGGGCGAGACGTTGGCGGCCAAAGAGAAGAACATCCTCAAAGCTACGGTGCGTTCCATCGCAGAACGCCGCAGCGAGGCGGCCATCCAGCTTGCGGAAAGCACCATCGAAGAAGCCGCGGCAGCCTCCGCCAGAGAAGCCCTGGAGGTCGGCCTGGTCGATTTCATTGCTGTCGATCTGGACGACTTGCTGAGCCAGCTCGACGGTTTCACTGTGGTCACCTCCAGCGGCGAGCGCACCCTGCGCACCGCGGGCGCCATGGTCACGCCGATCAATCCCTCCTTCATCGAAAGCCTGCTCTCTGTCCTGACCAATCCCAATATCGTCTTCCTGCTGCTCACCATCGGGGTGCAGGCTATCCTGATCGAAATTTCCAGCCCGGGCGGTTGGATTGCCGGGTTCCTCGGGGTGGTTTGCCTGACCCTGGCGACTTACGGCCTGGGTATCCTGTCGGTGAACTGGTTTGGCCTGATCTTCCTGCTCATGGCTTTCGTGCTCTTCGTCCTGGATCTCAAAGCGCCCACCCACGGGGCTTTAACCGCGGCTGGGGTGGCCTCGTTGATCGTGGGCGCCCTGGTGCTGTTCAATTCGCCAAGCGTGCCCAGCTTTCAGCGGGTGTCTGTGCCTTTGATCCTGGGCATGTCGCTTGCCACCGGCGGCCTGTTTCTCGTCGTCCTGAGCTTTGCCCTGCGCGCCCAGCGCGCCCCCATCCGCATGGGCATGGAGAGCCTGATTGGGCGGAAGGGCAGCGCCCGCAGCGAGCTCAACCCCACAGGCTCGGTTCAATTGGGCGGCGAATTATGGACCGCGGAGGCAGTCCCGGGGGAGGCAGCCATCCCCGCCGGCAGCCGGGTCGAGGTGGTGCGGGTCGAAGGGATACGGCTGTTCGTGCGCAAAGCGGGATGAGTGGTGGAATTTTACTACTATCCCGGGGTTAGCCGCGCAGGTCTTTGCTCAGAGCGATGTCGGGGTGCTGGTAGCCGAGGGAGCGTAGCTCGCTACCGGGGGTTCGTCGCCGTTGAACAAGAGGTTCAGGCGGGCGATCTCAGGTGCATCAGCGGGTAATGCGATCGAAAAGACTGCTGGCGAGGGCGGTCAGCAGCTCGATGTCTACGCTTACCGCGTCTGAAACCCCTCCCCCGCTGAATACCAGGTAGTTCAGCTCCTCGGTCGCGGCGTTAAAGACCTCGGCGTTGAACGAGTTAAGCCGATCGTAAAACTCGACCAACCGGTCCACTTCACTCCCGGTCAAGACGGCGCCGCCCAGATATCCGCTGCCATCCAGGCATGAATAAGCGCTCGCCTCGCCGCTCCTGCGGCTGGATAGATAGATTTTTAGCTCGCTGCAGGCGTTTCCACTGGTTTGCAGCCAGGTGAGCACGACGCGGTCGATCTCAACGAAATTGCGGATGTGAGGCACAAACCAAAACGCGTTGCCATCCTGGTACTTACCCAGGTTGTTTACGCTGAGAACGAACTGCACCGCGAGGCCCTCCAGGTCAGAGAGATCGATATCGATCAGGGTGGTATTGCTGTCGTAAAACTCTCTCCAGGCGCCCAAATTGCGCACCACGCCGTTAGAGGTGCGGTAGTCCAGTTGGAAGCGCAGATTGCAGCCTGGGCTGTCGAATAAACAGCCTATCTCGGCCAGAAAATGGTCCCCATCCCTGACCCGGTAGGGCGGGTATTCGCCGACGATCCAACTCTCTTTACTGGCGGCAGGCCGGGTCCACAAGGCGGGTTCGTTTTCAACCCGGGTCTCCAATGCGGGACGGTCCAGCAGCAGGACGAATCCATCGGCAGGAATACTGCCGCCGCGGTCGCTGGAGTCTCCCGGGCAATTCAGCCGCTGGCTGCCGTTGCTCCAATCTGCCAGGCAGAAGTTAGCGACAAAGTCATAAGCATAGCGGTTGCTGCTGCCAATCGGATTTACCTGGATCTGCACCCAAAAAGGCTCGAGCGCATTGGCAGCGATGCCGAATACATCCCCCGCGGGGTTGCGCAGCATCCATTCGCCCCTATATACGCCTGGGCTGGCCGGGGCGCGCAAATCGACCCTCAGGTCCACGGTTTTGCCGGGACTGATGACCCCCGGTAAGGGAAGCGAGCGCGCCGCGCTCATCAAATCGCCGCCCGTAAAAACCAGGCTGTAACCTGCCGACCAGGTGCACGAGCCGATGTTCCTGACCCGCCAGGCCTTGGAAAAATCAGCGCCCGGTTGGAAGCTGGTGTTATCCGGAACGGTGACATCGCTAACGAACTCAGCCCAGTCACACAGTTGTGGCGTGGAGGTTGGCAAAGGAGGCGGAGGGGTGGGCGTCGCTGGGGGCGCCGTGGCACTCGGTTCAGGCGTGTGGGTGGACGTTGGCGGGGCGGCTGTCGGCGTGCGGGCCAGCTCGGTCAGCCGGGCGACGGCGGTGATGCCGGCCTGCAGGGTCATATCTGCGCTGTACGTTTGTGCGGCGGCGGTGTAGAGCGCCTGGGTATCCTGAGTCTCAGCCGTGTCGGCCAGGTTGGCGCAGGCGCTCACCGCCAGCGTCAAGATCAAGAGAGTAATAGCGCAGGATCGAACAGGGATGACGACGGATTTATTCACGCGGAGAGATCCTTTCCACCAGGTATTGCGCCAGGCGAAATAACGAAATCAGCGATCAGATCAGGCCTTATCCCGGTAAGGTTAATTATAGCCTGGGCCCGGCCTTATTGCGCGGGGGATACACATAGGTAATGCAAGAAAGATATGGCTGCGAGGGGCGTTCATTACTCCGAGCCAGCCCCCCTGGCGGGTAAGCGAAAGATTCTAATGATGAACTAACAGCTTCGCCCGAACATTTGGGGTAAAATGGGTGCACCCGGTGATAGAATACCGGCAGTCAATAAGGAGCAAGGATGCCATTTTCACCCACGCGGGATCGGATCAAACCCGAAGAGATCACCGCCGCGCCGCCGCGCCGCCCGGAATGGATCAAGGTGCGCGCCCCTTCGGGCGAAACCTACCAGTGGCTGCAGGGACTGATGCGCCAGAAGGCCCTGCACACCGTGTGCGAGGAGGCCATGTGCCCCAACATCGGCGAGTGCTGGGGCGCCGGCACAGCCACATTCTTGATGATGGGCGACGTATGCACCCGCTCGTGCGGATTCTGCGATATCAAGCGCGGCCAGCCCTCCCCCCTGGACTGGCTGGAACCCGAGCGCGTCGCCCAGGCGGTGAAAGCGATGAATCTCCAGCACGCGGTGATCACCAGCGTCAACCGCGACGACCGGGCGGATGGAGGCGCGCCGACCTTCGCCATGGTCATCCGGCGGATACGCGAGCTGCACCCCGGCTGCTCGATCGAGGTGCTCATCCCGGATTTCAAAGGCAGCCTGGAGGCCTTGAAGATCGTCATGGACGCCCGCCCGGAGATCCTCAACCACAACGTGGAGACCGTGCCGCGGCTGTTCAAGCGGGTGCAGCCGCAGGACCGCTACGAGTGGGCCGCGGCGACGCTCTCCAACGCTAAAAAGCTCGACCCGGAAGTGCTGGCCAAGTCCGGCATCATGCTGGGCCTGGGCGAAACGATCGATGAAGTGAAAGCCGTGATGCTCGACCAGCGCGAGTGGGGGGTGGACATCCTGACCATCGGGCAGTACCTGCAGCCGAGCAAGAGACACCTGCCCATCGAGCGCTACTACACGCCCGAGGAGTTCGCCGAGCTGAAGGAGTACGGGCTGGGCATCGGATTCAAATGGGTGGAAAGCGGGCCGCTGGTGCGCTCCTCCTACCACGCCGCCGAGCAGGTGCGCCAATTGAGCGCGCTGCACCGCAAGCTGTACGGAGCTCCCCAACCTGCCTGACCCAAGGCGGACACACTCTATTGACTTGTTGATTCTGACAAGGCTGGCCTGCCCATCAGCAACGACCAGCCGCGCGGCAGATTCCGGAACAGGTATTCGACATACGAAGTGATCAGGAGAAAGATCGTCAAGACCAGGATGACACCCGATACCGTCGCCCATTTCCAGAACACCGCCAGGGCTTCGTCGACAGCCTGCCTACCCGCTTGGATAATTTCCCCCATTTCCTGGGTTATCGAGACCAGGCTGACAATGTTGCTGAGAATTTGGCCGATGTCGTTAATAAATCCGAAAGTATTTCCCAGAAAGCCTTTTACCTGGCTAAGACCCGGGATAGGGATCACTTTGTCCAGTTCGAAATTCGTTGTCCGGATTGAAGTCGGAAGATCGAAGCTGACCACATTCGGGATGGATATTCTCCGCGTGTTGAAACCAGCCGGCACAGGAACAGGATCCAGATTGACGTTGAGCGTCGCGGGAATATTGCCGATCAGCCCGGCCGCCTGATTCGCTGCCCCGGATACTTCGGCGATTCCCTCACCGACCGTCTCGAAACCCTCGGCGGCGTCATCGATCTTCTCATTCATCTTCTCGATGTTCTGGTTGATCCGCTCGATGGGCTGCCTCACAACAGCGCGGACATCAGCCAAAAACCGCCAGACAATGAAGATCGCGGCGACCAGCAGAAGGATGGGCAGTAAAGCGCGCAAGATGATTACCAGGCCATAAACTCGTCGAAGAACGTTCATCCTATCACCTCCGGATAAGAAATACGGGCTCCTATTCGCTTCCAGGAAATCCAGTCCCCGCAGCCTCGAACTCCCTCGGCGTAAGGCAGCTCAACGACATGTGGATACGCTTACGATTATACGCATCCTGAATAAAAATAGTTCCCTGTTTTTGAGCGTCTGTAGAGTCCGGATATAAGGGATATTATAAGTGACAAATATCACTTGACCAGCAAAATTCTCCTGGCTAAAATAACTATACAAGCTTAATCGAATTGCTGAAAATTGTCATATATACTGAGTGTACATACCATATAGATGACAATGATTTGGGCAGCAATGATCCGGCAGCATGGTCTGGTCGCTACACCGAACAGGGTGGTGATGCCGGGGAGCTAATGGCGAAACCGGCCCACGTAGGCCGGTTTTTAGATTAAGGGGATTGCTGCACGGTCTTCACTGCGTTTACCATGAAAAGGAGGTGTTACAGGCAACCAGGACACTTGTGGAAACCATAAAACCCCGCATCCTTAGCCACGAATTGTGCAACGGATTACAAAACGGCAGATTATGATCAGGAGGAAACAAGAATTATGGTTAGCAGACGCGCATTTCTAAAGCTCGGCGCCGCCGCGGGGGCGGGGTTGTATCTCACCGCCCGGTTCGGCGGTAAGTTGTTCAAAGTATATGCCCAGATCCCGGGTGGCACGCTCGACCCGCTGAGCGTGCCCAAGTACATGACCCCCATGCTCATCCCGCCGGTAATGCCGGCGGCGGGCACGATTATCCAGCCAGGCGGCAAGCCGATCGACTATTACGAGATTTCTATGAAGCAGTTCGCCCAGCAGATCTTGCCCGCCAGCCTGCCCCCGACCACCGTCTGGGGTTACGGCGCGGTCTCTAAAGCGGACAAACGCGGCCTGCTGCTCCACAACGCCCCCTCGCTGACCATCGAGGCGAAGTGGAACCGGCCGGTGCGAGTCAAGTGGATCAACGACCTGGTAGACACCAACGGGGATTACCTGCCCCACCTGCTGCCGGTCGACCAGACCCTGCACTGGGCTAACCCACCCGGCGGCTTGATGGGTCGCGACATGCGCCCTACCTTCGAATCCACGCCTGGTCCCTACACCGGCCCGGTGCCGATCGTCACCCACGTGCACGGCGCGGTGGGCGTCGGCGACGAGAGCGACGGCTACGCCGAAGCCTGGTACCTGCCCGCTGCTGGTAACCTTCCGGCTGGCTACGCCACCGAAGGCACCTGGTACAATTTCTTCGCCAGCAAAGCCGCCGCCAGTTACGGGGAAGTCTGGGGACCCGGCTTCGCCACCTTCCAGTACCCCAACCACAACCGCGCCTCGACCGTCTGGTACCACGACCACGCCCTGGGGATGACTCGCCTGAACGTGTACGCCGGCCCGGCGGGATTCTATATCGTCCGCGGCGGTCCCGATGATGCGGTGCTCGATTCCCGGACCGGCAGCGCAGCCGTGCTGCCCGGCCCGGCGCCCAAGGCGAACGACAAGTTCCCGCCCAACAAGACCTACTACGAGATCCCCATCGCTATCCAGGATCGCTCCTTTAACGCCGACGGCTCGCTGTTCTACCCGGATACGCGCGCCTTCTTCGATGAGATCGCCGGACCATTCATCCCGGACACGGACATCTCGCCCATCTGGAACCCTGAGTTCTTCGGCAACATGATCATGGTCAACGGCAACACCTGGCCCTTCCAGACCGTCGAGCAGCGCCGCTACCGCTTCCGCTTCCTGAACGGCTGCCAGTCGCGCTTCCTGATCCTGGACTTCAGCCAGATCCCCGGCGTGGAAGCCTGGCAGATCGGCAACGAGGGCGGCTTCCTGGCTACCCCGGTCAACCTCACCGCCATGGGCAACCGGCTGCTGATGGGGCTGGCCGAGCGCGCCGACGTGATCGTCGATTTCACCAATGTGCCGCCAGGACAGCATATTCTCGCAAATGTCGGCCCCGACGAACCCTTCGGCGGCGGTGTGCCGGGTGTGGATTTCGACCCGGCCGATCCGGGTTCCACCGGGCAGGTCATGGCCTTCAACGTGGTGCCCGCCATCGCACCCGACCCCACCACCCCGCCGCAGTTCCTGCAGCTGCCAGCCATCACACCTTATCCACCCGAGAGCGTCACCCGACCGCTGGCGCTGTTGGAGGAGATGTCGGCTTTCTTTGAGGACGCACCGGCCGAGGCCGTCCTCGGCACCGTGGCTGGCGACCCCAACGTCGCACCCGCTGTCTGGACCAGGCGCTTGTGGATGGATCCCGTCACTGAGAACCCGGCCGTGGGCGCTACGGAAGTGTGGGAACTCTACAACGCCACCGGCGACGCCCACCCGATGCACATCCACGAGATTGTGTTCGAAGTGGTCAACCGCCAGGATATCTTCGTGGATGAGGAAACCCAGGAAGTCCAGGTCGTTCCTGGCTCCGTTCCCACGCCGCCTGAACCCTGGGAAACCGGTTTCAAAGACACGGTCATCGCCTATCCGGGGCAGGTCACCCGCGTCCGGGCGCAGTTCAACACCCCCGGCCAGTTCGTCTGGCACTGTCACATCGTCGAACACGAGGACAACGAGATGATGCGCCCTTACCGCATCGGGCCAGTGCAGCCAGGGCAGCCCGGTATGTAGCAGACTTATTGGTTTCGCCTTGACGCGCTGCTGTACTGTAACGTGCCACGCACTTTCAAAAATGATACTG
>DATEDC010000199.1:0-3656 GCA_035286585.1 Anaerolineales bacterium
AGATTGAGTGTCCGCAGCATCACGCCTCTTGGGCAGCCGGTTCGTCCACGGTTTGCGGATAAGCCGAATAAATCCAGCAGGCCACTTTCTGTTCGTCGACCTGGAAGTAGGGTGGGTACTGCTCTTCGCAAATCTTGCCCACCTTGGCAAAACAGCGGGGATGAAACGGGCAGCCAGAGGGCGGCGTGAGCGGACTGGGAACGCTGCCTTGCAGCAAGATGTGCTCCTTGCGCACCTCTTTGCGCACGCGCGGGATCGCCGCCAGCAGCGCCTGGGTATAGGGGTGGCGGGGTGATTCGAAGATTTCCCGGGTCCTGCTCTTCTCGACAATGTGACCCAGGTACATCACGGCTACCCTGTCGCTGAAATAGTAAATCACGCTCAAATCGTGGGCGATAAACAGGTAAGTGAGATTAAATTCCTCACGCAGCTCTTCCAGTAAATTGATCACCTGCGCCTGGATAGACACGTCTAGAGAAGACACCGGCTCGTCGGCGACAATAAAGCGGGGCTGCATGGCCAGGGCGCGAGCGATCCCGATCCTTTGGCGCTGCCCGCCAGAAAACTGGTGCGGATACGAATCGACGTGGCGCTCGCTCAGTCCCACGCGCTGGATGATGCGCAGCACTTCGGCCTCCATCTCGAGAGGGTCGCGCAGGCCGCGGAAACGCAACGGGGTGCTGATGATCTCGCGGACGGTTTTACGCGGGTTGAGCGATGAATAGGGATTTTGGAAGATGATCTGGGTCACCTGGTGGTACTTCACCTGGCGCGGCTGCCCGTTGCCGGCCTCATCCAGGCTCACTTCCCCGCCATCCACCGGCGCGCCTTGATACAGGATCTGCCCCTCGGTTGGCTCCAGCAGGCAGGTAAAAACCCGCCCCAGGGTGGTCTTGCCGCACCCGCTCTCGCCCACCAGCCCTACCGTTTCGCCGGGCCAAATCCGCAGGTTTACCCCGTCCACCGCCCGTACAACTTGGGTTTTTGCCCCCGTCAGGGCGCGCGCCAGCAGGCTGGGCTGGATAATAAAATGCTTTTTCACATTGCGGGCTTCGAAAAGCGGCACCGTATCGTAATCGGTGTAAGAGCTTCTCATCAGACTGACTCCGCCCTGTCCCAGGTCCAGCCAGGTTCACGCACATAATCAACCGGTATCAGGCAGCGATTGAATACCCCCGCCTCAGGCTGCAGTAGAGGCACTGGTCCTTCTTCACAGGCCGGCCTGGCGTGCGGGCAGCGCGGCGCAAAGGAGCAACCGGGCGGCAAGTCTACCAGGTCGGGCACGTTGCCGGGGATGGGTTGTACTTTTTGTCCGTATTCAGAGATACGCGGCCGGCAGGCGAGCAGCCCGCGCGTGTAGGGATGCTGGGGATTGCCCACAATTGCCTCAGCCGGGCCTTGTTCCACGATGCGTCCGGCATACATCACGGCGATCGTATCGCAGAATTCCGCCGCTACTCCCAGGTCGTGGGTGACCAGGATGACCGCAGTGTGATGCTCCTGGTTGATCTGACGCATCAAATCCAGGATCTGAGCCTGGATGGTGACATCCAAGGCGGTGGTAGGCTCGTCTGCCAGCAGGAGCGCCGGCCCGCACACCAACGCCAGGGCGATCAACGCCCGCTGCTGCATCCCCCCGGAGAACTGGTGCGGGTAGATGCTGTAGCGGTCCATGGGCGAGGGGATGCCCACCTCAACCATGGCCTGTAGCACGCGCTCTTTCTCCTGGCGGCGGCGCACGGCGTCCAGGGGCCAGGGCAGGCGTGGGCCAGGCAGGATGTGATGCACGCGGAGAGCCTCGCGGATCTGCTCCCCCACTGAGAAGACCGGGTTGAGCGTAGTCTGCGGGTCCTGGAAGATCATGGCGATTTCCTTGCCGCGCACGCTGCGGATGTCACGCCTGGAAAGCCGGCGCAGGTCTTGTCCCTGGAAGCGGATCTCCCCGGCGAGGGTTTTGCCCGGTGGGCGGATCAGGCGCAGAATGGCGTGCAACACGGTGCTCTTTCCACAGCCCGATTCGCCCACCAGCCCCAGCCTGCCGCCTTTGGGCACCTGCAAGCGCAGACTGTCCACCGCTCGCACTTCACACCGCCGGGATGGGTAAATGATGGACAGATCGCGGATATCGAGCAGGCTCTCAGATGAATTCAACAGAAAACCCCTCGCAAATGGGTCTGGGCAGACCGGTCAGCCTTGCAGCTTCAAGCGCGGGTCGAGGATATCACGCAGCCCTTCGCCAAAAAGGTTAATGGATAGCACCAGGATGAGTAGTGCAATCCCCGGAAAGGTAGAGACCCACCAGGAGACCAGCATGTAATCCCGCCCGGCCGCCACCATCGAGCCCCAGGCCGGGATGTGGGGTTGGATGCCCAATCCCAAGAAGCTCAAGCTGGCCTCCATGATGATCATATCGCCCATGCGTAAGGTGCCCAGCACAAAGACGGATTGGATGATGTTGGGCAGGATTTCCCTGCCAATGATCGCCAGGTTGCCCAGTCCCGAGACCCGCGCCGCTTCCACGTATTCCTGCGTCTTTTCGGCCATCATCTCGCCCCGCACCAGGCGAAAAAACTCAACCCAACCCTTGAAGGTCAGCGCCAGGATCGGGTTGGTGAAACCTGGGCCCATGAAGGCCATCACTCCGATGGCAAAGATCAAGAAGGGGAATGCAAGCAGCAGGTCTGCCAGGCGCGAGATGACCGCATCCAGGCGCCCGCGGTAGAAGCCAGTCAGGGCACCGAGCGTGCCGCCCAGCAGCACCGAGATCCCGACCGACAGGCCACCGACAAGCAGGGAGATGCGCGCCCCGTAAACGATGCGGGTGAGTAGATCCCGGCCTTGGGCGTCGGCGCCCAACGGGTAGTCCCACGAGCCGCCTTCCTGCCAGGCCGGAGGTTGAAAGCGCAAGCGCAGATTGCCAAGCGCCGGGTCGTGGCTGGCGATCTGGGGGGCGAACACCGCCCCCAGGATATAGACCAGGATGACGATCCCTCCAGCCAAGGCCACCGGGTGGCCGAGCAGCTGGCGCCCAAATCCTTTCCAGGCCCGCTGTGTCAGGCGCCAGCGAATGCGCCACAGGTACAGCAGGCGCTGCGTGGGTGTGGCGATACCGGGAGCAATTTCCACCTTGCGACCTCCTACTTGCCTGCCCACTAAAGCGAGATCTTGGGGTTCAAATAGGTGTACAAAACATCCACCACCAGGTTGGCGATGACGAAGGTGAAGGCATAGATCATCACCGAGCCCTGTACCAGGGGAAAATCCCGATCGAAGATCGCCCCGACCACCATGCGGCCCACCCCGGGCCAACTAAATACCGTCTCAATAATCATGTTGCCGCCCAACAGCACACCCACCTGCAGCCCGACCACGGTCACGGTAGGGATCAGGGCATTGCGCAAGGCGTGCTTGAAAACCACACTCCATTCCGATAGGCCCTTGCTGCGCGCCAGGGTTACGTAATCGGAGCGCAGGGTTTCCAGCATGCTGGAGCGGATGACGCGCGCCACCACAGCCGCAACCGGCGCGCCCAGGGTCAGTGCCGGCAGCGCCAGATGCTTCAGACTGCTGATCAGGGCGGCCCGGTTCCCGGTCAGCAGGCTGTCGAGCACAAAAAAGCCTGTCGCCGGAGAGAGGCGGGCTTCAAAATCCACTCT
>DATEDC010000200.1:0-16803 GCA_035286585.1 Anaerolineales bacterium
TATGTCGGACAGTTCCGCGCCTGGCTCGGTCACCCCCCGAATGGCTGCCTCGATGCGCGCCTCCATGCTGGAGAGATTCTGGGTGTAATAGCGGTGCATGCCGTGACCGGGGTGGATCTGCGTGGCGTAGAAAACGTGCGAGACGATCATATCCCGCGGGTCGCGGAAAACGAAAATCGTGGCCCTCCCCGGCCCGCTGAGGGTGGAGAGGAACGGCTTGCGGGCGTGGATATAGCCATAAGCGATATCTCCGGGGCGCATATTTGCGATGTTTGCCAGCACCTCCCGTTCCGGCAGGCGGCTGTTGTCTTCCGCCCGGTTGAGGGGCGGAAACCCGGGGTCCACGAAAGGCCCGGTGCGGGTCAGGCCGTGCAAGACCTGGATGATCAGGTGCGAGCCGGATTTGGGCATGGCGTTGCCCAGCACCGCCGGCGCGCTGCGCAGCTCCCCGGCGCCCCAGCGGAGCGCCGCGGCCGCCCGCCGCGCTCGCCAGCGCAGGAGCTTGAGCACGCGCTTAGCTCGATAATAAGTATTCATGATGTGATTGCGCTGCAAATAGGGTCATTTTTCACCGTTAGCTGCGCTTCGGCGCGGTCGGTTCGGGATGGCGGCTGAGCCTGACCAGCTCCTTGTCCCGCAGCAGCCTGACGACTTCCCTAACCGCCTGGAAGGGTAGCTCCAGTTCGCTGGCAATATCGGCGATGGTGCGCTCGCCGTCGCAGCGCTCCATGATCTCGAACAGGCGGCGGTGACCCTCGGGGTTGACCTGGTGATCGATCCAGATACCGTAGCCGGAGCAGAACACCTCGCCTTTGAAGTTGTTGACGGCGTATAGGTTGCGCTCCCAGGCTTCGATCAATCCCAGCAGCAGATCGCGGGAGGCTTCCAGGCGCTCCTGAGTGACGATCGCCGGGGTGTCGAGGCTGGAGTGGTATTCCCGGTAGGGCGGGCGGGCCGGTTTGGGGGCTTCCACCCGCGAGAGGGAGAGCATCGGTACGCGCACACCCGGGGCGTTGAACTGGCGCTCATCGTTATCGATGATCGTCCGGTAGGCGCTGGTATAGCCGTTGGGGTCCAGGCCGCGCAGCGCGGTTCGCAAGCAGCGGTCAGCCTGGCTCTCGGGCTGGAAGGAGCCCTGCAGGGCGTGGGGGGAATCGTTGCCCAGCATTTCCAGGAACAGGCCAGCGATCATTTTGGGGATCAGAGATTCGTGGTGGCTCAGGTAGGCGATCGAGCCGATAGTCTCCGGCAGGATGAGCAGTCGGTAGGTATAGCGCCGCGGCGAGCGCTGCTGGCTTTCCAGGAGGATTCGGGCGGCGTCCAGCCCTACGACGACGCCGGTCAGGTCGTCGTTGACCATGGCGGGGTGGCACAGGTGCGCCGCCAGCACGAAGGTCTCCTCGCTCTCCCCGGGGATGACGATTTCGCCCACCTTGAGCTCTCCCGGCTCGAAGCTGGCGCGGATCATCACCCGGTAAGCCTCGTCTCGCAGTTGATCGCGCAGATCCTGGGTGGCGCACAGCCCCCAATCCCGCTCGTAATACTTGAACACGAAGGGGATCGCCTCCCGAAGGTGGGGATGGACGTGCAGGTGGCGCAGCAGCTCCTCCCGGCTGACGACCCCCTCGAAAGGCAGGGAGTAGGAGACCACGTGCAGGGGGTGGTCGGCGTAATCCAGCAGCCGGCGACCGTCCAAGGTTTCCAGGTAGGCCTCGTGGCAGGTCCATTTTTCGGGCACGCGCCAGGTCCAGCAGGCTTCGCCGCTGGGGTAGGCATGGATGCGCATGGGGACTTCCTGCGCCAGGCGTTCCAGGGCGCGATCGTAATCCGCGGAGACGATGTCCCGCTTGAGAAACCAGAGCTCGTGAATCAAATCCAGCATGGTGCTCATCTGGCGTTAAAAGTGGGGCAGGGGGATGGCTCAAACATTCTGAGGGCGGTTTACCACCAGGCGCCAGGGGTCTTCCCTGAGCAGCTCATCCAGGGCGGCGACGAAATCCACCAGGCGGCAGGCAGAGATGAGGCCGTAGTTCAGCGCCCTCGCAGACCACTGCCTGCGCCGTTCGAGAGCCTCTTGAACCGGGTAGAGCTCCAGGCGCGGGTCGAGCTCCATATCTCTTACGTACATGCGGTAGGTGCGCCTCTGCCAGCCGGAGGGCAGGCGAACCTCCCCGCTGAAGTCCTTCCAGTAGCGGTAAGGGACCTCGGCGCGCTGTTCGCTGTAATGCAGCATGGAGACCGCCTGGATGTCCGCCCCCAGCAGGAGCAGCTTGAAGTCCAGCTCCAGCATGCGCTCGAACGCGGAGCCAGGGTCGAAGGCCGAAGGGGTGTCCCTGCCGGCCAGGTCGTCGGCGTGGCGACCGATCACCGCCAGGGACTGCATGGGGTGGCTCGTGCGGCGCGCCTCCGGGCGTTGGCGGATGTACTCGGAGAAAGCGCCCATGCCCTCCGCAGGGGTACGCTGAGGGTCGTAAGGCTCTCCGCGGGCAAAGCTGAAATTAAAAGCCGGGACCGCCAGGGTGCCCTGAGAGAGCGCCTCCGGGGTGGCGGCAGTTCCTGCGCCCGAGCCAGGCCCCTCCAGAGCGGCGCGCAAAGCTGCGTAATACATGCCCACGCCTCCCTGAGGGCGCCCGAGGTATTGCAGCGCGGAATGCACCAGGAGACCGTCCCCTACCTGTACGCCGACCGCTGACAGCGCCTCTACGACCTGCGCCAGCGAAGCTTCACGCATCTTCGATATATTCATCCCACAGCAGGCGTCCGACGCGGAATTCTAATTGAAAGCCCATGCGTTCGTACAGCTTCCAACTGGCTTCGTTATCCTTGAGCACCTGGATTTCGACCGAATGCGCCCCGTGTTCGTGCAGCCAGTCGAGCGCCAGGCGGGAAAGCTGATCGCCAATGCCCAGCCGGCGCGCCTCGGCCTCGATCCACATATCGCTCAGCTCGCCCACCAGCACGCCGCCCATGTAAGCCGGGACGCGCTTCAGGCGGCAGAGCATGAAACCGACCGGCTTGCCTTCCAGCTCGGCGATGTACACATTGCTGAAGCGCCTCAGCGTGCGTTGGAAGGATTCCAGCCAGACCTGGCCCACGTCCTCCGGATGCGGCAGGCGATATCCCAGCCGGTAGAAGTAGGTGTTGAGCTGCTCGTACCAGTTTACCAGGGTGGGGAAGTCCTCCGGGGCGGCTTCCCGGTAGGATACCACTCGGTTGGGTGCTGCATGGTTGGAAACCGCGCTCACCGGAAAGCCTCCTGGACCGGCGGAGGCCAGTCTGCCGGGTCGAGTCCGTACTGGGCCAGGAAAGCGTATGCAATGCGTTCCAGACCAAAGGCGACGCAGCCCGTGTGGGCGGGAGAGCCATCCGGCAGGGTGATGTTCAGGTGCCGCCCGAAGAAGTCCTGGTGGTAGTTGTACGAGCCAACCGCCAGGGTGGTGTTCTTGAAGGGCAGCCGGGCGCGGACTTCGAATTTGAGCTGGAAGGCGCTCTGGAAAGCGGCCTGCTTGCGGAATTCTCCGATGAAGAAGGGGTCGTTGGCGCTCTCCACCCGGTAAGCCAGCCCGATGGAGGTCAAGGCTCGTTCCATTCGTTGACGGGCGGTCTCCCGGTTTTGCAGCACGAAATCCTTCGTCCCCACGAAGATGACCTCGCGCATGGTGAAGTTCCACAGGCGTTCCAGGGAGGTCAGGTTGATGGATTCGTAGCGGAAGGAGTTGCCCACCGCAGTCGCCACGACCTGCCCGTTGGGCAAGGGCCGGTCGGCAAGGGCAAAGTAGAGGTGGTAGCAGACAGCCGGTGATAGCAGAGATTGGACGGACGCAAATGACTCCAGGGGGACGTTCAGCTCCCCCGCCTCGCAGGCTGCGCTGTGGGCGAACTGGTCGATGACCTCCAGGTCCTGGCGTAAATGGGTGACGAAGGTCAGGGAATGGGGGAAGGAGCTGAAGTAGCCGACCCTTTCCAGGTAGTGAGCGGGTATCAGGCTGGGGAAGCGGTAAGGTGCCGCGTCGAACGAGTCCGCCAGGTTGACAAACTGGCTTTCGAAGAATTCCATCAGCCTGGAAAGCAGAGGGCCGAAAGCATAGATGCCCGCTGCCTCCTGGCTCAGCTCGCCGCGGGCGAGCAGCTCCGGGTGCGGGTCTGCACTGAATGGAACGGGGCGCTCCAGGTGGTCTTCCAACACCTGCACTTTAAGTCCTATGGCGCCCTTTGCCATCGAGACCACCACACGCTGGACTTTCTCGCTGACTTCATCCAGGCGTTCTTGCGGGATGGGCTGGCGGAGGTGCAGCTCGATCCGGTCGCCTGTCTCGGCGACCCTGGCTGCCTGGATGTATTCATCGACGTAAGCCAGTTTTGACTGCACCTCCCCGACCAGGTGGGCGGGGATGGGCAGCTCCGGCGTCAGAGTCAGGACAGGCGCAGGGCTGGCGGTCTGATTGAGGCGCTCCTGGTCAGGCATGCTGGTTTTCCTTGAGATATTCGCAAATCGTGGGGAGGCTGGTGAGCGCGGCAATGGTATCCGCGTTGATTTCCACGTCGAATTCCGCCTCGAGCGCCATCATCACCTCCATGTGACCCATCGAATCCCATTGCGGCAGGTCGCCAAAAGACAGGCCCTCGTTCACTTCCTCTGCCGGCACCTGCAGGGCAGTCGCCAGCAGAGCCTGGAGGCGCTGGATCAGGGGGGCAGCTTGGTTTTCCTTCATGTCCTCAATCCCTTGATTTTACATACGCCGACGGTTTGATATTTTGGGTCCCACACTCCCCAGGGCATGCCGTTTTCCCCGGAGCGGAAGTAGAACTTTGCCAGGTTATCGCGCAGCTCGGCGCAGTCTTTCAGGGCGGCAAACAGCTCGTCGTAACGATCATAATTCGAAGGCACCTCCGCAGGTAAATCGAACAGGTGGCGAAGGCTGGCCTCGGTATAGCACCAGCCCTGTGAAGGCGAATGCAGCCAGTCCTGGTCGCGGGCGGCTCCCAGGGTCGCCAGGAAGGCGCCTCCCGGTTTGAGGGCGCGCAGCAGTTCCCGGATAGCGCTGCCCAGATCGTCTGGGTGATTGTGCTCCAGGGCAGAGATGGCGACAACCGCATCCACGCTGCAATCATCGATATCGGGCATCGACCTCAGGTCTTGATTGTAGATCAATACCCTGCCCGGCGAGCGCTGCCGGTTGGCTAGGGCGCTCAGCTCCTTTACCTGAACGGACAGTTTCCCCCAGGCATTCCCCTCGCGCTGGAGATTCTGGCGGACAAGGCGTGGATAAGGCACCAGGTCTGCGAGGCGCAGGCCGCGCACTCTGAAGCGGTTGCGAAAGCGCAACGGCAGATTGGCGCGGCTGCCCCGGTCCACGCTGAGTACCTCGGCGTTCTGGTTTGCCAGATGCCACTGGACGATCCCCGTGCCCGCGCCGGCGTCCAGTATGCGCTTTCCCGCCGCATTTCCGAGCTGGTGCAGGATCCAGGTCAAGTCGAGAAGGTAGTGCCAGCCGAATTCAAGCCTCAACGAGCGAGCCAGCACCCTCAGCTCGTTGACCAGCGAGCGGTGCTTTACGAGTAAATCTACGGACAGGATTTCTATTTTTTCTTGCATGTTGCTATTCTGTCTCGGGGAGCAAAAACGGTTCGCCGTGCAGTATGCCGCTCCCCAACACCCTCAGGCTGGAGGAGTTTTCTGGCAGTAGCTGCTCCCAGGAGAAACGGCGCAGGCTGACAAAGCCCAGGCGGGGGATGGATTGCAGGTACTCTCCCAGTGGGATGGAGGCGCGGTAAAGCTGGTAATATAGGAAGCGCCGGGCATGGCGCAGGAATTCGGGCGGCGCTTGCAGAGCTTCTGCGGCGAGGAAGTCAGCCACCATCTGGCGGTACTCCGCCTCACTGGCAGGGGTGAACACGGTTGGATACTGGGTGTAGCGTGCTTTACCGGCGCACAGCACCGGCTTGCCCAGCAGGGTCGCTTCCAGGCCGATCGATGAATTGTACACCATGACGAACTTGGAACGCTGGATTAATGCATAGGAGCTGAGGTATTCCCGCGAGTCGATGAATATCACGTTATCCAGCCGGTCTACGCCGCGCTCCTTCACCCAGGCGCGGACGCTTTCCTGGCTTTGCTTGGCGGTGCCGGGGCGCATCTCGTCGGGGTGGGCGCGGATGACAAACAGCGTCTCGAGGTGGGCGCGGATGGCTGGCAGGGTCTGATCCAGCCAGGCGAACATGTGCGCGAAGACAAGGTTGGCGTGCACCTGGCTGGTGTCGTAGACCACGTTGGTAAAAATGGGCACTACCTGGCGAAACCCGGCAGCTTTTTTTAGAAAACCCTCGTCCAGATCGCGCATTTCAGGCCAAAACTGGATCCCCGCCATGCTGAATTTCCCCTGGAAGCGCCCTTCCAGGTAGGCGTCCAGGCGAGCGTTTTGTGCGGCGCTCAATTCGAACTCGTCAGGGATGTGAATAGGGTAGGCGGTCGCTTCGCCCTCGGTGAAGAAGGCCGAGAGGGGCAGGAAGCCGACCTCGTGAGTGACAGTGCGCACACCTAGCTGGCGAGCGACCCAACAGACGATAGCTTCGGGATACATGATCCCGTTGAATATAACCGCGGTCTGGGGTTTCACTTTTTCAAGGAAAGAGGCAAACTCGCTGGCCACGTTAAAGGCGGAGAGAATGTACTGGCGCAGCAGGTAGCGAGTGGGCTCGTCATCCGGCAGCGTGTGCCGGCGCAGAGCCCAGCGCAGAGAAGGGAGCGCCAGCGCGCCCAGCGGCGCGGGCGCTTTGATCGCCGGGGATCTCAGCGCGTATTCAAAACGAGCAAGCTCGGCGAGGGGGAGGTCCTCGAGGGCTTTGTTCAGCCCGGCGCCAGCCTGGTAATCGAACTCAATGACCTCCGCCTCGCGATTCAAGCGTCGGGATTGGGCGATGCAGGTCCGGCAGGGCGGGGCCTGGGTGTAATCTCTGCGGTTTGTGCCCAGCACGCACGGGCGCATGCCGGCGTGGCAGACGAAGTGCGCCACCGGCGTACCCGCCAGGCGCAGGCTCCAGGCAGTCAGCAGTGAAAAGGCGGCGTTTTGACTCAAGCCAAAGAGCCGGCTGGAGGCGTTGAAGAAGGCGACCGGTTTTTGCTGGGGAGAAGGAGCTGCGTGGGAAGCCACCTGTTGGGCCAGGCGCTTGATGCGCAGCCTGTTCTGGCGGGTCGCAAACCACAAGCGAGCCTGGTATAAGAGCGAGCTTATCCTGGAGGATGCAGCGAGCTCGCGCCGCAAATGCTGTTTCAATCGCTTCCCTGCTTTCACCCTTCCGCAGCGCGAGCTTTGAAGTACGCCTCGGACAGCCTTTGGATGGCGATAAGGAAGCCTTCACCCTGCCGCTGGTGGCCGCGCCAGATCTCGGGGATCATCGTTCCGTGGTAGTCTCCCAGCACGCGGAAGAAACGCACCCAGTCTATGTTGCCTTCGCCGATCTGCAGGCCCTCCCCGTCCAGGCCGGAGCCGTCTGAAAGGTGCAGGTGACGGATATACGGCAGCAGCACTTTTACCTGCTCGTAAAAATCCAGGTGAGCCCAGTTGCAGTAGAGCTTGGCGTGCGAGGTGTCAAAACACATGTCGAGACCCATGGAGGTGACAAAGTCGCGAATTTCACAGGCGTCCATGAAGGCGTTGGTGAGCCATTGACCGCCAAAATACCACGGGTGGGGCGGCATATTCTCAAGAAGCAGCTCGACACCCTGGTAGTCGAGCTCCTGGACGGAGCGGCGCAGGTTGTCGTATAAAGCTTGGCGATTCTCTATCGGATGGTCGAGGCTCATCGCGCCCGGGTGGACGATGACTTTGGGCGTGCCTATAAAATGGGGCGCCATCTCGCGAGTCAGGTCGATCGTTTTCTGCATGAGGTGCACCGAGGCGCGGCGCTGTCTTTCGCTCGTTGAACACAAATCCACCAGCGTACGCTCCCAAAATTCCGGCGCATGGGTAATCAGCTTCATGCTATGGTCGCCGCCTGGATAGTGTTCGTCCAGGTCTTGATCGGTGAAGTGGTATTCGAGCAGCCGCGGCTGGTACTCCAGCAGATCATCGTAATCCCGAAACCGGACTGTGAAGCCGTATTCCATGGGCAGCAAGTGCTCGACGTCCAGGTAGACCTTGATGCCCAGGTCGCGCTCCTGGAAGGGTTCGTCCTCCTCAATCACGCGTTCCGCCACCCTGCCGATCAGTTCGCTGTAGCGCTGGGGGGAAATTCCCAGGGCGGGGCCCTTGACGGCTACCATCTCGGGGAGGATGGTCTCGCCGGGATGAATTTGCCGCCGCGCTACCAGGCTCTTGCCTAAAACTTCGCGGTTGAGTATCTCGCCGCGGGAGAAGAATTTCTCCTCGCCGGCGCCCAAAGCCTGAGAAATCTGGCGGATGTCCCGCACCATCTTTTTGAAGCCTTGCGGCTCCAGGCTGGCGGCGTGGTCGGGACCGTCCATCGTGCGGTCGAGGGTAATGTGGCGCTCGATGATGCTGGCGCCCAGCGCGGCCGCCACGGTGGAGACCGCGATGCCGCGCTCGTGACCGGAATAGCCCACAGGCACATCGAAGCGGCGCAGTTGTTCCATGAAGCGCAGGTTGATATCCTCGAAGGCGGCTGGATAGGTGCTGTTGCAGTGTAATAGAGAGAACTCGACGTTGCGTTCCTTCAAGAAATTTACCGTGTATTCCACCTCCTCCATGCGCGACATGCCCGTCGAGAGGATCAGCGGCTTGCGTTTCTTTGCCAGGTGGCTCAGCAGGGGTATGTTGGTCAGGTCGGCGGAGGCTACTTTGTAGGCCGGCACTCCCAGGCTGTCCAAAAAATCTGCGCTCTCGATGTCGAAAGCGGAGCACAGAAATGTGATTCCCTTAGCCCGGCAGTATTCGATCAGTTTATGGTAGGCTTCGTCGGGGAGCTCCACCTGCTGGAGGATGGGAAGCAGGTAGCGCAGCGTTTTCTCGCCCGCATTGGCGTTATCCAGGTACATCTTCGAATAGAGCTTGTCCAACCGGCGTTTTTGGAATTTTACCGCGTCGGCGCCCGCGCTGACCGATACATCGATCAGCTCGATTGCCAGATCGAGGATGCCGTTGTGGTTTACGCCGATTTCTGCGATCACATAAGTTGGCTGGCCATCTCCAATCAGACGGTCGCCTATTTTGATTGTAGGCATTTTAACCTCCAGGAGGAGCGAGTATTTGAATGTTACGGGGTTGTAGATTTGGATAAAGCGTGGGCCGCAGCCTATTCTGACGCAGCCTGCGCCTGAATGCTGAAGCCAAGCTCAGCCAGGGAAATCTCCCCACTCTCCAGCAGCCGTTCGGCGCGCTGCCAGTCATCGGGCGAGTCGATATCCACCCACTCGCTGGCGTCGATGATCAGGGGCAGGATGCGCTCTCCGGTCATTGAGTTTTTGGACAGGATGGTGTCCGTTCGGGCTGCATCTACGTAGCCGGTCTGCCAGTAAACTTCTGGCAGGGCCTGGCGGGGCAGATTGTACGCTTCCGGATGATCCATCTGCACCAGGGGGCGCATGAACCCATCTGGTCCGATGCGCCACATCTTGAACGGGTTTTGGAACGGGATGCATACGCTGCGCACCGCATCGGCACCCGGCTGCTCCAGCAGGAGCTGCACGGCGCCGTCGATGTGCCATACGCGGCGGAAGGGCGAGGTGGGGCGGAGCTGAACCACGATATCGGGGCGGTAGCCCTCGTGCTCCCTCAGCCAGCTCAAGGCGTGCTGAAAGACGGGCAGGTCGGGCGTTCCGTCTTGGGCGAGCTCTCTCGGGCGCAAAAAAGGGGTTTCAGCGCCGTAGCGGCGGGCGAGCGAGGCAATTTCCTCGTCATCGGTTGAAACGATCAGCCGGTTGACGTGTCTGGCAGCCAGCCCAGCCGCGATACTGTAGGCGATCAGCGGGTGCCCGGCAAAAGGGCGAATGTTCTTGCGGGGGATGCTCTTCGATCCGCCGCGAGCGGGGATCAGAGCTAATACTTCGATCAAAATGAAATTAACATATTCAAATCATTAGAACATCTTCTAATGAGTATCTTTACCATGTGGTCCATCCCCCATCCACCACCAGGTTTGCCCCGGTCATGTAGGCAGAGGCGTCCGAGGCCAGGAACAGAACCGCGCCGTTCATCTCATCCTTTTGAGCCATGCGTCCCAGCACGGCGCGAGCCGAGTAAGCCTGGACGAAGTCCGGGTCGTGCCCGTTGTACACGCCTCCCGGGGTCAGCGCGTTGACGCGGATATTCTTGCCGGCGTAATAGGCCGCCAGATAGCGGGTCAATCCCAACACGCCAGCTTTGGTGACCGAATAGTAGACCGGTTTATACTGAGCGGGTTCGCCCGGGCGCTGGTACAGGCGCTGGTCTGGCCCGACCATCCCGTAGATTGAGCACAGGTTGACGATCACGCCCCGGCCCTGGGCGAGCATCGGCTGGACGGCTGCCTGGCAGCACAAGAACATGCCGGTCAGGTTGACTGCCAGCGCCTGGTTCCAGGCATCTAAGGGGAAGTTTTCAAAACTGCCCGAACCCGCCTGGACGGAATCCAGCGCCTGTGGGTCGTACTTGGGGTCCAACGCCGCGCTGTTGACCAGGACATCCAGCCGCCCGAATGCCTGCAAAGTGGCTGTCACCATTTTCTGGACGGAGTCGGGTTTGGTGACATCCGCCTGCACCGCCAGGCACTGCCCCCCGCCGCGCCGGATTTCGCCCGCAGTCAGGCTGGCTGTTTCGAGGTCCAGGTCGGCGATCACCACGGCTGCGCCGGCTTCCGCCAGCGTGCGGGCGAATTCGGCGCCCAGCAAGCCGCCGCCGCCGGTCACGATCGCCACGCGAGCGCTTAAGTCGAACAAATCGAGGGTATTGGATGAGTGCAGGGGGGTCATCAAAACGGGCCTGGGAGTTGCAGGCCGCCTGTGGGCAAGTTGCATGACTTGCCCACAGGCGAGCTGGTGAATACAGGAGCTATCCGGCAGCCGCGGGGGCAGCCTCTGCTTCGCTCGCTATCCCATATTTCCAGTTGCCATCTGGCAGCAGGAAGCCGCGCTGCTCCAGGTAGGACACGATCTTGCGGGCGTTTTCCTCGGGACCGGTATCCACGGTGTAAAGGGTCAGTTCCGGGTCGATGGGCTCTTCGTAGGGGTCATCCACGCCGGTGAAGCCGGAGATCTGGCCGCGGCGGGCGCGAGCGTACAGGCCTTTTACATCCCGCTGTTCGCAGACGTCGATGGGCGTGTCCACGTATACCTCGATGAAACGATCTTCGCCGACCATCTTGCGCGCCTCGTTGCGGGCCGCCCGGTAGGGGCTGATGGCGGCGGCGATCACCGCGCCGCCCTGGCGGGCGATCTCGCCAGCCACGAAACCGATGCGCAGGATGTTCGTATCCCTGTCCTCGCGGCTGAAACCCAGGCCTTTGGATAAGTGCGTGCGGACCACGTCGCCGTCCAGCAGGGTCACCTGCCGGCCGCGCTCGAGCAGCAGGGAGGTGAGCACTTCAGCCGTGGTGGACTTGCCCGAGCCGCTCAAGCCGGTAAACCAGATGCAGAAGCCCTGTTTGTGGCGCGGCGGGTACATTTGCTGCAGGATCTCGGCGGTCTCTTTGCGGGTGAACCATTCCGGCAGAACCTGTCCTTTGGCAAGATAGTCATCCCGAACCTGGGTGCCCGAGATGGAAAAGATGACCTTTCCCTCGGGAACTTTGCTGGCTTCCTCGTAGCGCTCCTCATCAGCCAGGTAGAGCAGCTCTTTGAACTCAATCGGCTGGACGCCGATTTCGTCGGCGTATTGAGCGACCATTAGCTGGGCTTCGTAAGGGCCATAGAAAGGCTTGCCATGGCTGTCGTTGCCGGGACCGGCATGATCGCGGCCGATAATAAAGTAATTTGCGCCGTAGTTGCGCCGGATCATGGCATGCCACAGCGCTTCGCGCGGGCCAGCCATACGCATGGCGAGCGGCAGCAGGCTGAGCAGAGCCTGATTTTGCTCGTAATAATTCTCAACCAGGGCGCGGTAGACCCGCACCCGGGTGTAGTGATCCACGTCGCCCGGCTTGGTCATACCCACTACGGGATGGATGAGCAGGCGGCCCTGCACCTCTTCGGCGGCGCGCTTGGTCAACTCCTCGTGTATGCGGTGCATGGGGTTGCGGGTTTGGAAAGCGACCACATTGCCATTTCCCATGCTCCCTAATATCGCGCGCACCTGGGCGGGTGTGCGGCGCAGGTCGACAAAATCGTAATACTTTGGCAGGTCGATCACTTTGATCTCGCCGGAGATGTACACCTTGCCCCAGCGGACCATCTCGGAAATCAACGGGTGGCGTGGGTCAGTCGTCCCCAGCACCAGGCGCGCCTCTCGCTGCGGGTCCCAGTGGTAAACTTCCTCGATATTCATCACTGCTACGGTGTTGTTGCGCGAATCGCTCAAAGTGATTTGTTCTGCCCAGCCGGGCAGGTCGGCTTCATCGACGGGCAAAGTGACCGGGATGGGAAAAAGCGTCCCATTAGCGGTGCGCATTTCGGTGAGCACGCGCTCGTAATCGGCTTTCCTCATGAAGCGGTCCAGGGGTGATAAAGCGCCGGTCGCCAGCAGTTCCAGGTCGCACAGGGCGCGGGCAGAGATCTGCACTGAAGGCAGGCGGCTGGATTTAGCCAGCAGCTCCTGGCGTTCCTCGCCATTGACCAGTAAATTGATTAATTTATCTCCATAGGGAGAGATCAGCTTGGCATTGGGTTTCGACATACTTGATGTTTCTCCTGAAGGGTTTGAATTGTTGTAACTGTACAGACTGAGTCCTGCCCTGATTACTGCGAGCGCCGCAGCCTCTGGCGGGCATTCAATTCGCTCTCATAAACTTTTTTCTGCCCGTCGCCCATTGCCTTTTCGATCACGCGGATATCACGCACCAGCCGCATTAAGCCCCAAGGCTCAACGGAAGCGGCCTGGTCGCTGCCCCACATGGCGCGGTCAAGGGTGATATGTCGCTCGACGAATGCCGCTCCAAGAGTGACAGCCGCGTAAGTGGTCTGCAGGCCCACCTCGTGCCCGGAGTAGCCGACCGGGCAATCGAAACGCCTCTGCAGGGTCTGGATCACGCGCAGGTTGAGCTCCTCTGACGGGCAAGGGTAAGTGCTGGTGCTGTGGGCGATCAGCAGGTTGTCGAGGTTCATGAATTTAACCGAGGCCTCGATCTCCTCCAGGGTGGACATCCCCGTGGAGAGGATGACAGGTCTGCCCTTGGAGCGGATTTTAGCGAGCAAAGGCAGGTCGGTGAGTGAGGCCGAGGCGATTTTATAGCAGGGTGGTGAGAACTGCTCGATAAACTCTACCGAGTCCTCATCCCAACAGGAGGCGAACCACAGGATGCCCTTTTCCTTGCAATAGTGGTCGATCTCCGCATAGGCCTCGAAACCAAACTCGATCTTGTGACGGTATTCCAGGTAGGTCATCAATCCCCAGGGCGTTTCGCGGATGACATCTCGATACTCGGGCGGCACAGCCTTTTCTGGGGTGCGTTTCTGGAACTTGACCGCATCGCAGCCGGCCATGACGGCAACATCCACCAATCGCTTGGCGATGCTCAGGTCACCGTTATGGTTGATCCCTATCTCGGCGATGACAAAGCTGGGATAGCCTTTGCCCACCCAGCGTTCTCCGATTTTTACAACTTGTGGCATAGTCGCTCCTGGCGTTTCTATTTCTTTTGAACCGAAGGTCCTGGTTCAATGCCTCCTGCGGATGGCTGCCCGGAGAGGCGCGGCAAGATCAGATCGCAGAGCTCGCGGACGGCGCCATCACCTCCCTTGTGTTCCAGCACAAGGTTGGCCTGAGCCAGGGCTTTCGGGTATGCATCGGCTGGGGCGACGGCGCAGCCCACCATTGCCATGCACTCCAGGTCATTGTCATCATTGCCCACATAGATCACCTCAGCTGGATTGAGGCCCTGTTCTGCCAGCAGTTGGCGAAGCGCCTCTCCCTTGTGGCTGCCTAAGCCTTGCAGGCAGGGTATGCCGAGCTTGCTGGCGCGCTGCTGCACAACCGGGTTGGGCTCAGTAGAGAGGATCCAGATGGGTAGCCCGGCTTTTTTGAGCTCTCCGATGCCCCATCCGTCGCTGCGGTCTGCGACCACGGCTTCGCTTCCATCCTGCAGCACCAGCACCTTGTTGTTAGTAATGACGCCGTCGAAATCAAGGATCAGGGCAGTAATATTCTCTGGCAGGTAGGCATACCGGTCTGTTGCACGTTGGCTGCGCATCAGCACCTCAGCGACCTCGAAATCCACCGGATCATCAATTTCCAGGCGGCGCTCTGCCGGCATGATATACATGCTTGTCTTTCCGAAGAAACGGTGGCGGTGGAGCAGGAAACCGGGAATGCGCATGGTATACACGGCGCCAGTCTCCAGGTACTGTGGCTCGCGCTCTTGGCGCAACGGGCGAATATGCTTATCGTGGTTGACGCCAATCAGGTCGCCATCTGGAATTGGTTTCCAGATAAAGTAGTGAAATGGGACGACTGCCAACGCCGTATCGGCATCTGCGCCTAACATGGATTGGATGGTCCCATCAATATCGGCAGCCAGCGTCAGTGGAGAGGTGCACTGTAAGAAAGCCAGAATGTCGGCCTGGTAGCCTTCTTGTGCGCGCAGGTGTTCCAGGGCATGCAGCAGGGCAGATTCGGAGGAGGCGGAATCGCTGCTGATCTCTGCCGGTCGCCAGACAATTTCAGCTCCGTATTCTTGAGAAATGGCTGCGATTTCAGCGTCGTCTGTGGAGACCACCACCCGGTTTACCAGGCGAGCGCGGCGAGCCTGCTCGATACTGTGAGCGATCAGCGGTTTACCCGCCAATGGAAGCACATTTTTGCGCGGGATGCCTTTAGATCCGCCGCGCGCCGGTATGATTGCCAGACACTCCATACTAGTCAACTTTTTACTTTCAGGCCCCTCTATTTAGACGCAGCCTTCTTGTGGCTACGGGTTAATCAATGCTTTTTCTTGGGCTGAGCGATGCGCAGCAAGGGCAAGCCGCAATGCCTGTATGCCGTCGCCTAGCGTACAAAGCGGCTGGGCTATTCCGTGGATAATAGCCAGGAAGTGGCGCATTTCAGCCAGGAACAATTCGTTGCGCTCGAATGCTTGGCCTCCACCCGGAGAAACTGGGAAGATTTCCCCTTCCCCTTGTGGGTGGTCAGCCCGGTATAACTGTACCCCTCCGTCCGCATTATCCCAGTGGATCATGCCGTTAGTGCCTATGATTTCAAGGTGATGGGCACTCGGACGCTGATTATAATCCAGATGCAGGCTGCCTAACCCACCATTTTTGAAGCGCAAGCCGATCTCTGCCGTATCTTCGACATCCAGGCCGAGGTTGCTCAACTGGCCTGCGAAAGCCCACAGGGACTCGACCTCGCCAAACAGCCAGCGCAGGTAGTCGAGGGGGTGGGATAGGGTCAGGATCACCCCGCCGCCCAGGTCGGCGCGGGCGCTGTAACCCTGGCGGTAGTCCTCCCACGGGTGCCAGCCGGGCAGATATTCGCCCCAGTGAGCCCGTATGGAGAGTGGTCGTCCAATTGCTTTCTGGGAGAGCAGCTCAGCTATTTTTCGAAGGCCAGGGTGGAAACGGAACTGGAAGCCCACCAGGACCTGCCCGCCGCCAGCCTGCAAGGCATGCTGCAACTCATCCAGGCGCTCAAGCGAATGGGAAACCGGTTTTTCGAGCAATAGATGGCAGCCTGCCCGCGCCGCGGGGATAGCAACATCCAGGTGAAGCGAGGTAGGATTGGATATGATCACGGCCTGCGGCTGGTGGGCCAGGGCAGCGGCTAAATCGGTTTCGGTCGGGAAAGCCGCCAGCTCCGCCTCGGGCAGAGAGCTTCGCTGGGTCCGATAGAGCAGGATATCTCGCTCGCCAAGCGCCAGCAAGTTACGTAAGTGGCGGCGCCCGATGGAACCGAGGCCGGCGATAAGAAATTTCATCACGGAGAGCCGAAGAATGTCTGTGGGAGGTGCACCCGCCGGAATAGTATTTTTCGGATGCTACCAATCCAGGCTGGGTTCATAACCCCAGTCGATCAGCGCCTGCCCAGCTGCTTCTTTAAAAATCTTGCGGTCGCCTGGGGTGAACAACTCTCTCCAGGTGCCGCGCCTACCCTTGCTCAGCGAGCCAGCAATACTGGCCTCTTTTTGTTGCTGCCAGTCGGCGTCAGGATTTTGGGCCATCTCGACTTCTAAAGACTCGTGCAACCCGGCAATGGATGGCTCTACGCCCAGGAAAGTCCAAAGGCGGGCCATCTGCTCCCAGGGGCGAGCCAGCAGGTCTTCGTAGCGCAAGGAAAGATAACGCTCCCCAAGACTCTGCCGGGCAATCTGATTCGTGGCAGTGACGTTCTTTGCCTAGCCTTGCGCTGAATTGCGCAGGCCTTTCGCAGTGAAAATCGAACGCTGACCTGAGAGGAAGGCTGCCGGATCATGGATATAGTCGTCACGGATGCGTTGATCTTCTGCGGGGATGTATTCCTGGCGGTCAATGAAAGCCTGAAAGCGGTGTGAAATGAGAGCGTCGCGGCCATCTCGGACGATAAAAACCAGGTGGGCGTCGGGATAGATTTTGAGCATTAGGCGGACAGCTTCGTCATCCAGCAGGCTGTTGGGGCTTTTGTCGCCTACCACGCAGCCGGGTTCGGCTTTTCCAGCCCGGCGAGCGTCGCGTTCCATGATGAAATCTGCTGCCGCGCGCAGCACCAGGGGGGAGAGATCGCGGCCCTGGTTCCAGCGGTTGCT
>DATEDC010000201.1:0-13527 GCA_035286585.1 Anaerolineales bacterium
CAACCGGGTGAAGAGCACGTTGTCGACCAGGGCAGGGGTTGGCCAATAGAAATAGGCGCCTTGACCTTCTGCGATCAGGCGCGGGCTTGCTGGATCGCTGATATCTACAACACCGGCGTTTATCCCGTACAATCGGTCCCCGCGCACTTCAGGCCCTTCGAAAATGGAGGGTTCCGGATCTCCTAAATCGAGCCCCTCGCCATTGAGCAGTGTGGGAGTCGCGCTCGCCACATCCAGCACACGCAGGCGTTGCAGCCTGTTCCTGCCCGCGGTGGTCAGGAGATAAGCCATGCCCTGGTTCAGCGCGATCCCTTCAACCGCGATGAGGCCAGCCGGGGGAGCCACTTCACCGCTGAGGGCGATATTTGCCGGCTCGCTGATGTTGAATATCTCAAGGCCGCGTTCGCTGGTGGCGACCAGCGTGCCGCCAGCCGCTGCGAAGCGGTTGATGCAGCTTTGTGGCTCGAATCGGACCGGAGCCGGTGTCGACGCCGGGTCCGTGATGTCAAAAATGTACAGGGAAGTAGGACATCCCGAGTGCGGAAAGGATCGACTCAGCAGGAAAAGGGTCTCATCGGTCGCCACGATGCTGTCGATGGTCTGTTCGATTTCCATCTCTCGGCGGGCGATTTCCCGTGGGTGCGCCGGATCGCTGACATCCAATACGAGCAGCAGATCAGGCTTTTCGTGGTGCCTGTTCTCCACAACGAAGGCGAAATCCTTCTCCACGGCGACCCGGAAATTCGAAGCGCTGCCCAACGCGACCTCGCTTATGGCACGCTCGAGATCGGCAGGATCGAGCATTTGCAGCGTGCCCGGCGCGTTGACGGCAACCGGCGCCCCTCCGCCGCTGGCGAGGTAGAGGGCATCCCCCCCGGCCGCGAGGACGGCGTTGGCAGGGGCTGCACCTCTCGCCGCCTCAACCGGATTCACCGGGTCGCTGGCGTCGATTGCGATCAGTTGTTCTGCCTCCGCTCCGGGGGCGAACGTGTAAACCAGGTTTCCAACTGCGAAAAGATCGCCCGAAACGCCCGAAAACTTGCCGGCTTCCACCGAAAAAGTGGGATCGCTGGTGTCGTACACCCATAGCTCGTTGCCCAGCCGCAGGAAGATCCGGCCAGGCTGCACGGCAAGCGACTCCACCAGGCCGGGCAGCGTCTCGCTTTGCCACAGCAAGCGCGGCGCAGCAGGGTCGCTGATATCTACCACCGCCAGGCGCGGCCCGATTCCAAGGTAGACCGTATCTCCATCGATCGCCAGCGGGCCGAACGTGCCGCCCATTTGTGTCACCACATCAAAGGCCAGCAAATCTCTCGCTGGCGGCGGAGTGGGTGATGCTGTAGCAAGAGCAGCGGTCGGCGTGGATTCCTCGGCCACTCGCGTCGGGCTCGGTTGGAGCGTGTTGGTTGTGGTCACAGTGGGGCTTGGCGGCAACGGCGTCGCGGCCGGCGCGCACGCCGCCAGCGCCAGGTGGGCTATGATTAATCCCATGAACAGATAGACTCTGATCTTCGATATAGCGATACTGGGGGTCATCTCGTTCACCTTAAGCTCCAAATTTCAACGGTTCGTTCCTCGCTGCCAACAGCCAGCTTCGATCCATCCGGCGACCAGGAAATTCGCACACAGGAATTTTCACCCATATCATCGCATTTTATCTGGCTTTTGAAAGCCCCATGCTTGTGTCACTCGTGTGTCACTCGATTTCGCCTGGACCGAATTCTGTGATGCGAGCGAGAATCTCGTTCCAGTATCGAAATGCCATCTGTTCCCTTGAAATACGGGAATTTACACCCTCATTATCGCATAATTCATATCGCATGTATACTCATTAGTATTGACAAATATCGAGTATTGCAGTATCATCAGTTATAACCGAAGTAATAGAAATGACCGATTTGACACCTGCTGTCCAGAATTTCATCGTCCATTGGGGTGAAATGGGAGAACGCTGGGGGATCAACCGAACAGTTGCCCAGATCCAGGCTTTGCTGTACATCTCCCCCCAACCACTCAATGCGGAAGAGATCAGCCGGACGCTGTCGGTGGCTCGCTCGACCGTCAGCGTGGGGCTGCACGAGCTCCAATACTGGGGCATCATCAACGTCGTTCACCGGCTGGGGGATCGCACCGACTATTACGAGTTGATCGGGGATGTCTGGGAAATGTTCCGTTTGATCGCTGACCGGCGCATCCAAAATGAACTGGATCCTACCGTGATCATGTTGCAAGACGCCGTAAACCGGCTTGGCGATGACTCCGAAGAGACCCACACCAAGAAAAAGCTCAGCGAATTGCTCGACGTGCTCGAGACAGCTTCCAATATTTACACAGAATTTCGGAAAGTCCCAACCAAAATAATCGCTCGAATCGCCAAAACGGGCGATATCGTCGGCATGATTCTCCGCTTAGCCAGGGAGAAATGATTTATTTTTTTGTCGGATGATTTCGGTTTTTACCGAACCAACTGACGTTACAGGAATACCAGATACATGGGCATGGAAAACCGGTAAACCTGCTATTCGACAAAGGAGATGATTGCCATGCGTATCCTGCTGGTTAACCCACCCCATCCCTCCATCGGCAGCCGCATACCCCGGGAGCATTTACCGCCGTTGGGTTTGTTATCCGTGGGCGGTCCGTTGATCGATGTGGGTCATGAGGTACAGCTTTTGGACGCAGAACTCGGTCCGCTTTCAACTCACCAAATAGTGAAACAGGCGACATCCTATGCGCCAGAAGCCATTCTCATCAGCCATTCCGGTTCAACCTCCGGACATCCCATAGTGGCGGAGATCACCCGCCTCCTGCGCAGGTCGCTGGCGAAAACGTGGATCATCTACGGGGGCGTGTTTCCCACCTACCACTGGCGGGAAATTCTGACCGATGAGCCGCAAATCAATTTTATCGTCCAAGGCGAAGGGGAGGAAACTACGCTACGCCTTATCCACGCGCTGGAAACGGGGGAATTCTTTCCAACCATCCCGGGTATCGCTTATTGGTATGCCGGGAGACCTTTCGCCACGCCACCTGCGCCGCTCATCCGCGATCTGGACGCTTATCGCATCGGTTGGGAGCTGATAGATCCCGCACCGCTGGACAGCCTACTTCCGCCGGGCAGCCAAAAGAAAAGTCATCCAAACAGATACCACGAAATGGGATTATAAACACCAGGTGCTCGCCACCCGAAATGTGCCGCCGTGGCGAGTGCTTTTGTGGGTAAAGTTTATCGAGGCTGTCATGCAGCTGCGACCCCGCTCCTTGTGGCGGCTATTCACCCATCCTGATCGGGGAATACGAGCAGCGATGCGCTGGTATTACCGCATTGGCCGCAAAGTGTGGTTCCACGAAATTAGTGATAAGAAAACCCTTGACAAATTCTTTGATTCCAGCATAATTTAGGTTAATTAACCTATAGGTTAATTAACCTAAATAGGGAAGTGTTATGGTCACCTTTTACCCTCTCGATCAGCAGAAGCTGTTTACCAACCGGGATTACGAGCTGGCACAATTGAACCATTTGGTTCAGACACTGGAAACCGGGCTTGCGGAACACGCGGCTTTGTTTGGCCTACGTCGGATTGGAAAAACTTTGTTGCTCAAAGAGTTCATGAGGCGTCTTTTGCAGAGGAATGCTTCTATTCTTCCGGTGTATATGGATTTATCCACGCTGGCGTCATCACCGGAGAACTTTGCTCTGGGGTATGCAGGATTAGTTTGCCACTGGATCTTGAATCGCGGAGCAAGCGATGCCGGCCCGTTTCTCAGCGCTACCACACTGCCTGGGGCGCTCATGCGCGGGGATGGCTCATGGATGTATCCATTTCTGGAACCTGTGCTCCGAGAGCTGGAAAAAGCGCGACCCGACCGCCAAGTATTGCTGCGCTCTGTCTTCCATTTCCCCCAGCAAGTCGTGCAGGCCAGCCAGAACAAATTAGTTCTGATCTTCGATGAGTTTCAGGAAATTCGCACGCTTACCCGATTCCCGGATAGTCATAACATTCTGGCACTATTTCGCTCTGAAATGCAATCCCAAAGTGGTATCTTATATATACTGGCGGGCTCGGCAGTCAGTGTGCTGACCAGTATGCTATCTGATCCCGACAAGCCTCTCTTTGCTCAATTCTCTCGCTTACCGGTAGAATCTTTCCATCGGGAAGCAACCGGTTTGCTGTCCGAAAAGTTAACCGCCGGTCAAGCCAGTGCGGATTTGCTGTCCCTGATCCACAATCTGACAAATGGGCATCCATTTTACATTACTGCCTTGTGCCGACGACTGATGAACCTGGTAGAAACAGTCGGCCGTCCGATGGAGAAAGAGACGGTTAAGCAGGCTTTTCTAATCGAAACGCTGGCACCGTATGGACGTATCTATGATTTTTGCCGCTATATCTATGATCTGTCCTTGCAAAAAGCCACCGGGTACGGCGCCTTAAAAGCAGTTCTGCAAATCCTATCAACAGAGGAAGACCTGACCACAACTCAGGTTGCTCGCCAATTGAAGGTGACTCCAGCGAGTGCAAGCGATTATCTTCGTTGGCTGCGTGAAGTTGATCTAATCGCCGAACGTGAACACCGTTACTATTTTCGTGATCCTGTCTTGCGCTTTTGGGTGGCAAACACAATTAGGGGGATCGAACTGGACCTGACCGCTGAGCCGCTAGACTTGGCGAGTTTGATGACGCGACTGGATGCTCAATTTCAACGAGCATCGGAAGAGCTGGGTGTGGCGCAAGAAAGCGCCGTTCGCGAATTGATGCGTCGTTTTGGTGGTCAAAAAATTGACGGCACGCTATTCAACTTTCCTGGGATTTTTATCCTGCCTAACTTTGTGCGAGTGGAGCCATTTATCTCTCAGGACGGGCGGGTCCAATTGGATGCCCTTGGCGAGACCCCCCAAGGAATAAAGTGGATTGTCGAGGTCAAATGGCGAAACAAACGCGTTGGGAAAAAAGAGGTGGAGAGGCTATCCAATTTGACCAGAGAGCTCAACGCCCAGGGTTGGCTGATCTCGCGTTCTGGATTTACTGAAGATGCTCTCGAGCACGCTGTCAAAAGCCATTTATTCTTAAGCGATCGGAATGGAATTCAAGAGTTAAGGCAACTGATCGAACTTTGAGTTCATAATACACAAAAGTTAGATGCAGGTCGCCTACCTGGGTTACTTCCCGTTGTTTGCCTGGCCTCTACCTGATAGAAATCTGGCGCGAAGGGGTCTTCCTCTCCTGCGTCCCCCCGCTTGCAGGAGTCTGAGCCGGACAACAGCCATATAACTTGAGCGTTATAATGGTGGATGTTTGCAGTAAATTGGCTTCGTACAAACAGGAGACGCTCAATGGAACTCGGCGCAGAATTACGCCAGCAATTACTGACCTTTCAACAGAACGAAATTACCGAGCATCATATCTACACCCGGCTGGCAAGGACGATCAAGTCGCCCGAAAACCGCAAGATCCTCGAGAAGATCGCCGCTGATGAGCTAAACCACTACAACCTGTGGAAAGCGTACACCCACCAGGAAGTAAAACCAAGCCGGTTCGGTTTGTGGATTTACTACCTGATCAGCCGCCTCTTTGGGTTCACATTCGGGATCAAGCTGATGGAGCGCGGCGAAGAAGACGCCCAGAGCAGTTACGCCCAACTGAAAGGGCAGATCGCAGAGATCGACGATTTTATCCACGAGGAGAACGCTCACGAGGAAGCCTTAATCGGGCTGCTGGACGAGGAGAGCCTGCGCTATGCCGGCTCGGTGGTGTTGGGGCTGAACGACGCGCTGGTGGAGCTGACCGGCGCCCTGGCTGGCCTGACCCTTGCCCTGCAAAACACCCAATTGATCGCCCTGAGCGGCATGATCACCGGCATCGCTGCGGCGCTTTCGATGGGCGCTTCGGAGTACCTTTCCACCCGTTCCGAAGAGACGGAGAAGCACCCGCTCAAGGCTTCCCTGTACACCGGCGTCGCCTACATTGTGACGGTGTCGATCCTGATCCTTCCCTACCTGGTGTTGGACAACTATTACCTCTGCCTGGCCTTTGCGCTGACCGGAGCGGTGCTGATCATTGCCATCTTTAATTATTACATTTCGGTAGCCAAAGATGAGCCGTTTCGCAGGCGCTTCTTGGAAATGGCCGGGCTGAGCCTGGGTGTGGCGACGTTCAGCTTTGTTATCGGTTACTTCATTCGCTCTGCGCTGGGCGTCGAAATTTAGAGCCTCGCCAACCAACCGCGATACCTCGCCGGGATTCCCTTGCCGACCGGTTCGCTGCTCGACCTGGAGATGCTCTCCGAAGACCAGGGTTGGGCGGTCGGCGGAGCGACTTCCCTGGGCGAGTTCAGCACCATCTTGCGTTATATGCCTGCCGGATCGACGTGGATCACGCAGTATCCGGGCGATATTCCGGGATAAACCTTTAGCTCCCTGCTCACCCGTCTGACACAACCAGCCGGCGCGGATATTCGGTGAATATAGTGGGTTCTGTTTCTCCGATCAGCACCGTGTCTTCCACCCGGACGCCCCAGGGGCCGGTATACAGCCCACAGTTGCCCACCGAGATGACCACGTTGGCAGGCAAGGGGGGCGGGGCTTTCTCGCCGTGGAAGAAGGCATGCCCGGGCGGCAGGGGCGCTTCTTCGAACTCGATGCCCACGCCGTGGATGGGGGGACCGAAGAGGTGCTCGCCGTGACCGCCGTCTCGGATGACCTGGTGCAGGTGATGCTCGAGATCGGCGACGCCCACGCCGGCTTTCGCCAGCTGGATCGTGCTCTGCTGGGCTTTGAGGTAAAGGTCATAAGCCTGCTGCTGCTCTTCTGTAGGCCTGCCCGCGCACACCGTGCGGCAGATGTCAGCGCTGTAGCCGCTCACGATCGGGTGGATGTCGATCATCACCAGGTCTCCGGTCTGAATCTTGCGCGTGGTTGGCAGCCCGTGGGCGATGTTGGTGCGCGGGCCGGAGCTCACGTAGGTGCGCCAGAACTCCTCGGCGCCTGCCTGGCGCATGGCATACTCCGCTTCGGCGGCTATCTGGCTCTCGGTCAGGCCGGGCTTCACAGCTTCGACAGCTGCCGCCATCCCCGCCGCAGCCACCCTGGCAGCTTCGCGGATGCAGTTGACTTCGCCGGGCTCCTTGACCATGCGCAGCTCGGAAAGGATGTGCGTGCAGTCATTGACCTGCACTCCAGCCGGCTTGGCGTGCGGGTGGGTGAGCATGCCCAGCATGGATTGGGTCAGGAAAGTGTATTCCAGCCCCACAACTCCTTCTTGCAGATCGAAATGTTCAAAATAATGGGCGATGGAATGGATCATGCCCACCTCGTCCTCGAAGGCGGCGAGGTGGTCGAAATGCGCCAGGCAGCTGACGTCTTCCACGTCGGTCGAGGGCACGCCCAGGGCGACTTTCCCCTGCTGGGTGACCATGGCGTAGGCGCACAGGCGCCCGTCGCCGGTCAGGTAGAACATGTTAGCGGGCTTGCTGAGCAGCAAAACGTCCAGGCCAGCCTGCTGCATCAAGCCCGTGCATTTTTCCAGGCGTTCCTGATAAGCCTTGTGGTTCATGGTTTACTCTCCTGTACATCCAACTATGTCAAAACCCTCATGAATTTACAGAAAAATCGGTTAAAAGACAAGTGAATAATGTCACATATCGAGAGGCGGGGTTTGATACTCATACTCTCTCCACACTGTGGCTTTTATCATTGAGGGTATACTTTAGGGAAAAATTACAAAAACAAGCCATAACAAGAGAAATGTCTATGACAACAAAAGTATCCCCCAAATTGGCTGTGCCGATAAGCCCAGGCGAGCATGTCAAAGGCCCTGACGATGCGCCGGTGACACTGGTGGAATATGGCGATTATGAATGTCCGTACTGCGGGCGCGCCGAGCTGGTGATAAAGGAGATCCAGGAACGCACGGGCAACCAGGTGCGCCTGGCATACCGCCACTTCCCCATTTCCACGGCTCACCCACACGCCCGCCGGGCGGCAGAAGCCGCCGAGGCGGCTGGCGCGCAAGGTAAATTTTGGGAGATGCACGCGCTGCTTTTCCAACACCAGGATGCTCTGGAAGAAGAAGATCTTTTCCGCTACGCGCTTGAGCTTGACCTGGATATGGAGCAGTTTGAGCGCGAGCTCAGCAGTCATGTGCACGCCGATCGTGTAAAAGAGGATTTCAGGGGTGGGCTCAGGAGTGGGGTCAACGGCACACCGACCTGGTTCATCAACGATGTGCGCTACGACGGGGCCTGGGATATTGAAACGCTGCTCGAGGCGGTGGAACAACCTATGGGGCTCAAGATCAGGCTGCTTACCCAGGAGTTCACCCGCTTTGCCGCCTCGGGCGGGATCATGCTGCTTATTTTTGCGCTGCTGGCTTTGCTGTGGGCGAACTCCTCCCTGGCGCATACGTACAACGAGCTGTGGGAAACCAGCCTGGGGATCAACTTGCGGACACTAACGCTTTCAGAACACCTGCTGGGATGGGTGAATGACGGCTTGATGGCGATTTTTTTCTTCCTGGTGGGTCTCGAAATCAAGCGTGAAATCACCACCGGTGAATTGTCCGGCCCGAGAAAAGCTGCCCTCCCCATTGCCGCTGCCATAGGGGGCATGCTGGTGCCAGCGATCATCTACAGCGCGCTGAACCTGACAAACCCCGAAGCCTTGAAGGGCTGGGGCATACCCATGGCGACTGATATCGCTTTCACGCTCGTGATCCTCACGGTGCTAGGCAGCCGAGTTCCCTTGTCTATGAAGGTTTTCTTCACTGCCCTTGCCATCGCCGACGACCTGGGCGCCATCCTGGTGATCGCGATTTTTTACACCTCGACCATTCATCTGAACGGCTTGCTGCTGGGGGCTGCTTTTTTTATTGGGCTGGTTATCCTCAACCGCTGGCGAGTGTACTCACCCTGGCCCTACGCGCTGTTGGGCATTGGTTTGTGGTTCGGCTTCCTTGAGTCAGGTATCCACCCCACCATCGCAGGCGTGCTGCTGGCTGTGACCATCCCAACCCGCAGTCCAGCCAGGCTAAGTTTTTTGGTTGCCCAGGCTGAAACCGCACTGAGGCAATACAAGAACTCACCAGAGCAAAGCGGTCGCGGGCAGGCTTTGTTGCGTAGCATGCAGACCATCACCGAGCGCTTGGAGCCGCCTGCCCAACGACTGGAACATGGCCTGGAACCCCTGGTCTCTTATCTGATCCTGCCCATCTTCGCCCTGGCCAATGCAGGCATATCCCTGCCAGCAGATATGGTAAAAAGTCTCCTCAACCCAATCAGCCTGGGTATCACCTTGGGGCTGGTCGTAGGCAAACCAGCCGGGATATCCCTGTTCTCCTGGCTGGCGGTCCGCAGTGGAATTGCCGAAAAACCAGTTGATATCACCTGGCCCCAGTTGATCAGCGCCAGTTTTCTGGCGGGGATTGGCTTCACGATGTCGCTTTTCATCGCCAGTGCGGCTTTCGAGCAAACCAGCCTGCTGTCGGATGCCAAGGTTGGCATCCTGTTCGCTTCCGTAATGGCTACCGCACTGGGCTGGACCTTGCTGCGAGTCACCAGCCCATCCTATGACTCCGTAACCAGCGCAAAAGGGACGAGCGAATAGCCGTTGAAGGGTGTGCCAACCAGGGCTGCGATCAGGCCTGGCTCATCATGGATCGATTCGTTGAGCTGCGCTTTGGCTGCCTTGCCCGCCGCCAGGCAGGTCTTCGGCATCGGATATAATACACACCTGCCTTGAGGGTTTCCTGGAAATGGAAGCATCGTATTCCGACTTTATCCACAAATATCCCTCCTATCTGGCAACCAGCGCCCTGGATGACCTGAGAGAGAGTGAATACGCGCGCCTGGACCGTCTGGGACACGCCTATCTGGATTACACCGGCGGGGGCCTGTACGCCGAGCGCCAGGTGCGGGAGCACCAGGGACTGCTGCTCGACAACGTTTACGGCAACCCGCATTCGATCAACCCGACTTCCTCGCTGGCGACCGAGCTGGTAGAAAAAGCCAGAAGCTACGTGCTCGAGTTTTTCAACCCCTCGCCGGATGATTATCTGGTCATCTTCACCCCCAATGCCAGCGGAGCGCTCAAGCTGATCGGGGAGTCTTACCCCTTCAGCCCTGGCTCACAACTGCTGCTCACTTTCGATAACCATAACTCGGTCAACGGCATCCGGGAGTACGCCCGCGCCAGGGGAGCCAGCCACGCTTACATGGCGATGACCGCTCCCGACCTGCGCATGGACGCAAGCCTGCTCTTATCTCACCTGGAGTCCGCCGACCCAAACGAGAACAACCTGTTCGCTTTTCCGGCCCAGTCCAATTTCTCGGGGGTGCAGCATTCGTTAGAGTGGGTTGCCGAAGCGCAGAAGAGAGGCTGGGATGTGATCGCCGACTGCGCCGCCTTCGTGGCTACAAACCGCCTGGACCTCAGCCGCTGGCGTCCGGATTTTGTGCCCATTTCATTCTACAAAATGTTCGGCTATCCCACCGGTCTGGGCTGCCTGCTGGCGCGCAAACCTGCCCTCGAAAAGCTGCGCCGCCCCTGGTTCGCCGGCGGCGCGGTTTTTGCCGCTTCCATCCGTGGTGATGCTTATTACCTGGCGGATGACGAGGCGGGCTTCGAAGATGGCACCGTGAACTACCTGGATATCCCCGCGGTGGAAATCGGCTTGCGCCATCTCGACTCCATTGGCATGGAGCTGATCCACGAACGGGTCATCTGCCTGACCGGCTGGCTGCTGGAAACGCTGCAATCTCTGCGCCATCAAAACGGGGTACCCCTGGTCAAGGTCTACGGCCCACCAGACACAGAGATGCGCGCTGGGACGATTCCGCTAAACATCCTGGACCCGGCCGGGAAAGTGGTTGACGAGCGGATCGTTGAGCAGGCTGCCATGGAGAAACTGATCTCGATCCGCACCGGCTGCTTTTGCAATCCGGGGGCGGGCGAGATTGCCTTCAGTCTCCCAACCGAGGCGCTGGAGGGCATCTTCGCGAGTGGGGAGAAGCTGAGCTATGACGCTTATCTGGAAGCGGTGGGCCTGCCCAGCTCCGGCGCACTGCGCGTTTCGCTGGGCCTGGTGAGCAATTTCACCGATGTGTACCGCTTTGTCGAGCTGGTCCGCTCCTTTCGCGATCGTTTCCATGAGAGTGCGCGCTTAAAACCCAGATCTCATTGCTAAACGGGGTGAGCGCCGGCCCAATTCAAGTGCCGGCGCTCATTTGTCGCACTCGCTTGGCCCGGTTATTGGTGCTACTCACCGCGCCATCACTTGGCTTTCGCTAACGGGGACAGCCGCACGTCTCGGCAACACCTTCATCCCGAACAGGAAGCGCAGGACATTGATCCGCCGCACCAGGAACTCGTACAGGACCATCACGATCAAGAATGAGGCGCTCAGGATGGACAGGAACTTTACCAGATCGGGGACGGCCCAGCGTACCACAAAGAAGGCCAGAGATAAAACCACCGTCTGATGCAGGATGTAGAACGGCAGCACGGCTTCGTTGGCATATCGGAGGAAGGGCTTGTTCCGGTTGAGATGCTGAAAGCCGAAGCCAAAGATCGCCAGCAGCCAGCACCAGGCGCTCAGGCAGAACAAGGCTGTGCCAACGACAAAACCCGGCGTGCCGAAAACGGGATCGCCCAGGGCATCCCATATGATACCGATGGCTGGCGCTAAGAGGACGCCGGCTGTCAGCGAAATCCAGCGCCAGCTCTTGATGCTCGCCTGCAGTCGTTCGTTGGAGACGATCACAAAGCCGGACAGAAAGAAACTCAGATAGATAAATATACTCCAGCCGCCCAGCACGGTCGTGCCCCAACCATTCGGATCCAGCAAGTTGAACAGGACGGTCGGAGGCAGGGCTAACAGAAATGCGCCCCCTGGCTTCGCCAGAAAATCGCCCAGTCCCTGCAAGACGCGCTGCCCGCTTCCGCTTTTCTTGAGCCACACGAAGAGCGGCAGGCAGAGTAAGGCGAACAGAAATAACGCCTCCAGGTACCACAGGTGCAGGCCCATCCAGGCGAAGTTGCCGCCGAAGCCGTACATGCCGTCGAAGTAGTGCGGGTAGAAGTCGAAGAACGATCCGCTGAATTCACCCTTGTGAAGCCTCTCAAGGTAGACCTGAAAAGCGATGTGGGTGAAGGTGCCGATGGTCAGCGGCACGAGCAGGCGGACGGCGATGCCTTTGAGGTATTTCCCCGGGCCGACTTTGCCCAAGGCGTAGAACACACTGGCGCCCGAGATGATGAAGATCAGCGGCAAGCCCCAAATAGCGGCGAAATCGCTCACGTCATCAATAAATTGGTAGGTGATTGAGTTCTTGATCGAGAAGGGATCCGGGGCGAAAATCAGGGCGCAGTGATAGACGAAGATGGCCAAGATCGCCAGGGCACGCAACCAGTCTAGCTCATATCTGCGCGGTACAGTAGTGGATAGGGTGTTCATTTTGATCCTTCCTTTCGCGCTCACAGTTTGCGACTTCTGTTCGTTTCAATCGGCTCCCACCTTTGGGCAGTCATGACACGGGTTGAGCCGCAAGATCCGCAGCCGGCGTGGCCGGTTTGCGCAACTTGAGCCCAAAGACCCGCCGCACCGGGTTCACCCGCCGGACGCCGAACTCGTACAGCCCCAGGGTGATTCCGAAAGCCAGCGGGGCGATGATCAGGTATTTGGCAAGGATAGAGAGCGGCAGTGGAATGACGAAGTAGCCGAGGACCAGGATCACGGGCTGGTGCAGGATGTAAAACGGCAGCACCCCTTCGTTAGCGTAGGCGAGCAGGCGGCGGTTGGCGGTCAGGTAGCGCATCCCGTAGCCCAGGATCGCTAGCAACGTGCTCCAGATGAGCAGGCTGCCCAGGGTCATCACCAACGCGAAGACTAATAAGGTGGGATGCTCACCCATGGCGCCGGTGATTACTCCAGCAGCCAGGGTAAAGACCAAAGCCAGCGCCAGGGAGACCGCGCCGGTTGGGTCGGTCAACTGGCGCACCGAGCCTAACGCATCCCCCAGGTGGTACTGCCAGCCGCAAGATCGCCCGCCTGGGGCCAGTGGCGGTGATTATACAGATAAGCAGCTTTACTATTTAATCCCTGGTTGACAAATTGGGGACACTTACGCTACCCATTAATGTCATAAGCTGAGGGTGGTTTGCGTGCAGGTAATGGTGGATAATATCAAGGCCTATGGATGCTTGCTTTGCGCGTCAGTGGAGGTGGTCAAGACTTTTTAGACAGCAAAATGGCATAGTTTAAGGTGGATTCCTCCTTTCCGAATTCTTTAACATTGTCTCAGCCAACTCGAACCTTAAAAACTTGTCGTGACTGCCCCTCTACCGAGTGGTACAATCCTTCTGCTTGTGCGGAGGGTACGGCTCTGCTGGAGAGCAACCGGAGCGCCGCCACAAGCCTGGTGACAGGGCAGAGGCCAGTACGGCTCTGCTCTTTTGCTTCCGCCCTGTTACCGGCCCAAAATGCGATAAACTTATCCGGCCAAACTGGAAACCAACTGGGGTTGGAAATAGAT
>DATEDC010000202.1:0-20874 GCA_035286585.1 Anaerolineales bacterium
CCGACTATTTCGAGCAGCTCTACCAGTGGGCCGAGCAACTGATCAAGGCCGGCAAGGCCTACGTCTGTGACCTCAGCTCCGAAGAAGTCCGCCAGCATCGCGGCACGCTGACCGAGCCAGGGGTGGAAAGCCCCTTCCGGAACCGCTCCGTGGAGGAGAACCTGGATTTGTTCGCCCGCATGCGGGCAGGCGAGTTCCCGGATGGCGCCCGCGTGCTGCGGGCCAGGATCGACATGACCTCCGGCAATATCAATATGCGCGACCCGGTGCTGTACCGCATCCTGCACGAAAGCCACCACCGCACCGGCGACGCCTGGTTAATCTACCCATTGTACGACTTCGCCCACGGGCAGTGCGACTCGATCGAGGGCATCACCCACTCGATCTGCACGCTGGAGTTCCAGGACCACCGCCCGCTGTATGATTGGTTCCTGGACGCGCTGGAGATCTACCACCCGCAGCAGATCGAGTTCGCCCGCCTGAACCTGAGCTACACCTTGCTCAGCAAGCGCCGGCTGCTGCGCCTGGTGCAGGAGGGGCACGTGAGCGGCTGGGATGACCCGCGCATGCCCACCCTTTCCGGGCACCGCCGGCGCGGCTACACGCCTGAAGCCATCCGCCTCCTATGCGAGGCGGTCGGCGTGGCAAAAAACGACAGCGTGGTGGATATCGCCCTGCTGGAACACCACCTGCGCCATGACCTGAACAAGCGCGCCTCGCGGCGCATGGGCGTGCTGAGACCGCTCAAGGTGGTGATCGTCAACTACCCGCAGGGGCAGGTGGAGGAGATGGAGGCGGTCAACAACCCGGAGGACCCGGCGATGGGGACTCGCAAGGTGCCGTTCTCAGGCGAGCTGTACATCGAGCAGGAGGATTTTCGCCTGGAACCGCCGCCCAAGTACTACCGGCTTGCGCCGGGGCGGGAGGTGCGCCTGCGCTACGCTTACTTCATCACCTGTGTTGATGTGGTCAAAGACCCCGAAACGGGGGAGGTGGTGGAGGTGCACTGCACCTATGACCCGGCGACGCGCGGCGGCGACGCCCCGGATGGGCGCAAGGTGAAAGCCACACTGCACTGGGTTTCAGCGCAGCACGCTCGACCCGCCGAAGCGCGGCTGTACGACCGCTTGTTCAGCGTGGAAAACCCCAACGAGGTTGCAGAAGGACAGGATTTCACCGCCAACCTGAACCCGAACTCGCTGGAGATCCTGGAGAACTGCTACGTGGAGCCCAGCCTGGGTGCGGCGGCAGTGGGCGAGATTTTCCAGTTCGAGCGCCAGGGCTATTTCTGCGTGGATCCCGGCTCGACGGCGGAGAAACCGGTCTTCAACCGGGCGGTGGGATTGAAGGATACCTGGGCTAAGATCGAAGCGTCGCAGAAAGGGGGCTAGAGAGGATGATTTGCAATGATGTGGCGCTGGAGCGGGCGCGTTAACCCGTTCCAGCGCCTGAGTGTCCAATGGGTTATGGGCTGGCCTGGCGCAAAATCAACCCTGCCCAGATATACCAGATTGGCGCTACGATCACAGCGGCCACTGCGGCAATCGTGATCAAGACTTCAACCTCGAGGACGAAACCAGCCACCACGAACCAGTACGCAATCGCGCCGACGATCCCCACGTAAGCCAGCGGCTTAGACCAGATATTCCCCCGCATTGCGAGCAGGTTGACGACCAGGAACCACAGGCCAACCCCGCCGAAAACGAGCCAGCCATTTGGATCCAGGGCGATCATAGATTGATTGGCAGCCAGGGCGGCCTTTGTCGCCGCGTCACCCGTTACGAAGGCTTCCGCTCTTGCGGGGTAGAGCGCCAAGTAGCGGAAGTACTGGATCGCCGCGACCGCGAAGCCAACCAGGGCCAGATAGCTCGTCCAGCGAACCCAACCTTCATTCGCTGAGCGCACCTTCTCCGAAATTGACGGCACCACGGCGAGGGCGAACACCGCACCCAGCGCGAAAGCCCAGTATTGGAGCATGGCCATGCTCGGGTTTTGCGCAAAGGACGCCAGGAATGCGGCAGGATCTGCCCCACCTTTCTGTTCTGCAGGCACCAGCAGGTAAGCTATACCAGCCATTACGTACGAAACACCCACGAGCATGGAGCATGCGCCTCCGAGTCTGCTCATCGTGTTGTTTTTCATGGCAATTTTCCTCCTTAAATACAAACGATTACACTCGACACCCTGACATCATCGGTGATGACCAAGTTGCTGCTAACGCAGCTCACCTCCTTTCCTCCCCATATCTATCGCGCCGTGCGGCAATTACGCCCAGTAGTGCAACGGGCTTGCTATTAGTATAGACAAATTATCAATTTATGCAACTGTTTTCGGGTTAATAGGTAAACATGCGGTCACTATCGAGCGCAAGTTTCACCAACACGTTAGGCATGGCAAACTGGGCAGGCTTGCCATCGATATCTGCCGCGCCCAGGCCGCGCGCGTTAGCAGACATCCCTGACAGATAAATCTTTGCCCCACTGGCTACCACTGCATCGTAAGATTCACGCAGCTTGCCGGTGCCCAGGCCGCTCAGATTATCCAGCACACCATCTCGCAGCAATTGAACCGCGTCGCCGGCGAGAAATAGCGTGACGGTGTGACCTTCTTCAATGGCGGCCTTGGCAACCAGGAACGCCAGGGCAGCCCGGGTGGGATGCTCCGGACCGTGGGTGAGGTGAACGAGTATTTTAGCCATTGGATGTCTCCTACAATAAAGGTTGAGAGCAGGCGAAACTGCTTGAGCTACTATTTCGCCTCGGATTCAACCGCCGTCCACAGAGCTTCGTGACTTATTCCGCCTGTTTTTCTGATGCGCTCTTCAGCAGCGTCTAAGAGGGCCTGAAATTTTACGGAGTTTGCCAGCAGAACCCGTTCCAGGTCGTCCTCATCAGAGATGCTCAATAATACCGCAACCGGTTTGCCATGCTTGGTTATAATTACAGGCCCTTCCTGGATCTTCTTGATATAGGCGCTGAAGCGTGCTTTGACATCTGCGAGAGGGGCGATGTTCATAGTTTTACTTCCTTTCCACCGATATACAAACGTTCTCCCTTTTTTACGCCAATCGCCAGAATATGAACTACTGATTTTTCGGGATAGACGCTGTAAAATACCCGAAATTGATTGTTATCACCGAAACGCAGTTCCCACCGTGCGCCAAAAGCTGGTGTGCGGACCAAAGGCTTGCGGTTGCGCGTTTCAACATCAGGTTCATAGGTAAGCTGACTCTCAATCGTGTGGCGGATAAACGAATAATATTTACGCTCGATCGCTTTTACCTGGCGAATGAATTCAGTGTCGTAGACAAGTTGATAACGCTTATCCGCCATATTATGACTACTATTTTAGTCAAAATGGACAGGTTGTCAATATCTCTGTGGACAAGGGTGCGTTTCAGTTTTTAGGTGAATTGTAAACGGTGCAGGCCGGGCAGTAGAAGTATTCCCGCTCTAGCAAAATGCTCCTCACGCGGGCCTCGATCAACTTGGGTTGCTTGCCTTTGTTCTCCATCGGCCCGCCGCACCGCGGACAGGCCGGCCGCTCTGCGGGAACTCCGCCTTCTTCCCCCCTCAGGAAGGCTGCCACCAGCTCTTGGCTCAGTTCTTTCCTGGTTTTCAGCACCTGCTCTTTAAACTCGGTCGGCGTGGGGCGATCCGCCTGCTCCTGCCAGTCCAGGATTTGGTCCACTTGTTCTTCAAATTTCGCCGTCAATTCGGCTTTGATTTGCTCGCGGGTGCGTTTCATCTCGGTTCCTCCGTCTTCAAGGTTGCCGCCAATTTTCCCATATTTCCCCTGAAATTGAAACGCACCCAGCGGCTTGGCGCACGTCAGGTTGGGGGCAAACCTGCCATGCATACTGTAATGGGGATGAAGATGTGGGTTTGCTGAAGTGCAAAGCGCTTCGAGCAAACCCACAAACCCCCTCTGCCCCAAATAGGGAACCCGGTTTTTGCTGAAAAACCGGGTTCCTTAAAGATCATTGCCTGGAGATATTGTTCAGGGCTTTACGGTGCTGCGAAAATCCACAGGCCGGTATCCCGGTCACTCCCCAGGATGTAGGTATTGCCGTTAGGGTGGTGGTGCAGGTATACGCCCCAGAAGTTTGATCCTTCCGGACCGGTATCCACGAAGTGGGCGGTCTCAGTGAGCGTATCGCCTGCGAAACTTACTACCCGCATCCCCTCAGCATACCAGGAGATGTAAGCGGTAGTGCCTTCCACGACAACGTTGTGCATGGTGCGGTCGCCGCCCACCGGCGGTACGAACACGTTTTCCGTGGCGAAGCCGTCCAGTTCGACGATATTCGCCGGGTCGGTAACGTCCAGCAGGTGCAGGCGGCCGTAGCCATCGAAGATGCCCGTCATTACCACCGTGCCTCCAGGATTGCCCACGCCAGCCGCTTGCATCACTTCACCAGTAGAGAAGCCAACGAAGGCGCCCGGGATGGGCGGGTAGGGGCCATCGTCGCGCGGCGCCATGGCGACCAGGGCGTCGCCGCGAGCAGCGTCATTGGCTACTACAAAAGCAGCATACCCTTGGGCAAAGGCGGCTTCCGCCTTGTCCTGGAAGAAGCACACCCCGCGCTGGATCAAGGCCACGGCGCCCAGCGCAGGTGCCGGAGGGATCTCCGCCGCTGTGCAGCCCAGACCGCCAGTCCAGACTACCGGGCCATTGAAGGTCTGCCCAGGCAGTAGTCCGACCGGGAAGGTGAACGTGCCTTCTATGGCTGGATATGAGGTGCCGTCAAAGGTGAAGGAGGTGATCTGGCCGGGGCCGAAATCCTCATCTCCCATCAGCACTCGCGTTCCGTCCGCGTTGGGGACGGCAGCGTGGGAGTTGCCTTCGGGAGCCACGCCCGAAAGCGGGTCCGGATCCAAGTAATCGCTGTCACCCAGGAAGACCGGGTTTCCAGGATCGGTGATGTCCAGCAGCACCAATCCGGCGTCCCAGTACGAGAGATAGGCAATCACCTGGCCGTCGTTTTCCTGCGCCCAAACGTCGTGCAGGAAAACCTCGCCAAAGCCGATGTTGTCGATTCCAGGTGGCCAGTCAGGTGCTCCTGTAACCGCGATCTCCTTTGGGGCTTGCGGCTTGGTGATATCGATGATGTGGACGTCGCGCAGATTTTCGTCGTCGACGACCAGCGCGTAGGCCTGGTCACCTTGCTGGTAGATGTATGTGTTGTGGACCTGGAACTTGAGGAAGTTCTGCTTGAGCACTTTTGGTTTCAGGGGGTTCGTGACGTCGTAGATGGCTATGCCGTTGTTCCCGGGCGCAAAAGCCCCGCCTCTGGAGACCAGGCGCGGGATAAATCCGTTCCCGCAGAACTCGTTGGAGTGAATCAGGACGTCCCCTGTGAAGAACATGGTTTCGATGTGTGCCACCTTAACGTCGTTCGCCCGCGTGTTAGGTGGTGAGGGAATGAAGCCCACCTGACTGGGACTGGCCGGGTCGGAAATGTCGATGATCCGGATCCCGGTAATGTCCAGCGAACAGAACGGCTCGTCGAAGCTGCCAATGTAGGCGTAGTTGCCAAGCGCCCACACGTCGGTGGTCAATCCGTCCACACCACCAAAGGGGTTGAAATGGCCCACAACGTCCAGTTCTGGGGAGCCAGAGCCACCGTGTGTGGCTAAAACTACGTTGGGCAAGAGCAAAGCTACGCTAAGTATAGCTGCTACGATAGCCAGCTTTGCCTTGCGACGAGCGATATGGCCTGCCATTATGTAGCCTCCTTTTTGAGTGATTAAAGAATGGATGGGTTAGTAGGGTGACGTAGATCGTTATTTACCGGTTAATCGAATACACCACCTCCTGGCGAAAATTTTTCAATCGCTGGAGCAGATGCCCACACGGATCAGCTCTACTAATCGTGGGATAGAAACCCCCCGAATTAGTAGGCGTGGGAAAGGAATCAATACAACCTCCCCGGCAGTTAAATTATAGACAATTATTATCCAAATATCAAGTTAAAGAAATTTAAGACAATGGTCGGGTGAGGCGGAACTCAGTCAGGTCTGGGGCGAGGTAGAGAAGGCGTTTACGGCGCGCTGGATGCGGTCCTTGTCATCCGAAGCCAGGCTGTGCTCCAGGAGGCGCTGGCTTATATCAGGGGGGAGGTGGCGGATGGCAGAGGGGCGGTATTTGGCGAAATAGTAGCCGGCGAAGAAACGTGCTGCACCCTCCAGTTGGGTAGGGGTGAGCTCGTGACGGGTAAGCGCGGCGAGGAGCTGATCCACTGGAAATGCCAGGAGCAGCCTCTCAGCGACGCTTTCATAGGCGGGGAAACCGCTCCAGGGACCTTGCCCGGAGCCGTACCAGTGAAACAGGGTCAGAATGCGCCGGTCCACATCCGGGTATTCAGCCGCCAGCGCGCTCAACAGAGGGGTCAACTTGTAGGTGACTTCCTCGATCTTACCGGGCGGACCTTCGGGGTGGAGAGGAATGAAGGAAGCCATGCCAGCGGAGGAGGTGAACATCTCCTCGGCGTAGGGATACAGGCAGCGCGGCATGGCCTCCTGCCAGCGGGCGAGCGCCTTGCGCTGTACTTCCACGAGGCGTTGGGCCTCCCGATAGGCTTCCAGGGGCGCGGTTGCGCCGCGCTCGGCCATCCAGGCGAGCAGGCGTTCGCCGTCCACCAGCAGGGCGTCGTATCTCCAGGCACCCCAACGAATCGAGCGCCCGTGATGCAGCCCAATGGTGGCGATCAAATGGTCCCCGGCGTACAGCTCCAGGGCATTGTCGCCCAGGCACGAGCAGTGGCCGAAGGTGCTTTCGTCCTCCACAATTGTCAGGCACTCGCGCAGGGCTATGACCTCCTGGGGGTCGTTTTCATCGATCAAGACTTCCGTCCCGAGCGCCTTGCCGTGCGACATGCCACCAGCGATCACCCTGGCGCGGGTGATCTTTTCGATCAGGATGTCCAACGAACGCTGGGAGGGATTTCCGCGCTTCGGCGCGGGCGGTGGAGGTTGATTTTTGTTAGGGCGCGGCAAGAGCTTCTTCAGAATCGACATGTTTTATCCCCTATCAGTGAAGCTGCGCACCGCACCTCAGTCGCTGGCGGCGCTTAAAGCCGCCAGCTCTGCCAAGGGCAGCGCGGTCGTGCAGCAGCACGAGCAGGTTTCCCTGCCGCTGTCATTAGCCTGGCTGGGGAGCGAGGATTCGAACCTCGGCATACGGATCCAGAGTCCGCTGTCCTACCGCTAGACGACTCCCCAGTGCACTCCGGAATATTACCACGCGATGCAAGATTGGTCAAACTTATTGGGTCACTGGGCGAGTGGATGCGGGCTTTCAGCCGCCAGTCCCTCCAGGATGGCGATGGCATTCTTGAGGCGCTCCAGCACGACGGGCTTGCCGATGATCTGCATGCTCTCGAAGAGCGGCGGGCTTACCGGCTGTCCGGTGGCCGCCACGCGCAGGATGCCGAAGAGCTGACCGGCATCGAGACCAAGCTCCTCCGCCAGCCGACGCAGAGGTTCTTCGGCGGTCTCTAGTGAGATGGAGGGCAGTGCGGCGAGCAGCGCGTACGCGGCCCGGGCCGCGTGGGCTGACCGGGCTGGAGACATATTCTTACCCACCAGGTCATCCGCTTTGGGGGCGATCTGTGGCTGAAAGAAGAAGCCGGCCATAGGTATAGCGTCGTCCAACGTGACCAGGCGCTTTTGGATGATGGGAGCCACCTGGAGGAGCAGCTCATCATCGAGGTAGTAGCCAGCATTGAGAAGGAAGGGTTTTATCCGCCGGGCAAGGTCGCTGACCTCCAGGCTGCGGATGTGCAGACCGTTGAAGTGGTCGAGCTTGGAGTAGTTCATCGCCGCCGGGGAGGGATTGAGCTTGTCCAGGCTGAATTTTTCTACCAGTTCTGGCAGGGTGAAGAATTCGGTATGGTCGTCGTAGCTCCAGCCCATCAGGGCGACCCAGTTGACCACCGCTTCGGGCAGGTAGCCGGCGAGACGCAGGTCCTCGACGAAGATCGAATAACCGCTTTCTTTGAGCGCCTGGGTATCCCGCTTGCTCATCTTGCCCTTACCGCTGGGCTTCAGGAACAGGGAGAGGTGCACCCACTCCAGCTCCGCCCAGCCGAAGGCGCGCACGATGTGCACGTGCAGGGGGAAGGTGGGCAGCCACTCAGCGCTGCGCAGCACGTGGGTGACGCCCATCAGGTGATCGTCCACCATGGCCGCCAGGTGATAGAGCGCCAGCCCGTCGGACTTGACGATAATATAATCATCCAGGTTGCGGTTCTTCACGGTGATATCGCCGCGCAGCCGGTCGTGGGCGGTGATGCTGCCTTCACGGGGCATCTTGAAACGGATCACGTGTTGCTCTCCAGCGGCTGCCCGGGCGGTTGCCTCGGCGGGGGGCAACCGGCGGCAAGTGCCGTCGTACAGCGGCAACTCTTTACGGCGCTGCTGTTCCTGGCGCACTTTCTCCAGGCGCTGCGGCGAACAAAAGCAGTAATAAGCGTGGCCACGCTCGACCAGCTCCAGGGCGTGCTGCAGATAGATGTGCTTGCGCTCCGACTGGCGGTAGGGCGCGTGTGGACCGCCAACATCCGGACCTTCGTCCCATTCCAGCCCTAACCAGCGCAGGCTGGCCATGAGTTCCTGTTCCGAACCCGGCACGTAGCGTTTACGGTCGGTGTCTTCGATGCGCAGGATGAACTGCCCGCCGGTCTGGCGAGCGAGAAGATAATCATATAAAGCGGTGCGAGCGCTGCCCAGGTGGGTCGTCCCGGTGGGAGAAGGCGCGAAGCGCACCCGAGCGGGTTTTTCAGATGCAGGCATGCACACCCCTCACGGATATCAGAATTCGAGCGCCTTGTGGCGCAGGATGACGCTTTGAACCAGGCCGATGCCGATCAACGCGGTGAAGAGCGAGCTGCCGCCATAGCTGACGAACGGCAGGGTCAGCCCGGTGGCTGGCAGCAGGCGCAAATTCACGCCGATATTGACGGCTGCCTGGAAGGCGATCATCGCCGCCACCCCAAATGCGATCAGGCCTCCGAAGGTATCCCGCGCCAGACGGGCCGCCCTGAGGCAGCGAAAGATCACAAAGATGAGGAGCAGGATAACCACCAACGTGCCGACAAAGCCAAACTCTTCCGCCATTGCGGAAAAGATATAATCGGACCAGCGCACTTTCAGAAAACGCAGTTGCACCTGTGAGCCGCTTCCATAACCCTGCCCGAACCAACCTCCTGAGCCAATGCTGATCAGCGCCTGCTGGATGTTGTATATATCTCCAAAGCGGGCCTCTGGATCGGGGAACAAGAAGGCCCTGACGCGATCCACCTGATACTCCTTGATGACGTCCATCCGGAACAGGATGGGGAGCAAGATCCCGCTGCCGACCAGACCGCCGAGAGTAAAAGCCGCCAGGTGGCGCAAGCGCAGCCCGCCAGCCCACAGCAGGGCGAACCAGATCACCAGGATTAAGATCGTGGTGCTCAAGTTGGGTTGCAGGATGATCCAGATCATGATGCCCAGGGTATAGACAAGGCTGCGCAGCACGGCACCGAGGTTGTTGAGCTGGTCCTGGTGGTGGGTGAAATAGTCTGCCAGCACCAGGATGATGACGATCTTGGCCAGCTCAGAGGGCTGAATGTTGATCTGCAGCACCTGGAACCAGCGCGCCGAGCCGAACACCGCGGCTGCCGCCACGTTCAAAATCGCCAGGGCGACTGCGGTGCCGATGTAAAGCGTGCGGCTCAGGGAAGCCCATAGGTGATAATCGATCCCGGCGATCAGGATGACCATCACGAAGCCCAGTATCGCAAAAATGATCTGGCGCTGAACCAGGTTGGTTTCCGTGGTCAGCTCGATGTTGCCTGCCACCGCGGAGCGGATCATAGTGATGCCAAAGATGGTAAGCACCGCCACAGCACCCAGGAGCAGGAAGTCGAAATGCCGCCAATTTATGCCACGCAACATAATCGTTCAACGAAGCCCGGGTGGAGCGCAGGGAAGCAGTGCAGAATTCATCCCAGCCGCCTCACAACCGAGGCATCGCCGCCTTTCTAATGCTACCTTACCCGGCGCTGGTGCACCGAACGCAAGGGGATATCCGCAATCAGACGCTGCTGGCGCCCATCCTGGGCCATCTCGATGCGCACATCCTGAGGCTCTATGGCGACATGGCGCGATATGACCTCGATCAGCTCGTCCTTTAACTGTTCCATCTCGCCGGGGCTCAGGTCGGTGCGATCGTGGATCAGCACCAGTTTCATGCGCTCTTTAGCGAGCGTGGCGCTTCTCTGGTCGCGGCCGAGCAGGAAATCGAAAATCCGGTTCATTTCAGCCGCCTCCTCCGGGCCGGATGATCCGCGCCAGCCGTCCCAATAAACCGCCTTGTTCTTCAAGCTCGAGAAATGGCACTTTTTCGCCGTGTAGCCGGCGGGCAATATTCCTGAACGCCTGCCCGGCCTTGCTCTTGCCGTTAAGCGCAATGGGCATGCCCCGGTTGGTGCTGGTGATCACGTTTTCATCCTCTGGGATCAGCCCGATCAGCTCCACCGCCAGCAGCTCGAGCACGTCGTCGGCAGAGAGCATATCGCCCCGGCGGACCATATCGGATTTAATGCGGTTGATCACAAGGCGGGCGGGGCCTTTTTCTTCCGCCTCGATCAGGCCTATGATGCGGTCTGCATCGCGCACTGCGGAGACTTCCGGGTTGGTGACCACCATGATGATATCCGCGGGGGCGATGGCGTTGCGGAAACCGCGCTCGATCCCGGCGGGGGAATCGATCAAAATCCAATCGTGGTCAATGCGCAGCTCATCGCACAGGCGGACCATATCGCTGGGGGAGACGGCGCTCTTATCGCGCGTCTGGGCGGCGGGGATGAGAAACAGCTCCGGCAGGCGTTTATCCCGGATCATCGCCTGGCGTAGACGGCAACGACCTTCGATCACATCCACCAGGTCGTAGACGATGCGGTTCTACAACCCGAGCACCACGTCCAGATTGCGCAAGCCGATATCGGCGTCCACGCAAACCACTTTTTCGCCCTCTGAGGCCAGAGCAACACCGAGGTTTGCGGTGGCAGTGGTTTTGCCCACACCGCCCTTGCCTGAGGTCACTGTTATTACTTTCCCAGCCATGTAGTTCTCCTGATCTACCCTGGCAACCTGGGCTGCACGCGGGTGATTTTCCAGCCTGTCCTGCTGATGCTGCGCGAAGCTTATCTCCCTTTGCCCTGCCAGGGCTCGGCGACGACCTGCCCATCCTGCAAGCGAGCGATCTCCGGGGAGGATTTTCCGCGCCTTTGGGGGGTGACAGCGATATGCCCGGCTATGCGTAGCTGAGTGGGCGCCAGGTCCAGGGCGCAGACCACAGCGCTCTCGTCGCCCTCCGCGCCGGCGTGTACCATGCCGCGCAGGCGGCCCCACACAATCACGTGACCGCTGGCGACCACCTCCGCGCCGGGGTTGATATCGCCAAGCACCACCACGCTGCCGGGAAACTGCAGGCTGTAGCCAGAACGCAGGGTGCGCTGAACCAGGATGGCTGGCTCGCCATCCTGGATGGTGGTATCCAGGGCGTGCACCAGGCGCTCCGGGCGCGGCTTGGACAGCCTGGTTGCCAGACCCAAGGTTTGAGCGGTTTGCTCGGTTGTGGGCGAGTTGCTGAGAACGGCCCAAAGGCTCAGCCCGTGCTCCGAGATTACATCGCGCAACTGGCTCAGTTCTACCGCTTTGAGGATATGGTTGCCCACATCCAGGGCTAACCGAGCGCCATGCAGGAATTCTGCTTGCTGTTCGATGTGCTCCAGGAAGGCAGCGCGGACTTCCTCCCAACTCCCATCCGCAAAATTGATGAGCAACCCATCGCGGATGCCCTTAATTTGTATTTTTGGCTGCATGCGTCCTGTTTTCAGGTCTGCTAATCGACCATCCAGGCAAGCCGCTGCCTGACCAGGACAGGGCGATCAGCGAAATCCAAAAAGTGATTATAGCATGAAGTATCAGGGTGCTTCGAGGGCAATATCGATCGCCTTCAACTCGAAATACGCATTCAATACCTGCCAGACAACGGGTCCGGCAACGCTGGCCCCCTCACCGCCGTTGTAGATGAAGGCTACCACCGCAATTTCAGGATTCTCATAAGGCGCATAGGCGACCGTCCAGGCGTGGGTGGGCCAGTTGCCCGGGATGCACAGGTTCTTTGCATTAGCGTATTGGTCGCAATACTCGGCTGTGCCGGTTTTACCGGCGGCGGGGATGGTTAGATCGACGAATTCTTTTGCCAGGGTTCCCTGGGTCACTGCCAGGCGCATGCCCTCCTGCACTTTCTCGATCACCCAGGGCTGGACCGTCTTGGTCTGGCCCTCGATTGGCTCGCAGCCGCGCAGGGTGGTGTCGTAATATTCCTGGATGATCGGGTCGCGTGTGAGGTCCCATTTCATCACCGGCTGGTACGTCTGGACGATGTTGCCTTCGCCATCCAGGACCTCGCGCACCAGTTGAGGCTGCATCAGCTTGCCATCGTTGGCGATGGTGGTGGCCGAGAGCAGCACCTGGAGCGGCGTGGCGAGGACATAACCCTGCCCGACGCTGGCGATATAGGTATCTCCGGTGGACCAGCTTTCGCCGTGGGTAATGCGCTTCCACTGCGGATCGGGGATCAGACCCTTCTCTTCCTCGGGCAGCCCGACGCCGGGGTAATCGCCATAACCGAGCGCCCGGGCATAGGTGCCCAAGCGGCAGACTCCCAGCCCCTGGGGGATCTCATCCCGGTAGCCGCCGCCCAGCTTGTAGAAGTACACGTTGCTGGAGTTTGACAGACCGCCAAGGAAATCCAGCTCGCCAAAGCCGTTCTCGTTCCAATCCACAAAGTCGCGTGGGTTGCCGCGATCGTTGGCGAAATATTTCTCCGTGATGGTGATCTTCGGCGGGGTGCTGATCACCTGCTCCGGGGTGACCACGCCCTCATTGAGAGCGCCGACCGCGGTCGCCAGCTTGAAAACCGAGCCCGCTGGTAGCGTGTCTCCTACAGCGTGGTTCAGCAGCGGTTTCGCCGGGTCTTCGACGAGCTGGTTGTAATAATAGGAGGGGATCAGCCGCGCCATGCGGTTATTTTCGTAACTTGGATAAGAAACCATGGCGAGGACCTCGCCGTTGGTCGGGTTCACGGCAATGACCACCCCGCTGGTCGAGCGGATGGTCTGCAGGTAATTGTTCCAGAAGTTGATCTCACGCTCCAGGATAGCCTGCGCGGCTTGCTGCAGGCGAGTGTCGATGGTCAGGCGCAGGTTAAGACCCGGGATAGGCGGTTGGGTTTCGCCAATAGTGCGCATCTCTTTTCCGGCTACATCCACTTCAACGCTACGGCGACCGTTGGCGCCAGCCAGCAGATCTTGATACTGCAGCTCGATGCCGGCGTAACCAACCTTATCGCGGTTCGGTTCGAATCCCAGGGCGAGGAATTCCTGTTCCTGCAGGGCTGGAATCGGGCCCAGAAAACCGATGATGGAGGCAGTCAGCGAGCCGGTGGGGTAATCGCGGATTGGCTGGGTCTCAACGTCAACCCCGGACCAGTCGACGGCGCGCTCTTGAACGATCATTGCAATGGTTTCATCGATATCGCAAGCGATCTGGACGGGTTGATATGGCGATGATTCTTCACCGTATTGGGCGACCTGGGCTATGCCGTGCTCCGAGATACAGGGCACGTAGGGGTTTGTTTCGCTGATCTCGTTCAGATTGACGGGTACATCGAGCAGGTCGGAGAGCTCATTAAAGATTTGCTGGACGGCGCCAGGGTCATCGGGCAGTTCTGCAAAGGTCAGGACGACGTTGTAGGAAGGGATGTTGCGCGCCAGGATGATATTGTTGCGGTCGTAAATCACGCCGCGTTGAGTGGGCAAATTGATATCTTTAGTGCGGTTCTCAACTGCCTGGGCGAGCCAGATTGGCCCCTGCAAGATTTGGAGGCTGAACAGGCGCGCTACGTAAATGATGATTACCAGGAGCAGAACGGCTGCAAAGGCGAAGATGCGCCAGCGTTCGAGCGTATTGTTGAGATGTGGATTTCCGTTCATGACTCTAATGGTTCCGGATAAAGCCTGGCTGCCAGATCGCCAATCAAAGCGTAGGCTGGAGCGGCAAGCATCAGGTTGAGCAGCAGGCTCGGCAAAGTGATCAAATTGAACGCCTCCAGGACCGGGATAGGGTGACCGACCAGGCGCAGGGCGGTGAGAGATACAGCGTGGGTAATCAGGGTGCCGAAAAAGACGGCGGCGAACATGGCCAGCAGGGGATACTGCCACACCTGGCGGCGTAAAGCCAGGGCTATCCCGGTGCTCAGCCCATATCCGATCAACGGCGCACCAAGCGGGAGCGCAGAGACAAAATTGAATATCAGACCGGCGACGATGCTCCACTGCCAGGCGGTCTGGACGCGCTTTTGCAAAGCCCAGGCTGCCAATACCAGCAGGAACAGGTCCAGGGTGCCGTAAAGCAGAGGGATGCGGCTGAACAGGCTGGACTGCAAGATCATCAACAGGGCAAAGACAGGTATCGAGATCAGAGTCGCCATGGGCATACGAAACTTTGGGCTTCTCCCCTCATTGAGTCTACTACAATCTTTGTTACCAGCGGGCTCATTTCAAGGCGCCTCCTCGACCGGCAGCAGGGGGAGGATATCAATCGGTCTGAAGTTGGTGATGACCAGGACGATCTCGATCTGGTCGAAATCAACCATAGTTTGGATGGAGGCGCTCTTGAAAATGTCCTGCTCGCGGCTGCGGACTCCAGTAACCTGGCCGATCAAGATATTCTGCGGGTATCCGCCGCCCAGCCCGGAGGTCAGCACCAGATCGCCGGCTTGAACGTCGGCGTCCTGGGGGATCATCTCCAGGGAGAGGTCCCCCGTAATCTGGCCATGCAGAACTGCTGCGTCGCGGCCGGGTTCCAGGCGCACATTCACGGAGGAGGCCGGGTCGGTGATCAGCATGACCCGCGCGGCCCCGGCGGTGACCGCGTCGACGCGCCCGATCAATCCCTGCTGGGTAACCACCGGCATACCCCGGCGGAGGCCGTTATCGGAGCCGCGGTTGATGATCACGTAATTCAGGAAGGGGCTGGGATCGCGGGCGATGACTGCCGCCGCCTGATAGCGATTTTCAGGGTTGGCACGGGCGAAATCCACCAGGGCGGAGAGCACGCTGGTTTCAGCAAGCTGCTGCCTCAGCTCGATGATTTGCGCCTGGAGCTGGGAATTTTCGTCCCGCAGTTGGAGGATCTCCTGGCGCAGGCGCGCGGTGTCCTGCGGGGCGTTGACCAACTCCTGAACGGCTTGATAGCGCTGGCTGATCCAGGTTTGAGCCGCTATGATGGGATTCAGGACGATGCGAGAGAGTGGGGCCAGGTAACCACCCAATGCCAGCGCAATCAAGCCCACTGCGATGAAGACGAAGACAATCGTCTGCAACGAGCGTGAAGTGGTGGTGTTCATTCTCAATTGTGTTTCGTGCTGCCGCGTTCCAACCCAACCAGCAGAGTATGCAGGTGATCCAGGTCTTCCAGGATCATCCCTGCGCCGCGGGCCACACAGCTCATGGGATCCTCGGCAACCCAAACGCGGACGTGCAGCTCATCACTCAGACGCCTATCCAGGGCCTGCAGCAAAGCGCCTCCACCTGCCAGGCAGATACCCGTGTCCATCAGGTCCGCTATGATCTCCGGGGGGACCTCATCCAGAGCATCTTTAATCGTATCCTCAATCGTTTGAACGGAGCCGGAGATCGCTTCGCGGATCTCAACCGAAGAGACTTCGATAACTTCCGGCAAGCCGGTGACCAGGTTGCGCCCGCGCATTGGCATGGTCTGCTCTTCGGGGAGGTAATAGGCTGACCCGATGGCGATCTTGGCCTGCTCGGCCATGCGCAGACCGATCAAGAGATTATATTTATTACGCATATACTGCACAATTTCTTCGTCCATTTCGTCACCGGCGACGCGCAGCGAGCGAGACACCACCACACCGCCCATGGACATGACCGCCACCTCAGAGGTGCCGCCGCCGATATCCACGATCATACTGCCGCGAATCTCGCCCACCGGCAGACCCGCGCCCAAAGCCGCGGCGACGGGCTCTTCGATAAGAAAGGTTTCGCGGGCTCCTGAGGACATGGCGGCGTCGTAGACGGCGCGTTTTTCCACTTCGGTAACGCCCGTAGGAATGCCAATGACCACGCGCGGGCGGGGGACGGGTACGATGCTCTGCTCGTGGGCTTTACCGATAAAATATTCCAGCATTGCCTGGGTGATCTCGAAATCGGAGATCACCCCATCCCGCAAAGGTCGCACGGCGATCACATTGGCGGGAGTGCGGCCAACCATTTCCTTCGCCTCTGCGCCGATCGCCAGGGGGCGACGGGTGCGTTTATCAATTGCAACCCAGGAGGGCTCGTTGATGACGATGCCTTTCCCTCGCACGTTGACCAGGGTGTTGGATGTGCCCAGGTCGATGCCAATGTCCAGTGAGAAAAACCCCAGCAACCAGTTGAGGGGATTGAAAGCCAATTCAGGCTCCTTGCTGATTTGCTCCCGCAGCCAGCGCTTTGGTGAGTGTGGATCTGGTGCAGAGGCATTTTAAAGGGCGGTTTTGCAAACCCACCCAAAAGACCGCGTTGGATTATACCAGAGAACAAACCGGAGCGAATCAGGCAGATTTTTAACCCAGATTTAACCCCAGCATCATTTGAAGGGGGCAAAATCAGTGATAGTTAGAAACGAGCGAGTTGAAAGGATTTTGTCAGATTTAATAGCCCGTTAATTACGGTATAATTGCCGCACTCAAAAACTTAAAACAGGAGGTGCCAGGGTAATAGTGACCACAGCAGGCCGGAAAGAGCGCCTGCCTGTAAAGGGAAGATAGCGCAAGGGCTCACGATAGTGAGCTGACGAGGATGAGGGTTCCCGTCCGCGAGGGCGGGTTAACCGGAGCAGACCAGGTCCCCAGCCTGGGAACCGGGAAAATCGAAGGATCAGCGGAAGCCCTCCGGGCAGGTCACAGCCCGTCTCTTTCCCTCCATGACAAAGCTCCCAGACAATGCCCGTCGGGTAACTGGCGGGACAAAACTACGGAGCGTGACGCAATTCGTGAAGTTATCGCCCCGCCAGGCAATGGCCTCTGGAGGCGAGCGGCATCACGGAATAATACGAATGGAGGGATCTCATGTGTGGAATAGTTGGATACATTGGTCCGCGGGACGCCACGCCGGTCATCCTAAACGGCCTGAGGCGGCTGGAATACCGCGGTTATGATTCGGCCGGCCTGGCTGTGCTGCAAAACGGTCGCATCGAGGTGCGCCGGGATGCAGGCAAGCTCGCCCGGCTGGCTGCCCTGGTAGATGAGGCGCCGCTATCGGGGCAGATCGGCATCGGGCACACGCGTTGGGCGACCCATGGCGAACCCAACGCGCGCAACGCCCACCCCCATCTGGGTATGACCGGTGAAGTCGTGGTGGTTCACAACGGCATCGTCGAGAACTTCTTGGATCTGCGCCTCGAGCTGAGCGCGGAAGGCGTGGTTTTTAATTCCGACACAGACACCGAGGTGATCGTGCACCTGGTGGAACGCTACCTGGCGACAGAGAACGACCTGGCCGAAGCCACGCGCCGGGCGCTGTGCCATCTGAAAGGCGCCCACGGCGTGGTGGTGCTCAGCTCGCGCGAGCCGGATAAGATCGTGGCAGCCCGCATCGGCAATGCGGGCGGCGTGGTGATCGGCATCGGGAAAGGGGAGATGTACGTGGCCTCCGACCTGCCGGCCATATTGGAATACACCCGGCAGGTGGTGTTTTTGGAGTCGCAGCAGATGGCCGTGGTTACTCGCGATGGCTTGCGCGTGGGTACGCTGGCGGGCCAGGCTGTAGATTACCAGGTTCACAATGTGCCCTGGGACCCGGTCTCGGCTGAGAAGGGCGAATACCGCCATTTCATGCAGAAGGAGATCCACGAGCAGGTGCGCTCGCTGACCGACACCATCGGGGGACGGGTTGATTTTGAAGCCGGGCGCATCCACTTGCCCGAGCTGAACTTAACCCCAGAGCTGGCCCGGCGCATGCGCAAGATCTTCATCACCGCCTGCGGGACGGCGGCTCACGCCGGGATGGTGGGCAAAGTGCTGATCGAGCGCATCGCTCGCCTGCCGGTGGAGGTGCAAATCGCTTCGGAGTTCCGCTACAGCGACCCGATTGTGGATGAGGACACGGTGGTGCTGGCGATCAGCCAGTCGGGGGAGACGGCGGACACGCTGGCGGCGATGGAGGAAGGGCGCAACAAAGGGGCGACGCTGTGGTCGATAGTGAACGTGATCGGCTCGCAAGCGATGCGCATAGCCGACGGTTATATCCCCATGCAGACCGGCCCGGAGATCGGCGTGGCCTCCACCAAGGCGTACACCGCGCCGCTGGTGGACCTGTACATGCTGGCGATCTCCCTTGGAGACCTGCGCGGCGCGCTGAAAGAGAAAGACCGCAGGCGGCTGGTCAATGACTTGCGCCGGGTGCCGGCGCTGGCGGGCGAGTGCCTGGATCGCGAGCCGGAGGTCGAGAAGGTAGCCCGTGCCCTGCTAAACATCAATCACTGCCTGTACCTGGGTCGCGGGATCAACATGCCCACGGCGTACGAGGGCGCGCTCAAGCTTAAAGAGCTTTCGTACATCCATGCCGAGGGCTACCCGGCGGGCGAGATGAAGCACGGCCCGATCGCCTTGATCGATGAGCAGATGCCTGTGGTTGTGATCGCCTCGCGCGACCCATGGTACGAGAAGATGTTCAACCAGATCGAGCAGGCGCGGGCGCGCGGCGGCACGGTGATCGCCCTGGCAACGGATGGGGATACACAGGTAGGCGAAGCGGCTGACCAGGTGATCTGGCTGCCAGAAACACCCTGGATGCTCAGCCCGGTGACCGCGGTCATCCCCTTGCAAATGTTAGCTTACCACATCGCCGCCTCGCGCGGCCTAGACGTTGACCAACCGCGCAACCTGGCCAAGAGCGTTACAGTGGAGTAGGTGTGCCTTCGGCCGTTGAAAGTGAGTCAGGCGAGAAATCTTCGGCCCTATCCCCCGGCCTGACCTGGCTGGGGGATAAACTCGTCGTTGCGGGCTTTTCCCGCATGGAGAACTCGACCCACAGCGGGTAGTGATCCGAAATGTGCCAGGTGAGAGTCTCCAGGTCGAGGTTCCGGTTCCGCAGCGCTTTGCCGACAAAATCAAACGAGCCGCCCCTGGAGTAATTCAGCGAGAGGGCTGGTGTATTTCCGCCTCCTATGAACCAGGCGATCTGATCGTAGAACTTGTCCAGGCTCGGCTGGCTGGGATCGCTGAAAACAGTGCGCGGCACCTTGTGCAGCTCCGGGTGGATGAACAGGCCGTTTTGGATAAAGGCATTGTAGAGCTCGTCGCCGGCGCGGTCGATGTTGAAATCTCCCAGGAGGATCAGGTTTTGGTCATAGACATTGATGTCCAGCGCCCATTCGTGCAGCCATTTGGCGATGGCCGTAATCTCGGGCAGGCGCTGTTTGGCGCGCTTGCCGTAGATCACGTGCAGGGTCACAAGGATGAAGGTTTTATCCTTGGAACGGAAAGCAACGGCGTACGGCGTGCGGGCGAACTGCTTGCGCAGGGCGCTCTCGCGAATATCCTCCAGCTTATCCGGCGGGACGACCAGCTCACAGGCCAGGCCAGAGATGTTCACCTTGCGCTTATCGAAAACGAACGCCAGGCGCTCGTCGTTGCCCTCTGTGCCTTTGGTGACATCGGTCAGGATCAAGCCCCAGTCCTCGCCCAGGTGCTTGAGCATATGGCGCAGGCTCTTGATATTGCCGCGCACCTCCTGCAAGGCGACGACGTCGAAACGCGAGACGATCTCGGAGATACACAGCAGCGAATGCAGGTCGCGCTTCGGGGAATCGCTGGCATCGGATTTCCATTTCTGGGTCAGGTTGCCAAAAGCCCGCAGGTTCCAGGTGGCGACGATCAGGTTTTGATCCAGGACCTTGCGTGGAATGTCGCTGTTATCCAATTCAATGCGCAGCGCCTGCAGATCCGCCTCGATATCTTCCGGGGGTGGGTCGGTGATCTCGGGGATCAGGTTCGGGGGTGGGGGTCCGCTAAATTTTGGCATGGCTCATGGCTCCAATATCGCTGTTTTCCCAAAAACATCTTCTACACCCCTATTATCGCGCCGAATTGCTGATTTCGCTCCTGGCGATGCACACCTGTCACAGCATCACCAGGCACCGAGCCTGGGCGCTGCTTTGCGCCCGCCCGCGCTCCACCAGCGCTATTGGCGAGCTACTTCCCTCGGCCAAAGTTTATTCTGCTTTGCACCTGCCAATGCTTCAATGGGTAGTCAGTATAGGTGGGCATAGCCTTTGCCAGTTTACCCTGAATGAGGGATACAGCGCCATAGGGTTGGGGGATTTTTGAATTAAAAAAACGAGAATGAAAATTTTTGAAATAACAGGTCCTCAGGGAAAAAAGGAGGCAGCAATTATGTTGGGTTTACTTTAGTATAGCAGAACGTTTGTGCTATCACAAGAGGCGAATGCAAAAATCCCCCATTTAAGTGTCACGTGTTCCGGTGTCAAGTGTTCCTATGGCAGGAGGCAGGTGGCAATCGAGGGGATGAAGGGATTGACGGGGAGAGGGGATTGGATCACGAAAAACTCGAAAATAGACGAAAAAGGCGAAAACATATGGTCGCCAGGAGGCAGGCTTGTATCTGCTGTCGCCGGCCCCCGCGCGATCAGGCTGAGCTCGCCCTCATCAACCCCCAGCCCCTTCTTCTCCCGCCTCAGGAGAAGAAAGGGAGCGCACCGCGATACACGAAATCTACAATTCGGCGCGATA
>DATEDC010000203.1:0-17022 GCA_035286585.1 Anaerolineales bacterium
TTCTACCCGTATGAGGGGGCCTTGCAGGTGGGTAACAAACACAGTTGGAGGCAGCAACCTGGCTATCAGGTAAAGTTGGTAATTGCCCACCTCTGGGATCGGAAAGTCATGCTGTATCTTATACAGGAGTTTACCAGACTCCAGTTGACTTAATTCCGTGCCAGCCAGCACCGATTTTTTTGTTTCAGTATCCACCAGGTAGATATCGATTGCATACTCTCGCCGCTCCTCGGTGAAAATTTCGCTGGCTGGTCCGGACAAGGTCAGGTCGCTTTTCACTCTGAGCAAGGCCGTTTTCCTCAGTTTATTGCTGGGGATGGGCACTTTTACCTCAGAGACCCAAAGATTGGAGAGGGCAAAATGTACAGCCTCTTCCTTTTCTGCCTGGAGTATGGCGCCCTCTTCTATTTCGAGATCAAGTACTGGGGGCTTGGACAATAATGGCAGTTTCGCCTGTTCCAAAAGCCATTCGAGCAGTTCGTCTGAGGCGATACCATCCCACTGCATCATCTGATCAGCCTGGGAATGGTGAGCCCGCGTCTTCATGTGCTCCTCTCCGTTTCCGTCCACTTCATACCCAAAAGAGACGAAAAAATCAGCGATCTCCCGCCAGTTTAAGCGGGAAACCGTTGACCGTTCTGCTACCTCAGAGAACTCTCCCTGGGTGACAGGTGGTTTTGCTGTGTTGGGTTGGGATATACCCGACAGACTTCGCGCTTGTTGAATCCACGCTTCGGGATTGGCGCGCTGCAGCCCTATGGAAGGCACTTTCCCTTTCAGCGATTCCATGATCTTTTCGGCGCTGGAGCCAGCCAGATCAGTAAAGCGGACATAGCCAAGCTCATTCAGAGCCTGGGCGATCGATTTCCCTATGCCCTTGATTTTCTGTAGGTCATCCTTACCTTCTATGTCTTGATGCATAGGTATTTCTGGTTTATTCATAGATTTATCAATCCGGTAGATCGTCTCCAGTCTCTACCTTGAGCGGGTTCCCAGATTGTTCTACCTGCCGCAGCATGGTCTATCGGCCATAGCCCTACGCAGGTTCACGTTCTCTCTCTCGAAGGGTAGAAGAAACGCGCAGGGTTTCTACATCAGTTACCAGATTCACACGTAGCGCGTCAAGTACGGTCTGCATATCTATCGCCAGGGCTCGTTCGGGGAAATCGCTGCCGGCAAAATGCAGCCCAACAGCTTCTCGGGTGTCTTCATTGACCCATATTGAGCCAGAATCTCCTCCCTGGCTAGTCTGTTCCCGAGGCGTATAAGGCTCCACCGTAACTACATTTCGGATTACCCGCTCAACCCGGCTATACGAGATACGCACAACCCCTTCGATGGCGGTTATACTCCCGTATGTAACGCTCGTCCGTCGTCCGGACTTTTTTACTCTCATCCCCAGGCGCGGCGCAGTCACGCCTGTTAGCGGACCTAGATCGACTTGGTCATTAATCAAACCTCGGGAGCCTGTCAGCCTGGCGACTGCAGCGTCCAGGTTGTCATCCATGGCGTCACGCGTCAGGGTGGCGACTGAATCAAGCGATGTGCCGCTATCCATTCGCCCTGGCTGGAGGATGTCCAGACCAGGGCGGGCGGACCAATCTCCGGCCAGAACATGCCAGTTGCTTAAGATCATGTCTTCGCCTGTGTTCCGGTCTCTGACAAGTGCGCCCAATGTCGCGTAGGTATAATGGCGCGCATTAGAGATGCTAACACCCCCACGCATCGGATCCGCGCGCCCGGCCCGTGGGTTGGGAGGACTCCACCACCAATAGTAACGGTAGTAACGGGGAAAGTAAATTCCCTCGAGAACGTCGGTTTTGAACTCACCGATGCTTTCGGGGATTTCAGTGGTCAAACCCGTTTCCAGCGCAGTCTCCAATTGGGGGCCAAACAATTTCTGGTGCACGTGAATGCGAATCGCGACTTCGTCCCTGGCAATCCTGCCATGGTGTTCCGGGTATCCGAAGTCGATCATACTGACGTTCCGATCGAACAGGTGCTTGCTGGCCGCCTCCTGCATTGACTGGCGAGCGTGCATCATCATTCGTGCATATGGCTCCATCATAAACCTCCTCCGGTCGCGGACACCGGCCCGTTGGGCGCAGATTTCTGAGCGTCACCCTTCTGCTCTCGGCATAGTTGCCGAGAGCAGAAGGGCGAAGACCGTAGAAACAACAGTCCATGACAGGCCGAAGCGGGCCGGTGTTCGAGCGATCTAAATCCTTATCAAGTTGGTTGGTAGACGCTGTAACGGCACAGCTCCCTGGTAAGGCTGGGAACACCAGGGGCAGGGAAGCCGAAGAAAGCGAGCAGCGGTTCGGTGGCGAGACGGAACAGGAGCGAAGCGAAACCGCCAAAAGGCCATACCGCCGCACCCGGACCAGGTATAACGGCAGAGACCAATAGCTCCTTAATTCCCGCAACAGCAGTATTAATGGGTTGGATATCAACGCTGAAAACCCCGGCAATAGGAAGGGGAGTGGTGATTGCCGGTTCTGGTGTCATGGTATTCAGATTGCTGGTCAAGTAAGTAATCTGTGCTGGAATACCGCCCAGGATAGCTAACGGGGAGATGCCGGGAGATATAATCGGAGCCGGGTTTACGACCAGTAAGGTTGCGATGAACGCTGGGTCGCCAACAGCGATAACATTGGATGACTGGAATGCCCCCGCAGGTTGGAAAGGACCAACCACGAACAGATCCCACCATGGCTGCAGTGTCGCGAATTCGGGTTGGATCCTAGTCTCCAAATCAGGCATTCTTGTGTACAGCTCATCCTCCATGCTTTTGATGTGAGCATCGATTCGAGCGCGTACCTCTTCCAAAGATGGAACCTTCATACGCTTAGCGGGCGGCGCTGCCTCTGCTGCGGCAGGCCGTTTAACTTTTACCTCTTCTTGAATAGGTGCTTCCTTTGTGACCATAGATGAATACCTCCTTACAAGTGGGGTGAAAAGGGTAGAATATGGGTTTTCGCTGATCCCCTTCATATTGATTTGAGCGCTCAAGCCAGGGGACAACTTAAATACTACCACTAGCCTCTCAATATAGACTTATATATCACTCAATTACCGCAGGTTGTATCCTTGAGTGGTCAGCGCTAGGCGTGATTATTCACATGTATCGATGGATTCTTTTTGAGAAGTTGGAGTAAGGTCAATTATGGATAAGGCTTTTATGCAAGACGCCCATGCAGTGAGAATTCTTATCGCCGATAGGCTACCTGGTTGCAGTTATTCTGAGTAACTCCACAGCGCTCCGCGCACTTTTTTCCAGTGGAAACTGTTATCGCGAGCGAAGCGAAGTGATCCCCTCCCTCGAAGGGACTGCTTCGTGCCTCGCAGCGATAAGTCTATGGTTTCTAAGGAGCCAGAGCGAGTTTTTAGCTAAAAATGTGATCCGCTGTCATCGATAATTTGGCTTATCGTCAAAGTTTAAGCGCTTGAGAATTTCGTTAAGTTGCCTCTCTAAATCTGGAGGCAGCTTCACTTCATGATCAGAATCAAAGAAATTCCTGTGTGCAAATTCTTGGTTTGCCTCCATACCTGTTGCTGTCCCCAGGAAAAGCTCTTCCTGAACCGGACTGCTTGTATGGCGCGCATTAACATCCCCATGGTTTAATATCACAAACTTATGCTCGCCTCCATCGATAAAGAACCGGCTTTTGTAACCGCAATATTGGCAGGAGAATTCCCAGCCATCCATCTGCTTGTTTAAAATTCTGCTCGTAATCGTTTGATGGTAAGATATATAGTGTGTCATCAAATTTTGCCTATAATTCTTCGCTCAGATTTCACCAGCCCACCAACCCTCGAAACCCATCTGCTCCAGCCACTGCTCCCACTGAGCCAGGCGCTGGTCGTCGTGGGCGCTCTGCCGGGCGGATGGGTTCTGCGCCGATAGCTCGGCCTGCCGAGTAACAGGCGAGGCGTCCAATTTCAAGCTGCCTTTCCAGCCGTGATGGATGGCGTATTCATCCCCTACCTGAAGCACAACTTTCTTGTAATCCGTCTGTGATTTCGAGCACGGCCAGCGGATGAGGATCCGCCGACCGCAAGTGGGGCAGTACAGCTCCTCTTCGCCGCTCGGGTAGCTGTTGACCAACACCATATTATGATGCTCTTGCCTGTGCCGCTCCATCGCGATTCACTCTCCGCCGTAAAAACATTCACCTTACTATACTCAATAAAACGCTAAAATGCAGTAAAACTTTCGAAACTTGCGTATTTGTAAATTTTTCATGTTATAAATCTTCGCTGACGCCGGTCTGTAAACCCTGCAGTCCAGCCGAAGACCTGGGCGCAAGTCAATTCGGGGACAAGCTTGACCTGGCGGGGGAACGAGCTGTCAACTTCCTTCTATAAAACTGTATAATAAGTTGGGCGCGGTTTCCGGGTCACACAATGAGACGAACCACGGAGACACGAAGTAACAATAAAGGAGCGCAGAGCATGCATGATTTCGATTTGAGCGGCAAAGTCGCACTGGTGACGGGGGCTTCGCGCGGCATTGGCCTGGCAATTGCCCAGGCGCTGGCTGCTGCCGGCGTTAGAGTTGCGCTCTCCGGCCGCAAACAGGCCAGCCTGGAACAGGCCGCGGAACAAATCCGCCTCGCCGGCGGCCAGGCCTTACCCGTGGCAGCCCACAGCGGAGATGCCCAGGCAGTCCAGGGATTGGTAGCTCGCCTGGAAGACGAATGGGGCGGGGTGGACATCTTGGTCAACAACGCCGGCACCAACCCGCACTTCGGCCCGCTGCTGAGCGCCGAGGAAAGCCAGTGGGAGAAGATCTTGCAGGTCAACCTGCTCGGATACGTCCGGGCGATCAAAGCCTGCGTCGAGAGCATGACCCGGCGCGGCGGCGGAAAGGTCATCAACATCGCCTCGATCGCCGGTCTGCATGCCCAGGCCGGGCTGGGCGTGTATGGGGTGAGCAAAGCCGCGGTGCTGATGCTCACCCGCGTCCTTGCCCTCGAGCTGGCTGCCGCCAACATCCAGGTCAACGCGATCGCCCCTGGCCTGATCAAGACCCAATTCAGCCGAGTCTTGTGGGAGACGCCCGAGATTTACCAAGCCCTGCTGAAGAGTATCCCCCAGGGGCGCTTCGGCACCCCCGAGGAGCTGGCCGGGCTGGCGGTGTACCTGGCCTCGCCCGCTTCCAGCTTCATCACCGGCAGCGTCTTCGTCGTCGATGGCGGGCAGACGGCCGGGGAGCGCCTGGCATGAGCGCCTCGCCCGTCTACGTGTTGGGCGATATCCACGGCCAGTACGTCAGGTTCATCAGCCTGCTGAAAGAAGCTGCTTTTCTGGATGCGGAATTGAGCTGGCAGGGCGGGGCTGCCCAACTCTGGCTGCTGGGGGATTATTTCGATCGCGGTCCGGGCGGGATCGCCTGCCTGGATTTGATCATGCGCCTGCAGGTGCAGGCCGCCGCCAGCGGCGGTCTGCTGGAGGCGCTGCTGGGCAATCACGATGTGCTCCTGCTGGCAGCATTGCTCTTCGGCGAGCAGCCGAGCACGGGAACCGGCGGTACGTTCTTCGCCGACTGGCTGGACAACGGCGGCAGCCTAACCGACCTGGATGACCTGGAGCGCCCCCACATCGAATGGCTGCTCAACCTGCCAGCATTGGCTCTGGTGAACGGCTGTTTATTAGCTCACGCCGACGCCCGCTTCTACCTGCGTTATGGGCACTCGGTGGCGCAGGTCAACCGCGGCCTGGCGGCTTTATTGCACGCCCGGGATGCCACCGCCTGGGACGGCTTGCTGATCGATTTCAACCAGCGCCGCTATTTTTGGGATGCGCAAAACGGCGCAGACAACGCCCGCACCTTTCTGCAGATCTACGGCGCCGCGCAGTTAATCCACGGTCACACGCCGATCAGCCGCCTCACGGGGCGCAATCCGGCGCTGGTGCGGGAGCCGCTGGTGTACGCCGACGGCCTGTGCGTGAACGTGGATGGGGGCATGTACCTGGGCGGGGCTGGTTTTGTCTACCGCTTGGGGGGGTGAGCTGCACCTGGAATTCGTTATGTCTAGAAGATATTCTCTCCTGCTACGCCTCACCCGCTATCTGCTCATGAGTTTAGGAGCGCTCGTCCTGCTCATGATCGCCGCATTTCTCTGGTGGATAGTGCTGCCGCAGCTATCTAGCATACCTCGGGGTCCATACTTACAGTCCGTCACCCCAGACTCTATCTGGATTGTGTGGGATACCCGTCGGCCTGGGATGGGTCGGGTGGAATTCGGAACAACCCCGTCCCTGGGTAATGTTGTTGAAGAGGATCGACCTTCAACCCATCACGTGCTACAACTAACGGGTCTCCAGCCCTACTCGATGTATTATTACCAGGTGGATGGCGGCAGAAAAGCCCGCTTCCGGACCGCCGCGGGTGTTGAGCAAGATAGCTTCCGTTTCGTTGTGTTTGGCGATACGCGTGAGAACCCATTTGTCCATCGGGCGATTATCAACCGCATCCGAGATACCAATCCGGATTTTGTCCTGCACACGGGCGACCTGGTCGAATCTGGCCCGTGCAACGCCTGTTGGGATGAATTTTTTAGAATCGAAGCCCCTCTCCTGCGCACCACGCCGTTCTATCCAACCCTGGGGAATCATGAAGATGACCAGTCTCCCATTGGGGGGACCCATTACTTCGATATTTTTCACCTACCCGGCAATGAACGTTGGTATGCCTTCGATTATGGAAATGCCCGCTTCATTTCATTGAAGGCGGATGGTTACCCGCTCAATCTGTATTACCCACAGCAAGAGCAACTGGACTGGCTGGAAACCCAGCTTGCAGAGAACGACAAGACCTGGACCTTTGTTTTTTTCCATTGGGGCGTTTACACCGCGCGCGGTGAGGACTTCCTGGAAACCGGTATGCGCAGCAGGCTGGTGCCGTTGTTCGAGCGTTATGGGGTGCGGGCGGTTTTCATGGGTCATAACCACGGTTACGAGCGGGTGTTGGCAAACGACATCACTTATATCACAACCGCGGGTGGTGGCGCCGGGCTTTACGAGTTGCGTCAAGCCGAGCCTGGCAGCCAGATGGAAGCCCGCGCGTACCACTTTGTGTTGCTCGAGATGAATGGTGAAGATTTGACCGGCCAGGTGATCGACCGTCGTGGCAAGGTAATCGACCGCTTCGAGCTGCAAGTCCGCTAGCATATGCTGCGCCGGCGTGCCGCCTGGTGGAGCGCGCTGATCATCGCCCTGACCTGGGAGATCTGCACCTGGGCTTTTACATGGTACCTGAATAGCAGGCTGGCAAAATACGAGTTTGTGTACGGTTCCCTTTCCGCCATCGTCGCTCTGCTCCTGTGGTTCTTTCTGATCAGTTGGCTGCTTTTATTTGGCGCCTACCTGACCGCTACCATCGGAAAACCCGGTAAGACAGACCCGGCAGGGACAGGATAAGCCATGCAAAAACGCTATGCGGTAATCGAATTTGGGACACGCGGCTTGCGCTTGCTGGTGGCAGACGCTTCTCCAGCAGGCATCAGCCAGGTAGTTTATTCTACCGGTGGGTTGGGTGCATTAGGCCGCAGTCTGGATGCAGACGGCAATCTTTCATTAGAAGCGATCGCAAGCGCCCGTGCTCAAGCAGAGGCTTACGTCAGGTCTGCCTCCGAACAGGGCGCCGAGCAGATCAGCGCCTTTGCCACCCAGGCCGTGCGTGCTGCCAGGAACCAGGCGGATTTTCTGGCCGCGTTGGAGCCGGTGTGTGCCGTCCAGGTACTGGATATGGAGCAGGAGGCAGTGCTCTCCTTCCTGGCGACAGTGGAGGCTTTCCACCACACCCTGCGCCCTGGCGAAATGGCCCTGGTCATCGACCAGGGCGGCGGCAGTCTGGAGCTGGCCTGCGGCGGGCTGCACGCCGAGGGGACGGTCGTGCTGCGCGGCTACGATTCACTTCAGCTTGGGACCGTGGAGCTGACCCGCCAGTTCGCCCAGGCTGACAGCCTGCGGGAAGGATTCGAACGCGCTGCCCAGCTCGTGCAGGCAGAATTAAGCCACCATGTACCTTTCCCCAGCCTGGTCGGCAGCCCCCCCGCCCAAGTCTACGGGCTGGGCAGCGCCATCACCACCCTGGCGCAGCGCCTACCTGGCGGCGAGCCGGGGCGCAAATCGCTCAAGTGGCTGCACGGACGCTTCATCCCCCGCGAGACGATCGGCGAGCTGATCCAGCGCACCGACCGCGAGCTGGACACGCCAAAAGGGAAGCTGGGCGAGCGAGTAGGCGTGGACGGCGATCTCTCGACACTACTCGGCGGGATGCTTTCGTACCATTACATCCTGGAGAAGTATAAGGCGCGCGGCATCACAGTCAACCGCCACGGCTTGCGCTACGGCGTTTTGTTAGCGCAGGCAGGGTTTCCTTACCAGATCGAGCTGGGCTGAGGCGTGTGTGCAAACTCAATTTGTCATGCTGAGCAGAGCGAAGCATCCTGGCTTTAGTAATTTGAGACTATCCGCTACGATCAGTGTGACATTCCTGGACTCAGTTAATCGGCGCTAACTGCGAACGAGAACCAGCTCAACCATTCTTTACACAAACTTTAAGCTGGCTTTATGCTCCCTTCAATCCCTTGCGCTATACTGCCCAGTATAAACCGGCAGAAGTCGGTAAGCCAAAGTGGCATACGACAATATGTATACGCAAAGGAGATATCTATCATGAGTAACACCCTCAAGATCACATTGATCGTCAGCGGAATTATCATTGCCGCAGCGCTCCTCCTGGCAGCGGGTTTCCTACTCGGTCGCCTGGGTTGGTGGGCGAGCGGTATTGGACCGGGCTGGATGATGGGCTGGCAGTCCAATACCCCTGCGGGGCAATCTGGCTGGATAGGCCCCGGCATGATGGGGGGCTATTCCCAACGCGGGGGAACGCCTCGCCTCGGGGAATCCTGGGGACACATGGGAGCCGGCATGATGGGCGGCTATTGGGGCGGCGGGCAATCGCAGGCGGAACCGCTCTCCCTGGATCAGGCTCAGGAGGCTGTGGCAAATTTCCTGGCTGATTATGGGAACGAAGGCTTCGTAAACGAAGACCTTGTGATCGAGGAGATCATGATCTTCGACAACCACGCCTACGCTGTGATCTCTGAAGAAAGCACCGGAATCGGCGCCATGGAGGTGCTGGTAGATCCGCTGACTCTTCAGGTCTATCCCGAGCATGGGCCGAACATGATGTGGAATTTGAAATACGGCATGATGTCCGCAAATGGTGGTCCTAGCATGATGGGATCGGGTATGATGGGCGGCTCCTGGCGCGGTTACCCCAGCCAGGGGGCAGAGGTATCCGCTGAGATGTCCGTCAGCCCGGAGCAGGCTGTGGAGGCCGCGCAGGCTTACCTGGACCGCAATCTGCCCGGAGTGCAGGTCGAGGAGCACGCCGACCGTTTCTACGGCTACTACACTCTGCACACCCTGCAGGATGGTAAGGTGAGCGGTATGTTGAGCGTGAATGGTTTCTCCCGGCAGGTATTCCTGCACACCTGGCACGGGGATTTCATCGAAATGAGCGCCTCATCAAGATGAGCGTCTCATCAAGATGAGTGCCGAAGATTAGATTTTCTGGTCCATCTCCGGTAAAATAAGTATACTTGCAGACCACATGCGAACCCGGCGCAGCCGCCGGGTGTCGCATTCTTTACAGGAGAATGATGTGTCCAAAGCCAAGATCCTGGTCATTGACGATGAGCCCAGCATCACCCGGCTGGTGAGCGCCTACCTGCAGCCAGAAGGTTACACCGTATACACTGCTGCAGATGGCGAGGCAGGGCTGCAAGCTGCCCGGGCTTACAAACCCGAATTGGTCCTCCTGGATATCATGCTGCCGGGCATGGATGGCCTCGAGCTGCTCACCCGCCTGCGCCGCGAGTCGAATGTGTACGTGATCCTCCTGACCGCCAAAACCGAAGAGACGGATAAAATCGTCGGGCTGTCGGTGGGCGCAGATGATTATGTCACCAAGCCCTTCAGCCCGCGCGAGCTGGTGGCGCGCATCAAAGCCGCCCTGCGCCGCCTGCAGAGCGGCAGCGGTCCGGCCTCCGGGGGCGTGTTATCCTTCCGTCGGATCCGCATCGACCTTGACAGCCGCCAGGTGTGGGTAGACGACCAGGCAATCGAGTTGACCGCCATGGAATTCGACCTGTTGAAAGCGCTGGCCGAATATCCTGGGCGGGTGTTTAGCCGGGAGCAGCTGTTGGAAAAAGTCTGGGGCCACGAATACTATGGTGAGATACGCGTTGTAGACGTGCATATCGGTCATATCCGCCAAAAACTGGGCGACGAGAACCTGATTGCTACAGTGCGCGGGGTCGGCTACCGATTCCAGGACGAGGTGCAGTAATGTCCGCTTTAATTCGCCGTCACCTGGGGATAAAAATCTTCATTTCCTACCTGGCCGTTATCCTGGTAGGAGTCATCGTGCTGCTCAGCGCCTCGGAATTCTCCGTTCCTAGCGCCTTCGACCGGCACATGGCTGATATGCAAACCATGATGAATACCGGCATGGGCGGGGCGATGATGGACACAGATTTATTCACCAGCTTTCGCTTCGCCGTAAACGAAGCGCTGGTGATTGGCACCCTGGCTTCAATGCTGGCAGCTATTTTGGTCAGCCTGTTCGTAGCCCGCCAGGTGGTCGCTCCTGTGCGCGCCATGATGCTCGCCAGCCAGCGTATTGCCGAGGGGCATTATGACGAACGCGTGCAGGTAAAAGCCCGCGGCGAAATGCTCGAAACGGATGAATTAGACCAACTGGCACTCAGCTTCAACCGCATGGCAGACACGTTGGAAAAAATCGAGGCGATGCGCCGCCAGTTAATCGCGGATGTCACCCACGAGCTGCGCACCCCACTGACCAGCATTAAAGGCTACATGGAAGGGCTGATGGACGGCGTGCTGGCAGCAGACCTGGATACTTTTAAAGCTGTTTATCAGGAAGCCGACCGCCTCACCCGCCTGGTGGACGACCTGCAGGAGCTCAGCCGGGTGGAAGCCGGTGCATACACATTGAATCCCAGACCCATCACCGTTGCAGCTTTGGCTTCTGTGCTGGTCGATCGCCTGGGTCGCCAGTTCGAAGAGAAGGGAGTGGGGTTGGCTGTGGATATATCTCCTGATCTGCCGCCCGTGCTGGCGGACGAGGATCGTATCGGTCAGGTGTTGCTCAACCTGGTCGGCAATGCCCTGCAGTATACTCCCCCTGGCGGTCGGGTGAGGCTCTCTGCCCGCCTGGAAAACCGCCAGGTGCATGTCTCCATCAGCGATACGGGTATGGGTATCGCTCCAGAACACCTGGCGCACATTTTTACCCGCTTTTATCGGGCAGATAAGTCTCGCTCGCGCCCGGGCGGCGGCAGCGGCATTGGGCTAACTATCGCCAAACACCTGGTGGAAGCCCATGGCGGGCGCATTTGGGCAAGGAGTCCGGGCACACATCAGGGCAGCACCTTCACCTTCACCCTGCCCGCAGCCTCCAAAACCGATAAGTCAACCGTGCTCTAAAAGCTTTACGGAATCTTTATCAACGCTTCAAACGGCCTTCAAGCTGCCCTGCTATCATGGGTGCATGCTGGGTCAGGCTCTCTGGGAGTTGCCGTGGAGAGCCAGCAGTCCATCCCGGCGATTCCCAACGGACCGGTATTTACCGCAAAGAAGGAGTGTGAGCTATGATGTTTGGTTTCGGCATTATAGGAATTATCATCATGCTGCTTTTTTGGGTGGCGCTCATTTTCATCGCTGTCTGGCTGGTCAAATCCTTGTTTGGGACGAAAGATCTGACCCGGCCACCCTCGCCGAACCAGGCCCACAACGCCAGGGAAATCCTCGACCAACGCTACGCACGCGGTGAGCTGACTCGCGAGCAATACGAACTGATGAAATCCGATCTCGGTTGAATCCGAGATTAAAGTCGGGAAGATATAACATAAATTAGATGATAAATATCACTTTATCAATTTCCGCTTGTGGGTAGAATTACAGCCAGGAACACAGGATTACCCTGAGAAAGGTGCCTCCCAGACATCATGCGAATCTCGCCTCGTCGCTTAGCCGCCCCAACGATTCTGCTGCCTCTGTTGTTATCACTCATCCTCTCCGCTTGCAGCTCTGGCTCCGTTGACTCCCAACCCACGATAAAGCTCTACCCGTTGGATAAATTGCCGTCCGACGTCCAGTCCGCCCCTGCTACGGTCCAGCAAGCATACCAGTTTGCCGTCGCCAACCCTGAAATCATGACCCAGATACCCTGTTACTGCGGCTGCGGCGCGATGGGCCACACCTCCAATTATGCCTGTTATGTCTCCGCAGGACAGTCCGATGGCTCGGTGGTCTACGACGCTCACGCCCTGGGCTGCTCGATTTGTGTGGACATCACCCTGGATACGATGCGCTTGACGAAAGAGGGCGAAACTGTCCAGCAGATCAAGACCTACATCGACGAAACCTATTCACCCTACGGCCCCTCCAACATGCCCTAAGCGAAAGCATCGCAGAGCCGAGATGATCCGTTGGAAAAAAATCACCTTCTGGGGGTTGATTGCCAGCCTGGGGCTGGGTTTTTCTCTTGCCCCACTGCCCGCGCGGGCCAATAGCGGAGCTCACAAAGTGTTCACCCTGCAGGCTAAACGGTATGCATTTTGGCCGGCGGTGCTGGTGGTAAATCCCGGCGACCGGGTGACCATCGAGCTGATTCCCCAGGATGTCGTCCATGGTCTTTCCATCGACAATTACGACCTGAACATGACCGCCGATCCCGGGCAAACAACCTCCCTGACCTTCATCGCCGGGCAGCCCGGTTCATACACCATGCGCTGCTCGGTGACCTGTGGAGCGATGCATCCCTTTATGATTGGCAGGCTGCAGGTCGGGCAAAATGATTTGCTCTGGCGCGCTGCGGGGCTGGCGCTCCTGGCTGCGGTTGCGGGTATATTCTGGAGGCGGGTATGAAGGCTCTCCAGGATGCCATGCCGTTGATCGAGAAGACCAGCCGGCTGGTCGGGACATCTGCTGAGCGCCGCCTGAACCTGGCGCGCCTGCCCTGGCTGGAATGGTGGATAAAGAGCCGCTGGCCTCTACTGATCGTCAGATCCGTCACCCTGGCAGCATTCATCTTTACTATTTTGGCAGGCCTGGTCGGATCGCCGGTGGGCAGCCACAACTTCGCCATCATATTTGTCTGGATCGCCTGGTGGACCGCGCTCAAGCTGCTTTTCATCCCCCTCGGCGGTCGTTCCTGGTGCAGCGTCTGCCCGCTGCCGATGCCCGGCGAGTGGCTGCAGGCAGGGGGTCTGATCTCGAAAGCTGGTAATGCCAACGGTTTTGGGCTGCGCTGGCCGCGCCGGCTGCGCGGCTACTGGCTGGCGAGCGGCCTGTTCCTGCTGATCGGCATGTTCAGCGCAGTTACCTTGACTGACGCTCGCCTGACCGCCTGGATTTTGTTGATTTTGCTGGTCTCCGCCCTGGCGCTCAGTTTGGTCTTTGAGCGGCGCGCTTTCTGTTCTTACCTGTGCCCGATCGGTGGATTCACCGGCCTGTACGCGAAGACTGCCCCACTGGAGGTGCGGGTCATCCACCCCGCCGTGTGCAAAACCCACAGCGAAAAAACCTGCTACCTGCATTGCCCCTGGGGAATCTACCCGCTTGCCATGCGCGATAGCTCCCAATGTGGTCTGTGCATGGAGTGCCTGCGGGTTTGCGAATACGATAATATCGCCTTGAACCTGCGTCCGTTCGGCAGCGATCTGGCGGTTTCTCAACCTAAAACAGGATTGGATGAAACCCTGCTGGCGTTGGTGATGCTGAGCAGCGCGCTGAGCTTCTCGGCTGTTTTCACCGGTCCGTGGGGCTGGCTTAAATCCGCGGCTTATGCCATTGGCTCGCCAGCCTGGCTTGCCTATTCTGCTGCCTACCTTGCTCTCAGCCTGCTGGTTTTACCCGGGCTTTACGCTCTGGCAGTCTGGCTTAGCCGCAATGCAGGTGAGATTGGGAAGCCTCTCAAGCGCCTCATAGCAGAGCAAGCCCAGCCGTTGCTGCCGCTGGGACTTTTCACCTGGATTGCCTTCACCATCGATTTTGCCTTTCCCAAGTTTTCGTTGATCTTATCGGTATTGTCCGACCCGCTGGGTTGGGGTTGGGACCTGTTCGGGACTGCCGGGGCGTCCATCCACCCGGCGATCCTGGGAGCGGCGCCCATGTTGCAGGTTGGCGCTGTGCTGGTGGGCCTTTTCTGGTCCGTCAACCTGGGCCAACGCCGGGTCGAGACGCAACAAGCAAACTGGAGAGCGGCATTGCCTGTTGCGGCATTCTCGCTGCTGTATTCACTGCTGATGCTGTGGCTGCTGGTGGGCTGACGATGCTGCGAGAATGGCTGGCGCGCCTGATTCTGGTCATCTTGCTCCTGGCTACGGGGCTCTCCCTGGCTGCCGCCTGGAAAGCGCGCCGCGCTGCGAACGTGCTGTACGCTCGCATGCCTGAAAATGGCGGCTGGACCCCCAGCGATCTGCGCGCCACAGTTGGCGAGCCCTTGACGATCCGCATGACCTCCGACGACGTAACCCACAGTTTCGCCGTCGGGCAGATGGATTGGCCTGCGGTGGACATTTACCCGGGTGAAATGAGCGCCGTGACGCTCACTTTTGACCGCCCTGGAAAATACACCTTCTACTGCACTCGCTGGTGCGGCGTCAATCACTGGCGCATGCGCGGCACCATTCAGGTAAGCGCCACTGAACCCGAAGCGCCCGAAAAAGCCGAGCCGCCGCTGTATGTCCAACTGGGCCTGGATATCGATGCCGAGCACAGCGCCCGCTTCTTGCCCGACCGAACGCCATCCGCCGGTCGCGGCGCAATCATGGGGGCCTCCCTGCCGCAGAAATACGCCAGCCGGGAGTACTACCTGAGCCACAGCCCCTCAGAAGCCTGGCAGGATTTGCGGGATGAGAGCAACCTGAGTATGCGGAGCGACGCCGAGCTGTGGGATCTGGTTGCCTTCGCCTGGTCATTGCAGACCACAAGCGATGCCATCGCTGCGGGCGAAGAACTGTATCGCCCCAATTGCGCCGCCTGTCACGGCAAAACCGGCGGAGGCAACGGCGTATTCGCCAAGGAGCTGGGCGACGAGGCTCATTCTCTGGACGGACACGCCATCGCCGCGCCGGCAATTTTCAGCGACCCGGAAAATATGCTCGGCGCCTCTCCAGCGCTCCTGCACGGCAAGATCGTGCGCGGCGGGATGGGCACCGGTATGCCCTACTGGGGTCCGATCTTTACCGATGAGCAGGTGTGGGCGCTGGTGAGCTATTTGTGGACTTTTCAATTCAATTTCGATCTGGAGGCAAAACCATGAGCAAATCCCGCATGAAAAAGCGCAGAAGGAATACATCGTTGATCAAAAAGATACCCCTGGCGATGTGGCTGGTGTTGGGTGGAGCCATCCTGGTGTTTGGGGCGCTCTTCGCCGGCTTGAGAAAAAGCCCCTCCGTGGGCAGCGAGGCGGGGAACGAAGTAAGCGGCGCGCCCGCCCTGCGGGTTGATCAGGAGATGATCGATTTCGGGGATGTGCCCCTCGATCAGATCGTCTCCGCCGAGTTCAAGCTTACCAACGTTGGCGACCGACCTCTTCGCATCAGCGAAAAACCATACATCGAAGTCGTAGAGGGCTGTTGACCGCCCGTGCCGACCATCGGTGCGATGGTACTCAATCCAGGGGAACAAACGACCCTCTCAATGAGCTTTATGATGCACGCTGGCATGGAAGGTCCGCACGATTTCCGCGTCCACATCCCCAGCAACGACCCCACCCAGGCGGATAAAGAGCTGGTGGTGCTCTCCAACTGGGTGCCATAAAGCAAATTTTCTTTTCCAAAAACTGCTCCCCGTCCAGGGAGCAGTTTTCATTTTGATGTCCTCCAGGACTGTATCCGCTGGCGTTATTACACCCAATGACTTACCCACAATTCCACTTTTAGCAGGATGTCATGCGGTGTAGGAGGATGTAGAATATGAGTAGATGATGAAGTGAGATAACCGGCTCCTCAAAGCGCTTGTAGGCTGAAATCGTTATACATTTCGACCGCGGGCGGGTAATTGATAACATTTTTCGCATGTCAGGAGGTCCCCATGAAATATTATCTACTCTCGTTAATCGTTATTGTATCGCTGGCTGGCTGTGCTTCTCCGGGCGGGGAAGAAGCCACGGCGCGCCAGGCGCTGAGCGAGTTCTTCGGCTACTTGAACAGCGCTGAGTACGACAAGGCGGTGGCTTTATATGGGGGCGATTATTTAATGTTGAGAGAGTGGAATCCAGAGATGGATCTGCAAAACTATGCCGGTTTATTAGAAAATGGCTGTAAAATTAACGGCTTGCAGTGCTTGAAAATCCGCTCAGCCACGCTTAAAGATCAATACTTAGATATCTTCATTTTCAGCGTTGAGTTTAATAATCCGGACGGGACGTTGTTCACCCGTGGACCGTGCTGCGGCGCCGATGCGACCCAGCAGCCACCGGAATCGCAGTTCGGTGTCCGCGTGCAAAAAACCCTGGATGGCAAATACCTGGTGCTGGACCTTCCGGTTTACGTGCCATAAAACAATGCGAATATAATTGTTGTATAATTTTCATCCCGGTTTTATGTATTTAAAACGCTTCTTTCCCCTGATCGTTTTGCTTCTCGCCGCCATTTTGCTGGCAGTCCTGCCGCTCGCCTCACAGCCTCCCGAATTGCCAGAGGACTTCAATATACCGGAGGATCAAACAGAATATCAACGCCAGCTAGAGCTTGGCCTTTTACTTGAAAATCAGGGCGAGTTCGAGAAAGCCAGAGCTGCTTACGAGAAAGCCGCATTAGCAGAACAAGGCGAAATCGCCGCCCTGGCTCGCAATGGTCTGCGCCGCATCCAGGCAGACCGGCAAAACCTGTTGCTGCTCACCCAGGCCCGGCTCCGCGAGATTGGGAGAGGCTTGGTGGAGAATCTGCTGCCGCTGCTGCTGGTGGTGGCGCT
>DATEDC010000204.1:0-4443 GCA_035286585.1 Anaerolineales bacterium
GATGGCGACCTCGGCGCCGTTGCGTGAGTCGACGCCTAGGGACGAATTTGGCCCGGCGACGACCAGCGCCCAGGCGATGTGAATGGGATCACCGGGGGCGATATCCACACAGCCAATGGGGTCGGTGCATTCGAACATAGCCGGCGGCGGCTCGGTCATTTCCGGCGTCGTAACCGGCGCTACGGTGGTGGCGGCTGGTTGCTGTGCGCAGGCAGCCAGAAGCATACTGAAGACCACCAGCAGGGATAGTAGTGCAAACAAACGTTTAGACATCTCCTTCTCTCCTTTGTTCAAACGATGGTAAATGTATTTGATTGTTTACGAACCTGGTTGAAAATGTGTTGTCTGATCCGGGCGCATTCACCTCCTTTAGCGAACCAAGGCTTGTGGTAATCAGCCTGACGGGGTAAGTCAGGTGGGCTGAAAACCGTTGCGAATATTTCGTCAGATCGATGCGCACCCTACCGCTTAACCTTACGATTGTACCGATAAGCAGCGTCCTGGTCAAGGAAAATAAACCCTGATTTTTCCGGAGCGCGTCAACGGACAAAGTCTAGCATAAATTGCAGAATTGTCAAATAGTGATTTCTTAACATTGGGAGCCGTATGGTAAAATTTAAAGGTTATGACAACCGCTGAAAACCGGGTTCCCACCGCGCCTCCTAGCCTGATCAACGCTCTGCTAGCCGGGTTCGATTCCATTACCAACCACATCGAGCTGATTGCCATCCCCATCCTGCTGGACGTATTCCTGTGGCTGGGGCCGCGCCTGCGGCTGGAAGGGTTGATCAAGCGCCTCGTTGACCAGATGGCGGGACTTTCTGGGGTTGGGACTGCCGGGGTGAGCGAGGCTTGGCAAACCGGGCAGGATATCTGGTATGCCTTTGCCGAGCGCTTCAATTTGTTTACTGTGCTGCGCGCATTTCCTGTAGGCATCCCCAGCCTGATCTCTTCCAGCCAACCAGCAGCGACGCCTTTTGGAGCGCCTCCAGGCATGGAAATATCCTCGGGGCTGGCTGGATTGAGCCTGTGGATTGGCCTGGGGCTGGTAGGGCTGGTGCTGGGATCGCTGTACTACCTGATCGTCGCTCAAGCGTCCCTGAACGGCAGGGTGTCCTGGCGCGAGGCGCTCCAGCAGTGGCCCAAAGCGGCTTACCAGGTGGTCCTGCTGGCGGTTTTTTGGGTCGCGCTGCTGGCGACCATCAGCATTCCTGCCAGTTGCCTGATCACTTTGACCGCCCTGAGCGGCTTGTCCATAGCCCGGTTTGGGCTGATCCTTTTGGGAGGGGTGGCGCTGTGGATGCTGTTTCCGTTGATTTTTTCAGCCCACGGGATATTTATCAAAGGGATGAAAATGTGGGCTTCCGTGCTGGAAAGCATCCGGCTCACCCGCCTCACTTTCATCAAAACCAGCTTGTTATTCGCTTGTTTCCTGATCATCAGCGAAGGTTTTGATCTGTTATGGAGAGTTCCTGAGGAGACTTCCTGGTTGACGATTGTGGGGATTGTCGGACACGCGTTCACAACGACCAGCCTGCTGGCTGCCAGCTTCGTCTATTATCAAAATTCTTACCGCTGGATTCAACGCCTGATCCAACAGGCGAAATTTTCATCCGCACCATTCACAACCTGAGGTCAGCCAGGCTGGTGTTCGATCATCTGGGGGCGTGCTACCAAAAATATGACAGGGCGCGCTCCCCGGTATTTGGAGGAATATGTGAGCAAAGCTAATTCGCTTTCGTATGAGGCAAAGGATATTCAGGTCCTGGAGGGTTTGGAGGCAGTCCGCCGCCGGCCTGGGATGTACGTAGGCGGAACGGATGCAAAAGCTCTGCACCACCTGATCTACGAGGTTGTTGACAACTCTATCGATGAAGCCCTGGCGGGTTCTTGCGACCTAATTGAGGTCGTTATCCACCCTGACAGCAGTGTGGGCGTGACAGATAACGGGCGCGGCATCCCGGTTGACCTCCACCCACAGATGAAAAAACCCGCCCTGGAAGTGGTGATGACCACCCTGCACGCGGGTGGAAAGTTTGGCGGCGGAAGCTATAAAGTCTCTGGCGGCCTGCATGGTGTTGGCGTATCAGCGGTCAACGCCCTCTCCGAGTGGTGCGAGGTGGAAGTGTGGCGCGATGGGAAAGTACACTTTCAGCGCTACGAACGCGGCTATCCAACCGGTCCGGTGCAGATCATCCGCAAAGCAGACCCGCGGGTATCGGGTACAAAAACGACGTTTAAATTTGACACCCAAATATTCAGCGGCGAACTGGATTACCGTTTCGATACCCTGGTACAGCGCTTTCGAGAAATGGCGTTCGTCACCCGCGGGGTGACGCTGTATTTCCTGGATGAGCGCAGTGAACGGGAGATGACATTTTACTTCGAGGGGGGCATCACTTCTTTTGTGCGTTACCTGAATCGCAACCGGGAGGTGCTGCATCCGGTGGTGCACGTTGAAAAAGAGGTGGATGGGATTACGATCGACGCGGCGATCCAGTACACAGATGCTTACGCTGAATCGGTGTATGCGTTTGCGAATACGATTAATACCGTCGATGGGGGCACTCACCTGACGGGGCTGCGGGCGGCTGTGACCCGGACGATCAACGATTACGCCCGGCGCAGCGGCTTGCTGAAGGATTCTGACCCCAATTTCACCGGTGATGACACGCGCGAGGGCCTGACGGCCATCATCAGCATCAAGCATCCCGATCCGCAGTTCGAAAGCCAGACAAAAGTAAAACTGATGAATCCGGAAGTGCAATCCCTCGCCCAACAAGTGGTCGGCGAGGCGTTTGGCGATTTTCTCGAAGAAAACCCATCCGCTGCCAAAGCGATTGTCTCCAAGTGCCTCACTTCGGCGCGAGCCAGGGATGCAGCCCGCAAGGCGCGCGACCTGGTGATTCGCAAATCGGCCCTGGAAAGCCTGACCTTACCCGGGAAACTGGCCGACTGCTCGGAGCGAGATGCGGAACGCACCGAGCTCTACATTGTGGAGGGCGATTCGGCGGGCGGCAGCGCCAAGCAGGGGCGGGATCGGCACTTTCAAGCGGTTTTACCGCTGCGCGGCAAGATCCTGAACACCGAGCGCGCCCGGCTGGATAAAATCCTGGCCAACAACGAGGTCAAGGCGTTGATCTCGGCGCTGGGGACCGGCATTGGCGAGGGTTTCGATCTCTCAGGACTGCGCTATAACCGCGTGATTGTGATGACCGACGCCGATGTTGACGGCAGCCACATTCGCACGCTGTTGCTGACCTTTTTCTTCCGCTATATGCAGGCATTAATAGAGTCGGGTCACCTGTACATCGCTCAGCCGCCGCTGTACCGCATCGCCCGGCGCAACGACGTGCGTTACGCCTACAGCGAGGCTGAAAAAGACCGCCTGCTGAAAGAAATGGGGACTACTGCAGAGAAGGCTGTGGTCTCGCGCTTCAAAGGGCTGGGGGAGATGAACCCTGAACAATTGTGGGAGACTACAATGGACCCGACCAGCCGGATTCTATTGCAAGTGACCATCGATGATGCAGCCGAAGCCGATCGAACATTCGATATGCTGATGGGCTCTGCGGTGCCGCCCAGACGCCGCTTTATCCAGACCCACGCGCGCGAAGTGCGCAACCTGGATATATAAATTTCCTCCGGTCTATCGGGAACGGCATGACGCTCGAGCGCAGCACACTCATCAATAACCGCTACCGGATTGTAGAGATTCTCGGCCAGGGTGGCATGGGATCTGTTTACCGCGCGGTGGACGAGAACCTGGGTGTCGATGTTGCGCTCAAGGAAAACCTGTTTACCACGGAGGAGTACGCCCGCCAGTTTCACCGCGAGGCGGTTATCCTGGCGTCTCTGCGCCATCCCAACCTGACCCGGGTGACCGATCACTTCGTGATCGAGGGGCAGGGCCAGTACCTGGTGATGGATTATATCGAGGGGGAAGACTTGCGCCAGCGCATGGACCGGGTGGGGCTGATCAATGAAGAAGATGCGGTCATTATTGGCGCTGCAATCTGTGATGCGCTCACCTACATGCACACCCGGACTCCCGCGATCGTCCACCGGGATATCAAGCCGGGCAATGCCAAGATAACACCCCAAGGACAGATCTTCCTGGTTGATTTTGGCCTGGCAAAGCTGATCCAAACCGACCAGATTACCACAACGGGAGCGCGGGCGATGACACCTGGCTACTCGCCTCCCGAGCAGTACGGCACGGCGCGCACCGATCACCGCTCGGACATCTTCTCCCTGGGCGCAACTTTATATTCCGCGCTCAGCGGAGTGATACCGGAGGATGCGCTGGCCCGGACGATGGACCAGACCGTCTTGACGCCGATCCGTAAACGCAATTCGAGCGTCTCCCGGCGCCTGGCAAGCGTGATCGAAAAATCTTTGGAAGTCCGCCCGGATGATCGCTATCAGACTGCTGAGGAGTTC
>DATEDC010000205.1:0-3919 GCA_035286585.1 Anaerolineales bacterium
GCGCTGAGCGGTTCTCGCTGATCTTGTGCCCCAGGCGGGAGTCGAACCCACAACCTCGGCCTTAGGAGAGCCTCGCTCTGTCCATTGAGCTACTGGGGCCAGCAGGGAGATTATAACAAAAAAAGGTCTCTGGCGGGCGGCCGCCCGCCAGAGACCTTTTTTTGAATTAATCGATCCTCCCCGTCGCAATCGCCCGTTTCACCTCGCCGATCGCCTGGGTGACCTGGATGTCGCGCGGGCAGGCGTCGGTGCAGTTGAAGATCGTGTGGCAGCGGTACACGCCGAACTGGTCGTTGAGCAAGCGCAGGCGCTCGGCCCCCGCCTGGTCGCGGCTGTCGAAGATGAAGCGATGGGCGTTGACGATGGCCGCCGGGCCGACGTATTTATCGTTCGCCCAGAAGGACGGGCAGGAGGTGGTGCACGCCGCGCACAGGATGCACTTGGTGGTGTCGTCGAAGCGCTCGCGCTGCTCGATGCTCTGCAGGCGCTCGCGCTTGGGCGGCGGGTCGTCGTTGACGAAGTAGGGCATCACCGAGCGGTAGTGCTCGAAGAACGGCTCCATGTCCACGATCATGTCCTTGATCACCCGCAGGCCCAGCATAGGCTCCACGGTGATCTTGCTCCCGCCCACGTCTTTGACCAGCACTTTACACGCCAGGCGGTTGCGCCCGTTGATGCGCATCGCGTCCGAGCCGCAAATGCCGTGGGCGCACGAGCGGCGGTAGGACAGCGTGCCGTCGATGTAATTCTTGACGTGCTCCAGCAAGTCCAGCACCCGGTCGGTGGGCTGCACTTCCAGGGTATAGGTCGCGTAATGCGGTTTTTTGTCCTTCTCCGGGTTGTAGCGGAATACTTTTAACCTGACCTGCATGGCGCCTCGCTATCGGTAATGTTAGTGCCACGGCAATGTCATTGCCGTGGCAACGTAGTTGCCGAATTAATAGACCCGCTCTTTCGGTTCGTATTTGCTGATATCCACCGGCTTGTAGCCCAGCCTGATCTTGCAGTCCTCTTTCCACGCCAGGGTGTGCTTCAGCCAGTTGGCGTCGTCCCGCCTGGGGTAGTCCTCGCGGGCGTGCGCCCCGCGGCTTTCCTGGCGACTCAGGGCCGAGGCCGCGGTGACCTCAGCCAGCTCGAGCAGGTTGCCAAGCTCCCAGGTGTTGAGCAGGTCGGTGTTGAAGATTTTGCCCCGGTCGCCTACCTGCACCTTTTTGAAGCGCTCCTGCAGCTCGCGCACCTTGTCGAGCGCCAGCTGCATACCTTCTGCGGTGCGGAACACGCCCACGTGATCGTTCATCACGCTTTTCATCTCCGTGGCGATGTCGGCGGCCTTCTCCGTCCCGCCGTTGTTCAGGATCAGGTCGAATTGGGCGCGGGTGAAGTCCGTGGGGTCCTCGGGCAGCGGCTGGAAGCCGGCCTCCTGGGCGAAGGCGGCGGCCCGCAGGCCGGAGTATTTGCCGAAGACCAGCAGGTCCAGCAGCGAGTTGGTCCCCAGCCGGTTGGCGCCGTGGACCGAGACGCAGGCCACCTCGCCGGCGGCGTACAGCCCGGGCATGACGGTGTTGTTCTCGTCGATCACCACCTCGCCGTACTTGTTGGTGGGGATGCCGCCCATGGCGTAGTGGGCGGTTGGCTGGATCGGCATGGGCTGGTTGACCGGGTCCACGCCCAGGTAGGTGCGGCAGAAATCGATGATATCCGGCAGCTTGGAGAGGATCTCCTCGCCGGTGATCAGGTAGGGCGAGCCGTCCGGGCGCCTGCGCCCATCCAGGGCGGCGTACCTGTTGACCGTCTCCGGGCGGACGTCCAGGTACATGTAGTTCTTGCCGCCGATGCCGCGGCCCTCGCGTATTTCCAGGTACATCGCCCGGCTGATCACGTCCCGCGAGGCCAGGTCCTTCGCCGTGGGGGCGTAACGCTCCATGAAGCGCTCGCCTTTGTCGTTGATCAGCACGCCGCCCTCGCCGCGCACCCCCTCGGTGATCAGGATGCCCAGCTTGTAGATGCCGGTGGGGTGGAATTGGAAGAATTCCATGTCCTCGGCGGGGATGCCGCGCCGCAGGGTGATCGCCACGCCGTCGCCGGAGTAGGCGTAGGCGTTGGAGGTGATCTCCCAGATGCGCCCGTGCCCCCCGGTGGCGAAGATGACCGCCTTGGCGTGGAAGACGTGCAGCTCGCCGGTGGCCAGCTCGAGGGCGACCACGCCGGTGGTTGCCCCGTTATTGAGCAGCAGGTCTGTCACCTGGAACTCGTCGTAAAAGTTGACCTTGTTCTTGATGCACTGCTGGTAGAGCGTTTGCAGGATCATGTGCCCGGTGCGATCGGCCGCGTAGCAGGCTCGACGCACCGGCTTGCCGGTCTTGTTGTTGGTATGGCCTCCGAAGGGGCGCTGGGCGATCCTGCCCTCCGGAGTGCGCGAGAATGGCAGCCCCATGTGCTCCAGTTCGTAGACCGCCGGCACCGCCTCGCTGCACATGAACTCGATCGCCTCTTGGTCCCCCAGGTAGTCGCTGCCTTTGACCGTGTCGTAGGTGTGCCACTCGGGGTGGTCTTCTTCATCGCTGCCCAGGGCCGCGCCCACGCCGCCCTGGGCAGCGCCGGTGTGGGAGCGGGTGGGGTAGAGCTTGCTGATCACGGCGGTGCTGGCCGTCCGCGAGGCGTACAGCGCGGCCATCAGCCCCGCGCCGCCCGCCCCAACCACCACGACGTCAAACTGGTGTGTTCTCATGGTGCAACTCCTCGAGCCCGCCTCTCGCCCGCGGTTTCACAGAAAATTTAAACGAGTAAGGCAAGAACTTCCATTCTTGCCCTACTATTATAATCGCTGCTTCCAGCCGGGTCAGGCTTACCGGGTGATTAATTTGCCAGGATCACGTACATGGCGACGATCAGGGCGAACAGCCAGAGCAGGAAGACCAGCCCGCGCAGGATGGGCCTGACGAAGGTGTAGCCGGTAAAGTCCTCGATCACCACCCGCAGCCCGTTGAAGGCGTGCGTGGCGGCGAAGAAAAAGATCAGCATCTGCATGGTCTGCCAGAAAGCATTTTGCCAGCCGAGCTCCACGCCGGGGATATTGCTGTTGATCACGTGGTTGGGGTTGGGGAAGAAAGTCCAGCGCATCAGGGTGGGCAGGTCCATCTGGGTGCGGGCGCCCATGATCAGCGCGCTGGTCATCCCGAGGGTTGCCAGCAATACCAACCCCAGGCCGGAGATGCGGGTGAAAATCCACATGCTATATTCGAAGCTGAAACCGGGCTGAACGGTGCGAGTGCTCATAGCGATCATCTCCTCGGTGGGCTAGCTGCCCGCCAGGGTGCGCTGGACCAGGAAGTAGACCGTCAGCCCGTAGACGGGCAGCAGGATGAACAACTGCAGCCAGAGCGCCTCCCGCTGGTACACCTGGAACTTCGGCCACAGGTCCAGCAGGGCGATGCGCGCCCCGTTGAGGGCGTGAAAGATGACGAAGAACGCCACCAATATCTGGAACAGGTCCGCCTCGTAGATGATATTCAGGCTGGTGGCCCAATCGCTGCCGATCTGCTGCATGACAAAGGAAGAGATCACGTGCAGCCCAACGACGACCAGGATACCGATCCCGGTGATGCGGTGGAGCATCCAGGCGATCATGGGTCCGCCCCCTTTATATTTAAGCCCCTGGAAAAAGCCGACCTTACGACTCAGAGCCATCGCGCCTCCTTGTTGTTGATTGCTCTATCACCGCCAGACCCTGCCTGGCAACCTGTCATTGCGAACGAGCGTTCTCTGTGAGTGAAGAAATCTCCCTCTATGCCGGGAGACTGCCACACTGCTCCTTCACTTGTAGCCCTATTATTGCACCTGCGCTCTTCTGGCGAATAGTGACGATAATCACACATTATTGGTTTCAGATGTCCTTATCATCAACCCGGCTTTTATTCTA
>DATEDC010000206.1:0-12695 GCA_035286585.1 Anaerolineales bacterium
GCCGGCGCCGCGCAGCGCCTGGGTGATGGTTCCGTCCGGAAAGATCACAGATAACACCATACAGAATCTGGCTGAGCGGCTTGCTCCAGGCGATACGGTTATTGATGGGGGGAATTCCAATTATAAGGACAGCCAACGCCGCGCCGAATTGCTGCGGGAAAAAGGCTTAAACTTCATTGACGTTGGCACCAGCGGCGGAGTCTGGGGTTTGTCTGAAGGATATAGCCTGATGATCGGCGGGGACGAAGAAGTGGTCGAGCGCCACCGCCCGATTTTCGAGACTCTCGCGCCAGCTCAAGATCGGGGCTGGGGATATGTTGGACCTGGCGGCGCGGGGCATTTCGTGAAGATGATTCACAATGGCATCGAGTATGGCCTGATGCAGGCGTATGCTGAAGGTTTCGAGATCTTGAAAGCCAAGAGTGAATTTAACCTCGATCTTTATCACATTGCTGAGATCTGGCGCTATGGCAGCGTGGTGCGTTCCTGGTTGTTGGACCTGACCGCCCGTGCGCTTATGGACGACCGGGAATTGGAAGAGATTAAGCCCTGGGTGCCCGATTCCGGCGAAGGGCGTTGGACGGTATTTGAGGCGGTCGACCTCGACGTACCTGCTCCGGTGATCACGCTCTCTCTGCAAAGACGGCTGCGGTCTCGAGAAGAAGACCCATTTGCCGACAAACTGCTGGCAGCCTTGCGCAATCAATTCGGTGGGCATGCGGTGAAACGGGAGGCGGATAAATGACCGACGCTACAAGCATAATCCTTTTCGGCGCCTCTGGCGACTTGAGCAAGCGCAAGCTGATCCCGGCTTTGTTCAACCTCTTTCGCAAAGGTCGCCTGCCTGAGGCATTTCACATCCTCGGATTTTCAACTTCTGAATTAGACGATCAGGCTTTTCGAGAAAGAATTCAAGCTGATGTCCGACAGTTTGCCGAATACGAATTCGCCCTAGGAGAATGGGAGAGCTTCGCTTCACACCTGTACTATATTTCCGGCAGTTTCACACAGCCGGAAGATTATGAGCGGCTTTCTGGGGTATTGACCGGTTTGGAAAATAGTCCTGCAAATCGACTGTTTTACCTGGCGACGCCGCCGCGCTTTTTCTCGGTGATCCCGGCTTCCCTGAGAGCAGCCGGCCTATTGGAAGAGGATCACGTCTGGCGGCGAGTAATTATCGAGAAACCTTTCGGCACAGACCTGGCCTCTGCCCGAAGTCTCAACCGGGAATTGCACCGGGTGTTGGACGAGAACCAGATCTACCGGATTGACCATTATCTGGGTAAAGAGACCGTTCAGAATATCCTGACCTTCCGGTTTGCCAACGCGCTGTATGAGCCGCTCTGGAACCGGAATTACATTGACCACGTGCAGATCACGGTGGCTGAAGAAGTGGATGTAGGTTCTCGCGCCAAATACTATGACGGGGTCGGCGCATTGCGAGACATGTTTCAGAATCACTTGCTGCAATTGCTTTCGCTTATTGCCATGGAACCGCCGGCCTCGTTCAATGCCCATGACTTGCGTGAAGAGAAGGTCAAAGTACTCCGGGCTGTACGCCCGATCTCCCCGGAGATAATCGCCTCCGCAGCGGTGCGAGGCCAATATCGCGGTTATCTGGAAACGCCAGGGGTCGCGCCAAATTCCAAGACCGAGACCTACGCCGCGCTGCGTTTATTCATCGACAACTGGCGATGGCAAGGTGTGCCGTTCTATCTGCGCTCAGGTAAGTCGCTGGCAGAGAAAACCACCGAAATCGTCATCCAGTTTAAACCACCCACAGTTTCTTTAGGAATAAAGAGTGTGAGTGCTTTTATGCGTCCAAACGTATTGTCATTTTGCTTGCAACCAGATGAAGGCTTCCATCAACGTTTTGACATCAGAGTGCCCGACACGCTGACCGAGAGACGTCCGGTGGAAATGGCTTTCCATTATCGAGATGCTTTTGGTGAAATGGCTATTCCCGAGGCTTATGAGCGTCTGCTGCTGGATGCGTTAAACGGTGATGCGTCGCTCTATACGCGCGTCGACCGGGCCGAACTGGCCTGGGAGCTGCTTGAGCCTATCCTTGAGGCCTGGGAAGCGCCGGATGGTCCCCCGGTTCACATCTATGGGCCAGGGAGCTGGGGGCCGAGCGCGGCCGACGAGATCCTCAAGAACGATGGAAGAAGTTGGTTACGGGTTTGTGGGCTTCACCTGAATCCAAACCTCCACCCTGTAATTTCTTAGCAAAATTTCTTTAAAGGCGACTAAAGTCTGGCTACATCCGGCACCCAGTGTCAGGCTTTTGCACTGCTTTTCGGGTAATATTCTACGCCCTTGCCGCGTCTTGAACATAGTGAGGTGAGCATCATTGACATGATGAAAAGAAAAGGTTTTTTTGTGATTTTTGTTCTTGCCAGTCTCGTGCTTTCAGCCTGTGCAGCAGCCACGGCGTCTGTTGAGAATCCCGCTTCAACGAACTCAATTTCTGTGCCTACCACCCCAGCTCAGACGCCTGATCGAATCGGAAAGATCACGCCTGGGGAAACAATACCGGGTGCGACTTTGCTTCCAGAAGAAGCCCCGCCAGCCGGAGCGGCTTTCCAATTCATAACTGACTTCAGCAAGCACACTGTGCCTTACAGCGAAATCCTTTCTGGCGGCCCTCCCAAAGACGGCATCCCGGCAATTGACGAACCGAAATTCGTCAGCGTAAATGAAGCAGATAGCTGGCTCAGATCGGTTGAGCCGGTCATCCTGATCCAGGTCGAAGAAGAGGCGCGCGCCTATCCGATCCAGGTCTTGATCTGGCACGAGATCGTCAACGATACGGTCGGCGGGTTGCCCCTTGCGGTCACTTTCTGTCCCCTGTGCAATACCGCCATCGCTTTCGAGCGCACGTTGGATGGCATAACATTCGACTTCGGCACGACTGGCAGGCTGCGCTACAGCAACTTGATCATGTACGATCGCCAGACCGAGACCTGGTGGCAGCAGGCCAATGGAGAGGCGATTGCAGGAGATCTGACCGGCAAACGGTTGAAGTTCTATCCTGCCGCAATCATCTCCTGGGAAGAGTTTAAGTCTGCCTATCCGGATGGTTTGGTGCTCTCCCGAGAGACGGGTTTCGCCCGCTCATACGGCCGCAATCCATACACCGGTTACGATGACGTCAACAATCCGCCGTTCTTATATCGCGGCCCCGAGACACCGGGCGTTTTACCTCCTGTTGCGCGGGTGTTAACGGTGGACTCGAACGGTGAAGCTGTCGCCTATCCCTATGATGTGCTTCAAGAGTTGCAGGTCATCAATGATACCGTAGGGGGCCAACCCGTAGCGATTTTCTGGGCCGCGGGCACAGCGTCAGCCCTGGATGCCAGCTCAGTCGCTGAGGGAAGAGACGTGGGATCGGCTAACGCCTATTCCCGGGTTGTCGATGGGAATGAGCTGCATTTCAGCGTGGAAAAAGGCCAGGTCGTCGACCAGGAGACCAACAGCGAATGGAATTTGCTTGGTCAGGCGCTCAGCGGGGAAATGACCGGGCGGCAACTCGAGCCAGTGGTCGCGATCAACCACTTCTGGTTCTCCTGGGCCGCTTTTATGCCCGAGACCAGGATCTACCAGCCTTGAGGTTATGATCAATAATGAAGCTCTCCAGCGTACTTATATTTTCCGCTTGGCCTTGCCAAGGACAAAAACACGCATCGCGCCGTTATCCGGCAGGCGCTCGAGGTTTTGGAAATTGCCCAGGAACCAGGGGCGATTTTTGACTCGCCGCTCCTCCGGAAGCTCCTACAGGGAAAATGTATGAGCGCGGCAGGGCTCGAACCTGCAACCAATGGCTTAAAAGGCCACTGCTCTACCATTGAGCTACGCGCCCGCGGCGCGCCGCTTGTGGCGGCGCAATGCATTCTATCACGCTCCCTAACCACCGTCAACATTTGCGGATTCGCCGCCTACGCCCTTGACTTTTCTCCAGGCTCTGGTTACCATGGGCCTCAACGCAGCAGGTTAGTGGATATTATTGCTCGGCGGGGCAACTATGGAGGAGTTTATGCCCGAGATCGTACATGTCAACGAGGACAACTTCCAGAGCGAAGTGCTCCAGGCCAGCCAGCCAGTCCTGGTCGATTTTACCGCCGTGTGGTGCGGGCCGTGTAAAATGCTCGACCCGGTTGTAAAGCAACTGGCGGCTGAATGGGCCGGCAAGGTCAAGGTGGTCAAATTGGACGTTGACGATAACCCTAACCTGACCATGCAATACCAGGTGATGGGGGTGCCCACCTTGATGTTATTCGTTGACGGCCAGCCCAGCCAGCGCGTCACCGGCTACCAGCCGAAAGACCGCCTGGCGGCGAAATTCACCCCGCATATCTAAAACTATTTCAGCTCGCGTTTCTCTGCGAGGGGCGGCGATTGGCCGCTCCTTTTTGTTTCCTAAATCGGACAAAATCTGGTATAATCTTATTGCGAGTATTCGCAATAGAGAGCCTTCGCAATGTCTCACTGCCATATCTACATCCAATCCCTGCGCCAGCGCGGCTACCGGGTCACGCCTCAACGTGAAATGATCATCGAAGCTCTGGCTGATAGCGCCGGTCACGTCACCGCCGAAGAGATCTTCGCCCAGGTGCGCAAGCGCACGCGGGCGATCAACCTGGCTACCATCTACCGCACCCTCGATCTGCTGGTCGAGACCGGCTTTGCCAGCCGCCTCGATCTCAGGGACGGCTACGCCGTGTATGCGACTGCGCAGCATGGGCCGCATCTTCACCTGGTCTGCAAGGCTTGCGGACGGGTCATCGATGCCGACCACAGCCTGGCCACCCCCATCGACGAGCTGCTGCGCGAGCAGTACGGCTTCAGCCCCGATTTACAGCACCTTTCGATCCTCGGTCTGTGCGCCGATTGCCTCGGCAGTTCTGCCGCCGGTAGTTCTGCCGCCGGCAGTTCTGCCGAGGGTAAATCTGAGGAGGGAGAATAGGATGCATTCCGCCCCTCAACCGCTGCATATTCCGGATGGCTTTCTCTCTGTGCTGGTCTCCCTCTTGTTTTGGCTGCTGACCGCTGCGGCCGTTGGCTACGCCCTCCGCCGGGTGGGCAAGGATTTGGGCGACCGCCAGGTGCCGATGATGGGCGTGCTGGCGGCCGCAATCTTCGCCGGTCAGATGCTCAACTTCAGCGTGGCAGGAGGCACCTCCGGGCACCTGATGGGCGCAGCTATCGCCACCATCTTGCTCGGACCCTGGGCGGCCATGCTGGTGATGACCTGCGTGGTGAGCGTCCAGGCGTTGATCTTTCAAGACGGTGGGCTGCTGGTCCTGGGCGCCAATATTTTCAACATGGGCGTGGTCGGCGTGGCGGTGTCTTATATGGCTTACCGGACGCTGCAAAGGCTGGCCCGCGGCGCTCGATGGGGGCTGTTCGCCGGCGGGTTCATCGCCACCTGGCTGTCCATCGAAGCGAGCGCCCTGCTCGTCGCCCTGCAGTTGGCGGTTTCCGGGGTGTCGCCAGCCAATGTCGCCGTTCCAGCCATGGGCGGCGTGCACGCATTGATCGGCATCGGTGAAGGATTGATCACGCTGGGCGCCCTGGCTTTCCTGTACAGAGCGCGGCCGGACCTGCTCCTGGCTGGCGAGGAGCGCCCGATCAAAGGCCAGTTCATTTGGGCCTTCGGCCTGCTGCTCGCCTTTGGGTTGGCGGTTGCCTCGCCGCTGGCATCCTCCAACCCGGACGGCCTGGAATGGGTCGCAGCGCAAGCTGGTTTCCTGGATGCCAGGCGCGCCTCGCCCTTCAACCTGATCCCCGATTACCTGCTGCCCGGGATTTCCAACCAGGCCCTGGCGACCGTCCTGGCGGGCGTGCTGGGCATGTTAATCGTGTTTGCGGTCACATTGCTGGTGGCCTATAACCGGCGCGCTCGCCGGGCTTCCGACTGAGTCTATGCATATCCACTTTCTGGACCCCTTCCAGCCGCGCCAGAGCCCCATCCACCAGCTTGACCCGCGGGTGAAATTTGTGCTCGCGCTGGCCTTCATCCTCACCGCCGCCCTGACCCCAAGCGGGGCCTGGTCAGCCTACATCTTGCTGTTTGCGCTGGCCTTTTCAGCCACTATCCTCTCCGACCTGGGAGCCAGTTACGTATTGAAACGGTCTGCGCTGGCTCTGCCCTTTGTTTTGTCTGCCTTGCCGCTCATTTTCACCACAGAAGGCGCCTCGCTGCTCGATCTGTCCATTGGCGCCTGGAGCCTGACCGTTACCCAGCCCGGATTGGCGCGCTTCGCCAGCCTCGCCCTGAAATCATGGGTATCCGTCCAGGCGGGCATCCTGCTGGCGGTCACCACCCCATTTCCGGACCTGCTCGTGGCGATGCGCGCGCTGGGTGTGCCGCGCCTGATCGTGGCTGTCATCGGGCTGATGTGGCGCTATTTATTCGTCCTGGCAGACGAGGCGCTGCGGCTGATCCGGGCGCGCCTGGCCCGCAGCGGGGACGCCGCTAATGCGGAGCTGCGCACAGGCGGCAGCCTGGTGTGGCGGGCGCGCGTCGCTGGCGGCATGGCAGGCAGCCTGTTCCTGCGCGCCTTCGAACGCAGCGACCGCATCTACATGGCTATGCTCTCACGCGGTTATGATGGCGAGGCGCGCACCCTGCCCCTGCCGCGCATCCGCCCGCTCCAATGGCTGACCCTGGGTGTTGGGCTGGGAATATTGGCTCTTTTGCTGGTTTTAGCCTATTTGATCTGAGAGTAGCAGCATATGCACCATTCGATCGAAGTCAAGGACCTTTCCTTTGCCTACCCCGATGGGCACCAGGCGCTCAAAGGCGTCTCCCTGAGCATCGCTCCGTGTGAAAAGGTCGCCCTGGTCGGGCCGAACGGCGCGGGCAAATCCACCCTGATCCTGCACCTGAATGGCATTCTCATGGGCAGCGGGGAGGTGCGTGTCTGCGCGGTGGAAGCCCGAAAAGAAAATCTGGGGCGCCTGCGCGCCATGGTTGGCCTGGTGTTTCAGTCGCCGGATGACCAGTTGTTTTCCCCCACCGTTTTTGACGATGTCGCATTTGGCCCGCTCTATCAGGGCCTTGCGGCGGAATTGGTTCACCGGCGAGTGGAGGAAGCCCTGTGCGCGGTGCACATGTGCGGCTACGAGCGCCGCATCTCGCACCACCTGAGCGCGGGTGAGAAAAAGCGCATCGCCATAGCTACTGTGCTTTCGATGCAGCCGGAGGTGCTGGTGTTGGATGAGCCAACCGCTGGGCTGGACCCACGCGCCCGCCGCTCGCTGATCCAGCTGCTGTGCGAGCTGCCTATGACCATGTTGGTGTCCACGCACGACATGCACATGGTAGGCGAGCTGTTCCCGCGCATGGTCATCATGGATGAGGGGAGCATCGTCGCCGATGGCCCCACCGAGGCGCTGATGAACGACCAGGCGTTGTTAGAGGCCCACGGGCTGGAAAAACCCTGAGATATTAATCAGCAGTAGCAGATACTTTCAGGTTAATTTTTTCCTGCAACCCGGCAGCTCTTCGCAGCAGGGCGGCTTTATCGGTGCGCTCCCAGGGCAGGTCGAGGTCGTCGCGCCCAAAATGCCCGTATACCGATATCTGGCGGTAGATCGGGCGGCGCAAGTCCAGATCGCGGATGATGGCCCCCGGGCGCAGGTCGAAGTGCTGGGTGATCAGCTCGGCGATGCGCTCGTCGGGGATGCGGCCGGTGCCAAAGGTCTCAACATTAACGCTCAAAGGGCGGGCCACGCCGATGGCGTAAGCCACCTGGATCTCGCAGCGCTCGGCTAACCCGGCAGCCACCACGTTTTTAGCCGCCCAGCGGGCCGCGTAAGCCGCCGAGCGATCCACCTTGGTGGGGTCTTTGCCGCTGAAGGCGCCGCCACCGTGGCGACCCATCCCGCCGTAGGTGTCGACAATGATTTTCCGCCCGGTTAACCCGGCGTCGCCCTGTGGGCCGCCGATCACAAACCGCCCGGTAGGATTGACGTAAATCTTGGGCTCGCCGTACATGAGCTCCGCCGGGATCACCGGCTTGATCACGTGTTCGATCACCGCCGCCCGCACCTGCTCCTGGCTGATCTCCGGGGCGTGCTGGGTGCTCACCAGCAGCGTATCCACCCGCAGCGGGCGCCCGTAGCTGTATTCCACCGTCACCTGCGTCTTGCCGTCGGGGCGTAGCCAGGGCAGCGTCCCGTCTTTGCGCACCTGGGCCAGGCGGCGAGCCAGCTTGTGAGCCAGGTAGATCGGCATGGGCAGCAGGGTGGGGGTATCGTTGCAGGCGTAGCCGAACATCATGCCTTGATCGCCCGCTCCGATAGCATCCACCTCCGCGGCGCTCATCTCGCCTGTCCTGGTTTCCAGGGATTTATCCACGCCCATGGCGATGTCGCCGGACTGGCGCGAGATCGCCACCAATACGCCGCAGCTATTGCCATCCAGGCCTATCTCGCTGTTGTCGTAACCAATTTCATTAAGAATCTTCCGCGCCAGCTCATCGAAGTTCAGGTTGGCGCGAGTGGTGATTTCACCCAGCAGCATAACATAACCGGTCTTGGTGGCTGTTTCGCAAGCCACGCGCGAAAACGGGTCCTGTTCCAGGCAGGCATCCAGCACGGCATCGCTGATCTGGTCGCAGATTTTATCCGGATGCCCCTCGGTTACAGATTCAGAGGTGAACATCAGGCTGGGTGAACTCATAAATGTGGTACTCACAATTTACCTCCTAAAAATATAGAGCGCCCCCTCTGGTAATCAGAAAGGGCGCAATGATGCTTGGCTTATGCCCTCTCATCTTCCAGAACATCCGTCTGCCGGAATTGGCACCTTCCGCCGGAAATTCCCGGTCTGGGGTTGCCGAGGTTTCATCGGGCCGGTCCCTCCACCTCTCTGGATAAGAGTGCCTTTTGGGGCTATTGAATTGTTGAGGCGAATATACCACGGGTGGGTGCAGTTGTCAATTAGCTTATAGATGTATAATCCAGCTATGCCTTCACGCGAGCGTACGTTCCGAGTCGAAGCTGTCGTGCTGCGCCACAGCGATTGGGGCGAGGCCGACCGGCTGCTCAGCCTGTACAGCCGGGAGCAGGGTAAGCTGCGCGCCGTCGCCAAGGGCGTCCGCAAGGTGCGCTCGCGCAAAGCCGGGCACCTGGAGCCCTTCACGCGGGTCAACCTGCTGCTGGCCCGCGGCCGCGACCTGCCCCTGGTGACCCAGGCAGAAGCGCGCGACGCCTACCTGCCGCTGCGTGAAGACCTGCTGCTGGTGGGCTACGCCTCCTATGTTGTCGAATTGATCGACCGCTTCACCTATGAGGGTGAGGAGAACCGCTCTCTCTATCGCCTGCTGGTGGACACCCTCGGCCGCCTGGCTGCCGAGCACGAAGCCGAACTGGTGGTGCGCTATTACGAGATCCGCCTGTTGGACCTGCTGGGCTTTCGTCCGCACCTGTTCCACTGCGCCAACTGCGAGCGCGAGATCCAGCCGGAGGACCAGTATTTCTCCGCCGAGCTGGGGGGCGTGCTGTGCCCGGATTGCGGCCGCGGCAGGGGCGGCGTGCGCCCGGTCTCGCAAAGCGCGCTGAAATACCTGCGCCACTTCCAGCGCAGCAACTACGCCAATGCCAGCCGGGCGCGCCTCTCGCCCGGGGTGGCCCGGGAGCTGGAAATCCTGAGCCAGCACTACCTCACCTACCTGCTGGAGCGCAACCTGAACAGCCCCTCCTTCCTGCGCCGGGTAAGGAGTCAGGTCCCTCAGCCCGATCCAGCCGACGAGCTGGAAGTCTGAATCCTTTTCTCCCCTCCTATGGGAACCCAAACCCCCCAGCCGGTGTATATAGAGTAGAAACCTCTCCGGAGAGGAGTCATTTGGAACAAACTGCTCTTATCCAGCGGGCGCGCCTGGGAGATCAGGCCGCCTGGATGGCATTGGTCGGCGAGCACCAGCAGGCGGTCTTCCGCCTGGCCTACCTGATCCTGGGCGATCCCGACGATGCGGAAGACGTCGCCCAGGAGACTTTCATCCGCGCCTATCGCTGGCTGGAGCGCTTCGACGAGCGCCGCCCGCTGAGACCCTGGCTGCTGTGCATCGCCGCCAACCTGTCCCGCAACCAGCGCCGCGCCTTCGGGCGCTACTGGGCCGCGCTGACCCGTTTCAGGCGCAGCGAAAGCGAAGGAGAAGGAATGAGCCCACAAGCCGCCAATTCCAACCCCGAGGAACCCCGGGCGCTCTGGGAAGCGGTGAGACGGCTGCGCCAGGCAGACCAGACGGTGATTTACCTGCGCTACTTCCTGGACCTGTCGGTCGAGGAGACCGCCGAAGCGCTCATGATCGCCCCGGGGACGGTGAAATCCCGCTTGCACCGCAGCCTGAGACGGCTGGAAGCTGTCATCGCTCGCGACTTTCCAGCCTTGAGAGAGGAATACATGTGATGGACGCCAACCATTTGAAAATCCGTGAAGAATACCTGCGCAGGTGGAGCCAGGGTTTCCCTTATCCAGCGACCCCGGATATCGCCGGGTCGGTCGCCCGGCGCCTGGAAAGAGAGGCGCGACCTGCCAGTCTTCTCCGCCCGCGGCTTGCCTGGGGCGTGGCAACCCTTATTTTGCTGCTGGGGGCTACCCTGGCCATCCCGCCGGTGCGCGCCCAGGTTTTGGAGTGGCTGCAGGTTGGAGCCATCCGCATTATTCTCAGCCAGCCCACGCCAACCCCCACCCCTGTGGCAACCCATCCGCTGGCGCAGGCCGGAATTCCGACCGCCCCCTCCACCCCCCGCCCCTACCCCTCGCTTGCTGACCTGCCCGGAGAGACCAGCCTGGCTGAAGCCCAAAGCCGGCTGCGCTTCCCCATCCCCCTGCCGGCTTATCCAGCGGACCTGGGCGAGCCGGACCGGGTTTTCCTGCAAAACCTGGGAGGCCAGGCTGTGCTGCTGGTCTGGATGGACCCTGAGGAGCTGGAGCGCATCCGCCTCGACTTGCTCCTGATGGGGCCGGGCGCATTTGGAGAAAAATTCGCCCCGCCCGTGATCGCGGAGACCAGCGTGAACGGTCAGCCGGCGCTCTGGACGGAGGGGCCGCACACCCTTTACCTGGGCGGGATGTACCAACAGGTGCCCCTGGTCGTGCAGGCTAACGTGCTCATCTGGACCGAGGGCGAGGTCACTTATCGCCTGGAGACCGACCTGCCCCTGGAGGAGGCGGTGCGCATCGCCGAATCTCTGGAGACCGTCCAGCCGGAGGGTGAAACCATTGCAACCGCCGAGCCACCTATGACCGCTACACCATCTCCCACCTACCTGCCGCTCGAAAATTGCCCGGTGACGCAGCCTCAAAATCCACCTTTCATTCCGCCGCCGCCCTATCCGGCCGAGGCGCCCTACGAAGGCGAGTTTTGGTACGGCACGGAGGCTTTGTGGACCATGCTGCGCTTCGATGGCAGGTGGTGGGCGCTGCCGTACCATGAGCACGCTCGGGGTGGCGGCGGTTACGTCCAGAAGGTCTTCTGGTGGAACGAGGATTACGACTGGCAGGCTGAGCCGATCCCGGAATTTAAAGTAACCCTGCGGCGGTTGGATGGCCCGGCGCCGGTCTTCGAGAGCACGCAGGCTAGCAATGCCTACCACCCCGACTTCGGCTCGGCCATCCTCACCGGGGTCGAGATCCCCACCCTGGGCTGCTGGCAGGTCAGCGGCAGTTACCGGGGGCACGCGCTGAGCTTCGTGGTCCGGGTGGAAAAATGATCTGGCTGAAGTCGAACGGACGCTGGCTGGCGCTTAATCTGTTCGCCCTTTCGGTAATGGGCGTGGTATTAAGCCAGGGGAGCACGGACTTGGGGGAAACAGAGGCTTTAGATCCCCTGCTCACGAACGGGAAGTGGGCGATACGCTTCCTGCTCATCTGTCTGTCGATGACGCCCTTGAATACGTATTTCGGCTGGAGCCAGGCGGTCAGGCTGCGCAAGCCGGCCGGGCTATGGGCCTTTGGTTTTGCAGCCCTGCACGTCCTGGTCAACATTCGCGAGGCGCAGTTCACCTGGCTGGAATATCCCGTGCAGCCCTTCATCCTGCCTGGCGCGCTGGGGCTGCTGATCCTGATCGCCCTCGCCGTCACCTCCAACCGCTGGGCGATGCGGCGCCTGAGGAAGAACTGGAAGCGGCTGCACCGGCTGGTGTACCTGGCTGGCAACCTGGTCATCCTGCACGCCATGCTGGCCACCACGGCGAGCAAAAGGATCGCTCTGCGTGATCCCCAGGCGGTCAGGGAGCTGCAGGCGTATTTTGCGCTGCTGCTGGTTTTGCTGGTCGTACGCATTCCCAGGGTGCGCCGTGCGCTCTTGCAGGTCAGAGACTTGCTCAGGCGTAAACGACCGATCCTCCTCCCCGTTATCGTTCCTGATGAGCTACCCGAATACTGGCCACAGGTTTACGGCCGCGAGGACGAGGTTTACCTGGACGATCTTTACCCCGAAACCCAACCGGAGGAAGAGGCTGAGGGCGAGCGCGTGATGGCGTGATAATTACGTAGGGTCGTCAGGTCGCGGTTGTTCCGCTAACGTGTCACGCACTTCTGCAAGATACTGTTGGCGAACTAGCAGCCACAAAGTGAATACTGACATCAGAGTGGGCTGTTTTACTCTCTGGAAAGGTTCGTCGCCTGGATGGTGATGGTCAGTTGGCAGCCCTGGGAACCAATCCCCAGGGCCGTCGATATC
>DATEDC010000207.1:0-13238 GCA_035286585.1 Anaerolineales bacterium
ATTCAGTCCCAAATCGATCGGTGAGCCGGGACTAATGAAGATTCGCTCGAACTTACTCGACGATCAGCTTGCCGCGCAGCATGCCCATCTGGCACTGGAACTCGAACTCGCCGGCCCGGTCGGGCATGAACTCCACAGGCACGGTCTCACCCTCAGGCAGCTTGGCGCTCTTGCTAAAGTCGGGGATCAACACCATTTCCGAGCAGGTGGCTGACTCGGCGCGCACGAAGTTCAGGCGCACGGGCTTGCCTTTTTCGACGACAATTACGTCGGGGGTGTAGCCTCCCTTGACCAGCACCATGGCTTCTTGATAGCCACCGCTGGTCAACGCGGCTTTCACACCAGGCTTTTTTGCCAGCCAGAAGAACCAGACGATGAAGGCGATGGCGGCCAGGCCGCCGAGGGTGACGAGGATTTTATCGGGGGTCATATTTTTTTCTCCATTTCGGATTGCTGATAGGGGTTCATAATCAGCAATCAACAATCTAAAATCATCAATTCGTAGGTTTCCAGCTTTTGAGCCGGTTGGCGTTGCTGATCACGGTAACGCTGCTGAAAGACATGGCCAGCGCAGCCAGCAGCGGCGAGAGTAGTATACCCAAGAAGGGGTAAAGCACGCCCAGGGCGATGGGCAGACCGGCTGTGTTGTAGATAAAGGCGCCGACCAGGTTCTGGTAGACGTTGCGCATGGTGGCGCGGCTGAGCTGGATCGCAGTGACCACACCCATCAGGCTGCCCTTGATCAGGGTAATGTCGGAGGCTTCGATGGCCACGTCCGTGCCGGTGCCAATGGCCATGCCGATGTCGGCCTGCGCTAGAGCCGGGGCATCGTTGATGCCGTCGCCCACCATGGCGACTTTCTTGCCCTCCAGCTGCAGTTTCTGCACGTTGAAAGCCTTGTCTTGTGGGAGGACTTCAGCCAGCACGCGATCCACGCCCACCTGGCGTGCGATCGCTTTCGCCGTGCGCTCGTTATCGCCGGTGATCATCACCACTTCCAGGCCCATTTTCTTGAGCTTCACAATAGCGTCTTGCGAGTCTTCTTTGACCGTGTCGGCCACGGCGATGATGCCGGCCGCTTTCCCGTCGATGGCGACGTACATCGGGGTCTTGCCGTCATCTGCCAGCGCTTTGGATCCCTCTTCCAGAGCTTGCCCCTTCACTTCGTTCAGGGCAGGCTCTGAGCCGGGCGAAGGGTTATCCAGGTCAATGCCTTCCCGGTTCATCAGCTTCAGGTTGCCGATCAGCACGCGGCGGCCCTCCACTGTCGCCGAGACACCGTGACCAGGGATGGCTTCGAAGGTCTGCACGTCGCTCAGCTTATACCCGCGCGCCTGTGCGCCTTCCACGATGGCCAGTGCAAGCGGGTGTTCGGAGGATTTCTCCACCGAGGCTGCCAGGCGTAACAGCTCGCCCTCATCCTGCCCATTCACTGCCAGGATGTCGGTGAGCGATGGCTTACCGAATGTGATCGTCCCGGTCTTGTCAAGGATGATCGCGGTGAGTTTCTCGGCCGCCTGTAGGGCGTCTCCGGAGCGGATCAGGATACCGTTCTGGGCGCCCAAACCGATGCCAGTGGTCAGGCTCATCGGAGTTGCCATGCCCAGCGCACAGGGGCAGGCGATGATCAGCGTGGTTACAGCTACGATCAGAGCGTACGCCAGCGCTGGTTCCGGGCCGAAGTCGTACCAGATGATGAATCCAATTATTGCCAGGATCATCACTGTCGGGGTAAAGTAGGCGGAGACCCGGTCGACGATGCGCTGGATAGGCACTTTGCTGCCCTGGGCATCCTGAACCAGGCGGATGATGTTGGCCAGGGCGGTATCCTTGCCAACCTTGGTGGCGCGGAAGCGGAACGAGCCGGTCTTGTTGATCGTGGCGCCGATCACCTCGTCGCCGACTTTTTTCGAGACAGGCAGCGACTCGCCGGTGATCATCGATTCGTCCACTGCCGACTGTCCATCGATCACCTCGCCATCCACCGGGATCTTTTCACCTGGGCGGACGACAACCACGTCACCCACCAGAACTTCCTCGACCGGGATGTCCACTTCCTGGCCATCCCTGGCGACGCGAGCCGTCTTGGCCTGCAGGCCGATCAGCTTCTTGATGGCTTCTGAGGTGCGCCCTTTGGCCTTGATCTCCATGGCCAGGCCGAGCACTACCAGCGCTGTGACGACGACCGTCACGTCGTAATACACGTCGGTCATTTCTTCCGATGGGAAGAGCTGCGGGAAAAGCAGCGCGACGGTCGAGTAAATCCAGGCCACGCCGGTGCCTAGTGCGATCAGGGTGTGCATATTGGCCGAGCGATGTTTCAGCCCTTCCCACATGCCGATGAAGAACTGGTTGCCGGAGTAGAGCATGACTGCCAGGCTGGCAACGCCCATGCCGTACCAGATGTAACGAAGGTTCTCGCTGCCTCTGGGGAAGAAGTCCCGTAAGACAGGGATGAGCCAGGGGTAAGAGAAGATCATGGTGAAAACGCCGATCACAGCGCCAAACCACCACTTGCGCATGAGGGAACGGTATTCTTTCTCCATCTCCTGCCCCTCTTTGTCCATTTCGGGCTCGGAGGCTTCGGCGGCGCGAGTGGCCTTATAAGGTCCAGCACTCTCGACGGCGCGAGCCAGCAGGCTCAGGTCGCCGATAGCGGGAGAATATTCGATCTTCACTTCATTTGTAGCAGCGTTCATTGTGGCGTCGAACACCCCGGGTGTCGCTTTGAGGGCGTCCTCGATCCTGGCCACGCATTCAGCGCAGTACAGGCCGCTGACCTTCAGGCGAAGAGACTGTCCATCCGTGCTGAAGCCTGCCGCACGGATGGCGTCCACGAAGTCGGTGGCTTTCGCTCGCACGGGATCGTACTCAATAGTCGCACGGCCGCTGCGCACGTTGACGTGGGATTTGTTCACCCCAGGCACAGCTTGCAAAGCCTGAACCAGCGCCGGGCCGCCTGAACGGCCAAGCCCGCGCACCGGGATTTCTAACCGTAGCATCCCGTGGCCCTTCCCCGAAATGCCGGTCGTTGCGGATTGCACGGCAGGAATATATTTTTCATGTCCAGAATCAAACTGCTCTACGCAATTTTCGGAGCAGAAGTAATAGGTTTGTTCTTTGGTTTGGCGGGTGGCGAATGCCTCTTCAGCCTGGATCTCCATCCCGCACACTGGGTCTTTCACTAACACGGGAACCTCCTTCAAGTGACAAATTTCCTGATAAGTGCGTGGGTCAGGATGATTGCACGCCTAGTCTATGCGAGACAAACCGAATTGAAAAGCGCGCTTCCACTTATTTCCAGGTGGGCAGTTTCACGTATTGAAAACAGGCAAAATAGCCTATGCCAGATCAACCCGCATAGACCTCAAGAGCATTTTTCACGAAAGAGGCGTGGAAGCGTTATTCTTCGACGGTTGTATCGTTTATTATCCGTTGGGTGTCATATCAAGCGGAAAACGATGAAGAGTAGCAACGCTGCCAAACCCAGCCAGCATAGCCAATACAAAGCCTCCGCCCACCAGACACGGACGCCTTCACCATGTTGCTCCAGGCGATGTTTCTGGAACATGCCCCCGGCATGGGCGATGAGACCCAGCAGGAGGATCGGGATTGCATAGCTCGCCAGTATGTTCGCCAACAAAAGGGCAATCCCCGCGCCCAGCACTCCAGCGCCAATAGAGGCTAAGAGGTCAGCTCTCTTGATTCTCGCAACGAGATATTCTGGGTAAGTCATTGTCCAGCTCCTTAAACAATGCCTCAGACCCTCTCCATCTTCATCCGCTGCCTCAGGACGAGCGCCATCAGCGGGACGACAGCCGCCAGGACGATAAGGGCGACGATCTGCGACTGCGTCAGCCCAAAGGCGATGATCCGGTACGAGCTGGTGAAGGCCAGGAAGAAACGCATGAGGCTGTACAGGCTGAGATAAACCAAAAAGAACTGGCCGTCCGGCCACTCACGCTTACGCAGCCGCCATAGCAGGGCGAAGATGCCCAGGTTGGCGATGATTTCATAGACCGGCATGGGGGTGTAATACACGCCCAACTGTGGCACCAAGGCATTCGGGTTGGTGTAAGCGAAGCCAAAGGGACCTTCCGTGGGCCTCCCCATGGCGTCGCCGGTGATGATGCAGGCCACACGCCCTACAGCCTGGGCTAGGACCAATCCCGGCGCGGCCGCGTCCAGCAAGGGCAGGAGACGCCAGCCGCGCTGCCTGGCCAATACAGCCACGGCGATTAGCCCGCCAGCCAGGCCGCCCCATATCGCCAGGCCGCCTTCCCACAGGTACAGGGCGCGCAGGGGTTCAGCGGCGTACTCGTGGGACCAGTGGTCGAGCACATGAAAAAGCCGCGCCCCCAGCAGCCCGGCGAGGATCACCCAGAGAGCGCCGTCGTAGATCTCCTCTTTCCGGAAACCTTTGCGCTCTGCCTCGCGCCCCGCCAGCCACACGCCTACCAAAATAGCCATGACGACGATCAGGCTGTACCAGCGCAGGTGAAAATGCCCGATAGAGAGGATCGTTGGGTCAATAGATATGGTAATCAATACGAGTTTTCCTCCTTGCCATTCGATGTTTTGGTTAAAAGGACACTATGGAGAGCTAATCGTCAGCTAACCCGGGCTCCAACGTAGTTTTTCTAGAAAAGCAGCAGAACGAGGGAACTTAACATCTAAGGCATTTTGAAGTCCGTCGAATGTCACCCTGGAACTTCCAATCCTTTCGACGACATGCGGCAAGATTGTCTGAGCAATTGCCAGGTCGAGGGCGATGGACAGATTTTTAAGCGGGGACGGGTCAAAAAGGCTGCTGCCTCGCCTGGTCCAGGCGTTGGCAAGATAAACCAGAGCTTCCCGGATCGCCGCCGGCGGTAGTTGTACACCCAGCGTTTCCATAAGCGCTTCAATCTCTAGAAGCGGCTGGAAGGGTTGCCGCAGCCACCTACTTCTTCGCCATCCCAGCACGTTGTGGAGCTTTCGAAAAACCGCCTGATCGGTGCGCACGATCGAACGCATGAATTCTCTCTCCCAGGATAGCACGGGTGCTTCTGGTAAGAGAGGCGAGGACTTTTCTGCTCGAGCTTGCGACTGCATGACCACATTTGTCTGGGCGATAAGATAGGGGTCCCACCAATCGTAGCGCACTACGTCCATAGTCCCAATCAACAGCAGGTTGGGAGGCCAGGGAATGGGTTCACTAAGATGAACGTTCCCCAGGCGCATCAATTGTCCATGGCGGAGCTGAAAGGCGACCGCGCTGAAAAAGTCCAGGATTTCGGCCGGGCTGATGCGCGCCAGGCAGGCCAGGAACAATCTACCCGCGTTTTCAGGCTGCCAGGCTTCTTCGATCAGGCAAAGCAACTTTTCGGTGATGAAAGATGTCTGGATGCCTGTAAAGAGAGCGATGTTCTCGTTTTTATCTGCCCACCAGGGGTGACCGGACATCATTTGACAATGCAGGGGTTCATTGCCCATCAGGGAGTGGGCCAGGCAGCGTACCAGCGCCACTTTCCCGGTTTCGGCCGGCCCAACCAGGATCGCCAATGGCTTGGACTTGAGCGCCACGTAAAAGTTCACGACCTCGATTTGGTCTGTACGCAGGCCGGCTCTTCTTACCGACTGGACGAACCCATCCACCATCTCTTTCTCGAAGTCCGCCTGGAGGGAGGGATTAGCCTGCGGCGACGGTTGGCTTGTAATGACCATAGACGCGTGTTAGCCTTTGACAACCTTCCAACCGCAGATGCTGCTCGCCGTTCGGTTCAAGGAGTGTCGCCGGACCGGGGCTGGTCTGTCTGACGGCAGGGTGATCGTCTTCAGTATATGCCGAGTTATTGGAGAAAACCAGCGCCACATGGCGTACACAATTACAAGCTTTTTTGCCTATTGGCTTACCTCCACCCCAAAGCGTTCCAGCCGTTTCCCCCTGCTGCTGCGACACGAAGATGGCCTGCTCCGAACGGCTAGCCGTTGATCGTGGGAACTCCTGATCTTTTATGCTTTGAGCGACAACGCTACGCGCTCCAACCTTGCCCGAGCTTCGGCGGCTACGGCCAGCACTTCTGGGTTTTCAGTCAGGGGTGGAATGGTCAGCATGGCTTCCGGGTTGGCAATCGATACCAGCGCGCCGCCATCGCTGGCTTCTACAGTGACGTTGCAAGGCAGCAATACCCCCACCAGCGGCTCGCTTTGCAGGGCTCGGTGAGCGAGGGGTGGGTTGCAGGCTCCCAGGATGACATAAGAGCGAAAATCAACGTTCAATTTCTCTTTGAGGGTAGCTTTTATATCGATGCGGGTCAGGATGCCAAAACCCTCTTCCTTGAGGGCCGCGACGACTTTTTCTATAGCCACTTCGTAGGGATCTGAAAGGGCGACTTGAAAAGCCAGGGGTTGATTCATAAACACCTCCGAACAGGGGGTCTCTCATTATTTAGATGTAACCACAGCAAATTGATAAAAGATGCGTCTGGCAACATTGGGCTTCCCTACTGCGCCGGTTCGACGTAGAACTGGAAGCGGACTTGCTTTCCGTTCCCTAAATCCAGCGCCAGCCAATAATCGCCAACGACCGGAAACTGCACCCCGGCCTGGTAATTCATGCCCATATCATCCATAACCGCTTGTCCGGATCCGATGGGCGCATCGTTTCCTTTATAACCATACGTAAATGTCAAAGCCTGTCCCAGGTCAATCATCACGTTACGGCTGTTGGTAGGCATAAAATTCAATAGTACCGTGCCGCTGGGCAGGGGCGGGAAAGGGTCGGTGCTGAAGCGCACGATCACAATTCCCGTGCCGGGGAGGTCTACCGAGGCTTCCCGGGTTGGGGTGTCCCGCATGGTGCGCAAGGACGTCCATACAACCAGGCTCAAAATCACTGCGCCAAAGAGCAAATAAAGCCAGAGGAGAGACCGGGATTTCATTTCAGCTTTGGGAACCATAAATACTCCAAAAAAGCAGGCAGGATGAATAAAACCAAATACACTCTTATTTTTCTTGATTTTGAACCAGAGGTAAGTATATCGTATACCTGGTTAGCGGGTAACGCGCCATTAGGCGCGCCCGGACGTCGACAGCCAGAGAGAGAGTTGAACATGAGGGGAAATCCGTAACCGCCGATAAGTGACGTTCTTCACTTGAATGGGGGCAGCCATTTTGCTAAACTGCTATTGCGAATGAGTTGCAATTGCAATTAAGAGGAGGGATGGTAATGTCCGCGCAAGCCGAAACGCTTACCGCCGTGCGCGCCGCCGGCCGCCGTGTCACCCCGCAGCGTCAGGTCATCCTGGACGTGATCGAGAACAGCGACCAGCATCTGGATGCCGAGGCGATCTTCCTGCGCGCCCGTCTGCAGGACCCCGGCATCAGCCTGGCCACGGTCTACCGCACGCTGGCAGTACTGAAAGAGATGGAGATCGTCGAGCAGCGCCACATCGCCCGGGACCATGCCCGCGAGCACTACGAACCGGTGGGCGCACCCGAACACCATCACTTCACCTGCCTGGGGTGCCGCAAGGTGATCGAAATCCAAATCCCAGGCCTGGATCAGATCATCGCCAGCCTGTACGTTGAGTTCGACATCCAAATAACGCACACCTGCATGTGCCTAGATGGATACTGCCGCGAGTGCGCTGCGAAGCGCCAATCCATCCTGGAAAACGGTTAGGAGCTCCGCCATGGAAGCCTTCGTCATCACCCTGAGGGAAGGCATGGAAGCCGCCTTGGTCGTCGGCCTGGTCCTGGCTTATCTGCAGCGCACCGGGCGGGCGGGATTGCAGCGCTGGGTTTACCTCGGGCTGGGTCTGGCTGCTGCGGCCAGCACCCTCGGCGCGCTCGCCTTCAGCCTGGCGGGTTTCAACCCGGAAAACGAAGTCCTGGAGGGAATTCTCCTGGCTATCTCCGCCTTGCTGGTGCTCAGCCTGGTGCTATGGATGTGGCGCGCCTCCAGGAGCATCAAACAGCACGTCGAAAGCCGGCTGGCATCGCTCACCGCCGCCGGGATAAAGCGGCAGGGCTGGGGCATTCTAGCCTTCGTCTTCCTCATGATCCTGCGCGAGGGCGTGGAGATGATCCTCTTTCTGGCCGCCCTTTCGCTGGCCGCGGCTCCCGACCTGGCCGGTCTCATCGGCGGACTGAGCGGGCTGGGGCTGGCAGCGCTGTTCGGCGTGCTGTTTGTCAAGGGCAGCCTGCACATCCACCTGCGCCGCTTCTTCGCCGTCACCGGGTTCGTGCTCCTGGTATTGGCAGCCCGCCTGGCGGCCGGCAGCCTGCACGAGTTTTTCGAGGTCGGCCTGCTGCCCAGCACCCCCGCCCTGTTGGCCGCCATCGGCTTTATTGTCAAAGACACCACTTCCACGGTCATCCTGATCGCCTTGATCGCGCTGCCAGTGCTCACTCTGCTTCCCGAGATGCGATTGAAACCCGATGTGGTGGTCCCCCAACCAGGCGAAAGCAACCCCGAGCGGCGCAAACGCCTGGCGGCGCTCTACCGCGCCCGCAACTGGCAATTCGCCCTGGTGAGCATGACGCTGGCAATGATGCTGCCTCTGGGCAGTACCACTTTCGCCCTTGCCAGAGCCGGTTACCGTCCCGACCCTCAGCCATTGACCATTCACGAGGATGGGATGGCGCACATCCCCGTCGAAGGGATGGCCACCGGCCGGCTCAACCTGTTCGGATACCAGGGCAGCCAGACGCAGGTCACCTTCATGCTGATCAAGCGCGACGAGGGCGATTACGTTGCGGCGCTTAACGCCTGCGGCATCTGCCCGCCGCTTGGCTACTACCAGGAAGGCGAAGTGTTGATCTGCGATAACTGCAACGCGCCCATCAACCTGGAGACGGTGGGCATTCCCGGCGGGTGCAACCCTGTTCCGCTGGCGGCTTCGCTGTCCGGAGGCGAGGTGCTGGTCGCTGCCGCCGACCTGGAGGGGGCTCAGGCTATCTTTGCAGGGAGATAGATCGTCCATGCTGCTGCGCTTGCTCAAAGACACGCTAAAGCGGCGCACACGCCGCCTGATGGCTACCACACTGGCTGTCACCACCGGAGCCTCGCTGGTCGCTGCCCTGCTAGGCGTCTCCCTGGACATCACCGGGCAGATGGGCCGCGAGCTGCGCGCCTACGGAGCCAACGTCCTGGCCTCGCCATCCGGAAGTGAGCTGCAATTGGAGATCGGGGGTGTGCCGGTACGCATCCCCGGTGAGCGCAAACTGCTGGATGAAAACCAGCTGGTTAAGCTAAAAACCATTTTCTGGCGGCACAATATCCTGGGTTTTGCGCCTTACCTGACAACGCTGGTAGACGTGGATGGGCAAACCCTGGCTCTGAGCGGCACCTGGTTCGAGAAGCCGCTCACCCTGCCCAAAGGAGCAGCCCTGCGGACTGGCTTTGCCGAAACGGAGGGAGCGACCATAGAGACGACTTTCACCACCGGCATCAAGTCCATTGCTCCCTGGTGGCAGGTACAGGGGGAGTGGGTGAAGGACGAGGAATTAACTACCGCCATGGTGGGGGTGGGAGCGGCCCGACGCATGGGTTGGCAAATTGGGGACGCCTTTACGGCGCGGGCTGACGAGCGGACCGCCCGTTTCCGCATCGCCGGCCTGGTTTCCACCGGGGGCTTTGAAGATGACCAGGTCTTCGTCGCCCTGCCAGCCGCCCAGGCGCTGCTGGGATTTGGAAGGGGAGTGGACCGGGTGCAGATCAGCGCGCTGGTCGAGCCAGACTCCAGCCTGCGGCCCGACCTGCGCGACCTTGACCCTTCCGAGATGACCCCCGAACAGTACGCCACCTGGTACTGCTCGCCGATCATGGGGGCGGTGATCGCCCAGATCAAAGAAGTGCTGCCAGAGGCCAACGTTCGCCCCATTCGGCAGATTAGCCAGGCGGAGCTAGACTTCCTGAGCAAGATCGGCCTGCTGATGACCTTGCTCACCCTGACCGCCCTGGGCGGTGCGGCCCTGGCGGTGATGACCGCCATGACCGCCTCGGTGATGGAGCGCCAGGCTGAGATAGGCTTGATGAAGGCCATCGGCGCCGACGATGGCCAGATCGCCTTGATCTTCCTGGGCGAAGCAGCGCTGATTGGGTTGGCGGGCGGCGCAGCGGGCTACCTGTTCGGATTAGGGCTGGCACGCGGGCTGGCGCGCTGGGTGTTCGCCGGTGGGGGCCAGGTGCCGCCTATCGTCCTGCCCATCACATTGCTCCTGGCGCTGGGCGTGGCCTTGCTGGGTAGCGCCCTTCCGGTGCGACGGGCGGCTCACTTCGACCCTGCCCTGTTGTTGCGAGGATAAACAGATGCGATTCGCCTACCGTATCCTGTGGGGATCGCTGCGCCACCAACGCGGCCGCTTGAGCATCGCCGCCCTGGCGATAGCCCTGGGCAGCGCGCTGGTTTCGGGGCTGCTCAACCTGTCCGGGGACATCCGAGGACAGGTCGGGCGGGAACTGCGCGCCTATGGGGCTAACCTGATGATCCGCCCGGTCGAACAATCCGTGCTCATCGGCAGCGGTCAAATAGCCTTCGGCTCAGTGATCGAGGCAGGGACTCTGGCAGAGGCCGACCTGGAGCCAATCAAAGGCGTAGAAGGCGTGGTCGGCGTCCTGCCCTACCTGTACAGCGTGGTGGAGGTGGGGGCGCAGCCGGTGGTCCTGGTGGGGACGGATCTCCTGGCAGCGCGGGAAGTAAACGCCTGGTGGCAGGTGCGGGGACGCTGGCCGGAAACGGCAGACGAGGTACTGCTTGGCGTCCGCGCTGCGCAAGCTCTGAGCCTGGAACTGGATGAGAAGGTAGCGATCCGCTACGGCGGCAAGTCCACAGTGTTGTACGTGGTGGCGTTGCTGGAAACTGGCTGGGCGGAAGACGAGCAGTTGGTGATGAGCTTGGATTCGGCGCAAACCCTGAGCGGCCAACTAGGAAGGGTGAATCTGGTCATGGTCAGCGCGCTGGCCAGCCAGCGTTCTCTGGATGCCATCGCCGGCGAGTTGCAAGAGAAGCTGCCATCAGCGAAGGTGAAAAGACTGGCCCAGTTTGCCAGCGCCGAAACCGAGGTGCTGAACCAGGTTCGCCTGCTGATGGGACTGGTGGCGGCGCTTGTTTTGGTCGCCGGCGCAGTGACCGTTGCTGGCACGCTCAATATCCTGGTGATCGAGCGGCGCGCTGAAATCGGCTTGATGAAAGCCCTGGGCGCGGCGAACTGGCGCGTGGCCGGCTCCTTCCTGGCCGAAACCCTGATCGTCGGGGCGCTGGGTGGGTTGGCTGGTTACCTTTCAGGCCTGGGGCTGGCCCTGGCGATTGGGCAGCGCGTTTTCGCTACGACTATCACGCCCCCCTTCTGGGCTCTACCCGGGACGCTGCTGGTCGGGCTGGTTGTGACCTGGATGGCGGCGCTGTTCCCGGTGGGGCGCGCCCTGAGAGTGGTTCCGGTAAGAACGTTGAGAGGTGAATAATGAATAAGACCCTGCTAAAAGCGATGCAGCTCTCACGCCAGTATGGGCAGGTCAAAGCCCTGGATGGGGTGGACCTGGAGGTGGCGCGTGGCGAATGGGTCAGCGTGATGGGCCCCTCCGGCAGCGGGAAAACCACCCTGTTGAACATCCTGGGCGGCCTGGATCGCCCGACTTCCGGCAGGCTGATGATCGATGGCACGGACTTGAATACGCTTTCCCAGAAAGAGCTGGCTCGTTTTCGCCGGGAGACGGTGGGGCTCGTCTTTCAGCAGTTCTACCTGGTCCCTTATCTCACCGCGCTGGAGAACGTGATGCTGGCCCAGTATTTCCACAGCATTGCTGACGAAGCCGAGGCGCGCGCCTCGCTGGAGGCGGTGGGAATAGGCGCGCGGGCGCACCACCTGCCGGCGCAGCTTTCTGGGGGGGAGCAACAGCGCGTCTGCATCGCTCGCGCCCTGATCAACCAGCCCAGGATCATCCTGGCCGACGAGCCCACCGGCAACCTGGACGCAGCCAACGAAGAAATCGTGCTGGACATCTTCCGTGATCTGCACGCCCAGGGGCACACCCTGATTGTGGTCACCCACGACATCCGGGTGGGACGCATGGCCGACCGGCTGGTCAATCTGGAACATGGGCGGGTCGTACGCAGCGAGGCGAATGGATATTTATCGCCTGGTCGATTTGGATGGGGTATTTGTGCTCACCCCGATGGTACCTAACGATGGCCTCCAGGCCAGGATAAGATGGGCATGTTCACAACGACGCCGGGGCGCGCAATGCTCACCTCGCCAGCTGCTTCGGCAGCCAGGACCTCTTCCAAGGAGCGCAGTTTGCGAGGTGTCGCTCCTTCCTGCCAGGTCACCAAGTTGACAGCCCGCAGCGGGCGGTAGGCTTCTTCGCCAGGTATGGCGTCGAACACGTCCGGCTGAAAGCCGAAGGGACCCATGCCCGGCACGCCGTTGGTGAAGACGTAGACTTCCGCCAGGAGCGTTTCGAGCGCTTCAGCCAGCTGCGGCACCAGGACCACCTGTGGCCCCATCATCCCAGTCAGCATGTCCGCCACATCCGGATCGGAAGCTTCGGTGTGGATGAAGAGCACTTCCCCGCCGTCATAGTATCCAGTCACCAGCGGAGCCAGGTCGCCGGAGGTTGCCTCTTCCATACCACCCATGGGCGCGGCTGTCGGACTGGGGGTGGCGGTCGCCTGGGCGCAAGCGGCCAGCACATGGGCAAACACAGTCAAACTCATGCCAAGGAATGTAATTAGCTTCATCAGCACACCTTCCATTTCTGAATCTAAATCATTCTCGGACTATGTATGTCCAAGAATAATTCTAATATTTCCAGTAACTGGAATGTCAAGGGGGAATCAGGACATTTATGGCCCAGAATTGCGCTTCTATCTCGATCAGACTCGACTATTAGCCAACGCCCGATTTTCAATCAGGTGGCAGATGCAGTCTTTGTTGAGGATGTTCTCGTCTGGCAGCGCTTGGGCCGTCTGCTGAACCTCTTCCAACTCACGGCGCAGCTGGTTCAAGGCCGAGATTTTGGCGTCGATCTCCGCTATGCGCTGCTGCACCAATTCAGTCACGTACAGGCAAGGGGCCTCTCCCTGCTCGCGTAAGGCCAGAATCTCGCCGATGTCGTCCAATGAGAAGTCCAGGGCGCGGGCGCGTAGGATGAAGGCCAGCCGGTCGATCTCGGCCTGGCTGTAGACCCGGAAACCGGATTGGTTGCGCTGCGCTTCGGGGATCAGCCCAATCTCTTCATAATAGCGGATGGT
>DATEDC010000208.1:0-6326 GCA_035286585.1 Anaerolineales bacterium
GTGGGGCGTGACGACAAAATCAACTACTCGGAAGGGATCGCAATCACCTCGATTTTCAACGCCGATGAAGACACCCGGATCGAGCCCTTCCGTTATCCGGATGGCTCTTCATTCATCCGCCTGCTCTCCGCCCCGTTGATCGATCCCCGCGGGAACCTGTTCATGCGCCTGCTTCGGGTCCTGGCTTATGCCATCCGTCACCCGATCGATTTTCTCCGCACGCACCTGCTCCCCGGCTGGGCGCGGCGCTCCACGCTCTTCCTGATCATGCAGACGCTGGACAATCGCATGCGTATCCACCCCGGTCGTGGAGCCCACACCTTGTTCCGCCGTGGGTTGGTCAGCGAGCCCGATCCGGAACACACCGTCCCCGCCAGGGTGGACGTGGGTCACATGATCACCCGCAGGGTCGCCCGGCAGACGGACCGGATCGCCTACGGCTCGCTGGGTGAAAACCTGCTCAACATCCCCACAACGGCGCACATCCTGGGCGGGGTGCCCTTTGGTCTGGATAAGGCAAAAGGGGTCATTGACCTGGACTGCGAAGTGCACAACTACCCCGGTCTATACGTAGTGGATGGATCGATCATGCCTGCTAACCCCGGCGTCAATCCCAGCCTGACCATCACAGCGCTGGCAGAATATGCCATGAGCCGCGTCCCGCCCAAGGAAGGCGTTGAAAGCCGCCAGGCGCTTGGCGTGGCGCAGGACGAAGCAACCTCCCAGATTCAGGATTGATATGATTTACACCGATCGCATCTATGGCTCAATCGAGATCGATGAGCCCGTTCTGCTCGCACTGCTGGATTCGAAAGCCATGCAGCGCCTTCACGGTGTGCTCCAGCACGGCGTCAGCGGCCTGATAGGCATCACCCGGGCGACCAGTCGGTTTGAGCATTCTCTCGGTGTGTTCGTCCTGGCGTACAAGCTGGGCGGCGGCCTGGAAGAGCAGATCGCTGCTCTGCTTCACGATGTGAGTCACACCGCCTTCAGCCATGTGATCGATTACGTCTTCGGCGGCCACGAGAAACAAAACTATCACGAAGAAAAGAAATCTGAATATATCCCCTCTACGGATATCCCCACTATCCTGGAGGCGTACGGCTATGGCTGGTGCGACCTGCTCTGCCTGGAGGACCAGGAAATGGCAGCCCGATTCCCCCTGCTCGAGCAGCCCGCTCCAGCTTTATGCGCCGATAGGCTGGACTACTTCCTCAGAGATGCCTACGACCTGGGGTTGGCCTCCCTCCCAGAAATTGAGCGCCTCCTGGATCATCTGCGTGTGCGCCAGGGGCGCATAGTGATGGATGACCAGGAGGCCGCCCTGTGGGCGGGAAAGACCTATATGCAGGCTGATAGGGCTAGCTGGGCGAACCTGCGTGAGGTGGGTTTGTACGAGCTGGCTGCCCGAGCCATCCGCCGCGGCATGCAGGTGGGCGTTCTCACTGATGCGGATTTATGGGGCGAAGATCGCCCCGCTTGGGATAAATTGCACGCCAGCGCCGATCACCAGCTGCAAGCCATTTTAAAATTGGTCTCGCCGGATACCAACGTCGTTCTCGACCAGGCGCAACCCACTTTCCGCATCAGCACCAAGCTGCGCACGATCGACCCGGATGTCTGTACCAACGGGGAGGTTCGACCGTTATCGGCGCTGGACCCCGAATTCGCCCGCTTGCGGACTGCTTATCTCGAAAGCAACTCCGGCTTATGGCCCATCCGGGTGATCGCCCCCGCTGGATAAACTCTCAATTGCTAACGCGCAAATTCCGTTACACCGTACTTTTTCAGCAGGTCGTCCAGAGCTTCACGTAAGAGCTCGGCTTCAGTGCAGCCTTGCTCCTGGGCAAGCTTGGAGAGCCTCTCGAGCTGCGTCATGGTATAGTGGGTGGTCTTGGGGACCATGCGCTCGTCATAAGCCAGGCGAATAGTGTTGCGCCCAACTTCTTTTGCCCGGTAAAGGGCCTGGTCGGCTTTGCGCAGCAGCTCGACCTCAGTTTGGCCATCGATCGGGAAAGAGGCGATTCCTGCGCTGATGGTCACTTGGGTTGCAAACTGCACCTCTCCGATCTGGTAATCCCGCTGGCTTTCCACGGCTGCCCGCAGGCGCTCGACGGCCAGAAATGCCTGCTCGCGTTCAGAGTTGGGCAAAAGAGCGACCAGCTCATCTCCTCCGTAACGCCCCAGGATCGCCTCGGGTCCCAGGTGCTGCGTTAAGAGCAGGGCAATTCCTGCCAGTACGGCATCTCCGCCCAGGTGGCCGAGGGAATCGTTCACGGTGAGAAACTGGTCGATATCAATATACGCCAGGGATAGAGGCGCCTGGCGCTTGACGGCATTTTGCACGGATGCTTTGAAACTCTCCTCAAATGATCGCCGGCTGAACAGTCCGGTTAAGGAATCGATTTTTGGCTTCTCAGGCTCCATAGCCCACCTCTCTTTTATTTGCTATGTGATATTTTTTCAGGCAGCTGGCATGACGGGAAAGCGCCTCGATCCTCGTCTCGATCGTTTCCCGCCTCGAATCCCAAATGTATTTGACCAGCTCAATAACCCAGCCCAGAATCATATTTAAACTCCGGTCATATATTTTGATAATATAAATTTATATTATCAAGATATCATATCGAAGTCAAATATTCTGACATATTTGTTAATTGTCTGCCTTCATCACCCACAAGTCCTCTCGCAGCAGTTTCAATGCTTTCAGCAGTTGGGATAAGCGCTGTATTCGCTGGTAGTGGGCGGGCATTTTAGCTGGTTCGACTCGTCGAAAACCGAATTTTGCATAGAATTCCCCCAGACTGGCGCGGCAGGTCAGGTAGAGCGGACCAGTGTGGGAAACCATTAAGCGCTGGATCACTTCCCGAGCGATCCCGCCTCGGCGCCATCCGGGCCTCACCGCGATCGAAGCCAGCTCTCGCGTGCCATCCGCGTGCGGCTTGATTTGCCCGCAGCCGATAATTTGTCCCTCCGAAGTGCTGGCAACCACAAATCTGCGCCAGGCCAGGTCAAAGGGGTTGATCCGCACGGCGCGAATCAGATCCCGGATTGCCGGCGCGTCCTCGGCGGTCGCGGCCCGAATGATAAACGATTCAGTGGGTAGGCGAGCTAGATCGGGCATAAACTGTGCTGACGTTTTTACCACAATTCAGCGCCCATGAGAGAGCCATGCTATAATTTTTACCATAAACACTACCTGCAACGGAGGATCGGATGACTGGCAAAGACTTGTTCCCCCTTAGTGAAGAGCACCAAATGATCCGCCAGGCAGCAAGGGATTTCGCTCAAAACGAGATCGCCCCTATCGCCGCTGAATTCGATGAGAGCGGCGAATTCCCCTCGAAGACGGTTAAAAAAATGGGCGAGATGGGTTTCATGGGTATCGAGGTCCCCGAGAAGTACGGCGGGGCGGGCATGGACACCCTGGCGTATGTGCTGGCGTTGGAAGAAATCAGCAAAGCCGACGCCGCGCATGGGACGATCATGTCGGTTAACAACTCCCTTTTTTGCTATGGCATTTTGAAATTCGGCACGGAGCCTCAAAAACAGAAATTCTTGAGTGAAGTCGCCTCCGGCAGCGCCATCGGCGCTTATTCGCTCACCGAACCCATGTCCGGTTCGGACTCGGGCGCGATGCGCTCCCGAGCCGCGCGCGTGGGCGATCATTATATTCTCAATGGTAGAAAATCCTGGGTAACCAGCGCGCCGGTGGCAGATTATATCGTCGTTTTCTCGCTGACCGAGCCGGAAAAGAAGCATCATGGGATCACTGCCTTTATCATTGAGACCGATAAACCGGGCTTCTCGCGCGGCAAGAAAGAGCCCAAGCTGGGTATCCGCGCCTCGGCCACCAGCGAAATCGTCTTTGAAGATCACCGTGTGCCGGTCGAAAACCGCCTGGGCGAGGAAGGAGAGGGCTTCAAGATCGCCATGACCGTTCTGGACGCCGGGCGCATCGGGATCGCTGCTCAGGCGCTGGGCATCGCCGAGGCCGCTTACGAAGCCAGCCTGACCTATTCCCGGGAGCGGGAAGCCTTCGGTCAAAAAATCGGCGCATTCCAGGCCATCTCGTTTAAGCTTGCCGATATGAAAACCCGCATCGAAGCTTCTCGCCTGCTGGTTTACAACGCCGCGATGGCAAAGGAAAGGGCAAAGGACTCCAATTCGCGCTTCACCTTGGAGGCCTCCATCGCCAAGCTGTTCGCATCTGAGACCGCCATGTTCGCGGCTCATGCGGCCGTCCAGATTCACGGCGGCGTTGGATACAGCCGGGAATTCCCGGTCGAGCGCTACTTCCGCGATGCCAAAATCACTGAAATCTACGAAGGTACCAGTGAGATCCAGCGCTTGGTGATCTCCAGGATGGAGACCGGATTGCGATAGCCCATCCTCGAAAAACCTGGGCTTTTCAGGTAGAAAGGGCTCACCACACAATGGTCAGGCGTTATATCTTTGAGTGGGCGGTCCTGGTCATTGCGGTGTGGATGTTTTCCTCCGGCATCCTCGACCTGGGGCACAACACCCGCCTGCCGGGCAATGAGGCCGAAATCTTCCAGGTGTTGGACTGGACTCTCTATAATGCCCTCAGCCAGCAGCGCCAGTTTCCCCTTTGGAACCCGTATCTGCAAACCGGTCTGCCCTTCGTAGCCGACCCAATGCTGCATAGCTATAATCCGGTCAATACTTTGCCCGTGATCTTGCTTGGCGTTCGCGACGGATTCAAGCTGGGGTTGGTGCTCAGTTATATCCTGGCAGCCTTGGGGGCATGGCGGCTGGGCGCCGTGCTCGGCATGGATCGCCCCAGCCGGTTATGGGTTGCCTTAATGTATGCCTTTGCCGGGCAGCCAGTGGCCCGCTTTTTCCAGGGGCAGTATTTGTTCATTTTCGGTTTCGCCTGGATACCCTGGGTGGTTAGCAGCCTGTTCAAAGTGGCTAAAACCCGGCGCCCGGCAGATATGGTGCTGGCGATCCTGTCTTCGGCGCTGTTGTTTTTCTCCGGGAACGTCTATTACGCCTATTACATGCTGTTTATCGCTGGCTTGCTGTCGTTGTTCGCTGTGCTTCGTGTCCAACCGCGCAAACCCTTCTTGAGGATTGATCCGGGGCTGTTGAGTCGCTTCCTGGCGATCGGCGCGCTGACTCTGGGTGTGATCGCGGTGCAGCTCTTTCCCCTGCTGGAATACTGGCCCCGCCTGAATAAATCCACGGAAGTGGTCGGCTATCACTCGCTGGAGCAGATCGTCAAGGATTACACCTCCAAAGACGCCTTCCGCCCGGATGCCTTCGCCCAGCTGCCCGCCCGTGAGGAGTTCTACGCCTATATCGGTCTGGCGCCTTTTATGGCGCTCAGCTTGCTTCCGTTTTCCTTTTTGAGGCGAGAGCGATTGGACCTGTTGTTCTTCTCTGCCACGGTTTTGTTTGTCCTGCTATGGGTCAATCCGGGAATTCTTCCCGGGTACGCCACCTTCGTGCACAGCAAAATTCTGTTCCAATTCCGCCACCTGCTGCGCATTCTCATTTACGGCAGTTTTGCCCTGATCTTCCTGGCAGGATTGGGGGTAGATGCGCTTTGGAAGCTGTTTTCCAACCAGGCGCAGCCTCAAAATCACTCGGGGTGGCTCAAACTGCGCCGCTATGTAAGCTATGCCGGGAAAGTCGCCCTGGGAGCCTTCCTGCTGATTTCGCTACTGGATCTCTACCAGACCCATCGCAGGTACGTCGCCACCCAACCTGTACCCACCGCTCCCTATGCTGCCATGCGCTGGCTGCGGCAGCACGATCCATCTGAATACTACGTCAGGCTGAACCCGAACAACCTGCTCTCCGACGCCCCGATCGCCGCGAGTTTGCGCTTCATCGAATCCTGGTACCATCACGATGATATCCGTGTCCTGGACGGGCAGGTCAACACGCTTCGGGTTCAAGCCCGGCCAAATTACGTAGTCCAACACCTGTCCGCCGCACCGCCCGAGCTGCCCGAGATCGCCTTGATCCAGCAAATTGAGGATTACAACATCTATCGGGCTCCCCAAAGCCTGCCGTATGCCTTCCGAGTTGCCAATGAGAAACTGCAAGCCAGCCACGCCGCGGAGGAGCTGCAGCGCAAAGACGTGCAGCCTCTCTCCGCCTTCATCCCCGGACCAAACCGCATAGAAGTGCTCGCCGATGGCTCTGCCGGGCACACGCTGGTCCTGCTGACGACCAGTTACCCTGGCTGGCAGGTTAGGGTCGATGGGCAGCGCCAGCCCCTCAAAAACGTCGGGGGATACCTCGCCGTGGATATGGCTCCCGGCGCGCAGAAATACACATTTTCATTCAGACCA
>DATEDC010000209.1:0-20596 GCA_035286585.1 Anaerolineales bacterium
CGCTACATAGACCATCAGCGCTGAGAGAAATAAAATTAAGATAACCCGCCTTCGAGGTTCGAGCATCCCAATCATTAAACCATTTTCGAACGAAAAATGTTCCCCATTAAGGAGGGGCGAAAAGCGTCGGCGCCAGACGAATCTGCTCCTCCACGATCTCCCCCGGCCAGAAGGCATACGCCAGGGCCAGGATCGAGCAGATCATGATCAGCATGCCGAGTATGCCAAATGCCAGGCGCAAGCGTGATGACATCAATTCGCTTTCCTCCAGAGCCGCCGGAAAACCCAATAGTATAATACATTCAATTTACCCCTCAGGTCAACAGTCACATGTCGAATTGGGATCGTTACCCACTGGATTATCGCCACGAGGAAATACAAGCTATTCTCGCTGCCGTTCAGGCTGGCGAGTGCGTTTCGCTGGTGGGATTGAGCGGTTCGGGCAAAAGCAACCTGATCGGCTTTCTGGCGCATCGCTATGCGCAGATCCCTCCGCAACGCCCGATTGCCAACTGGCCACCTCTTTTCTACATGCTGGACTGCAACCGCTTTTCCGGGCGCTCAACGGCTTCCTTCCTGCGTTTCATCCGCACCGCGCTGGATATTGGTACACCTGTTGAACCTCAAATAGATGAACACTCAACATTAGATTCGATCCTGGCAAACCAGTTGCGATATCACTCCCGCCTCTGTCTGCTCTTCGACCGCTTCGACAGCCTCTCGGTTGACCTGGATAAGCCAGACGGGTCGGCGATCTTCGCACTTTTGCGCGGTTTGCGCGATCAGCATAAATACGCCCTGACATATGTCATCACGACTCGCAAGCCCCAGGACCCCCACACCGAATTATCTGAATTGTTTTTCGCCCACACAATCTGGCTCGGCCCTCTACAGGAAAGCGATGCCCGCTGGAGCGTTCAGGAATACGCCCGGCGCCTGGAGTCGGCATGGGACGAAGCCATTATTCAAAAAATCATTCACCTGTCTGGCGCTTATCCCTCCCTACTCAGAGCGGTTTGTGAAGCGTTTGCTGCTGGCGCTGCTCTCGATGTCACCGGCCTCAAAGCTAATCCTGCCATCGCCCGCCGTCTGGAAGAATTCTGGGCTGACCATCCCGACGACCAGGCGCTGCGGAATTCTCGCCTGGAGCACATTGAGCTGCTCAGCCTGGGTCCTAGGCCATTAGCCGTGGATGCCACTCAACTCACCGCCAAAGAAAATCTACTCTGGCAATACTTGCTCCACCACCCGGGCGAGGTCTGCTCGAAGGATGATCTGATCCGCGCCGTCTGGCCCGAAGACCGGATTTATGGGGGTGGAATCCGCGACGACAGCTTGGCCCAACTCGTCCGCCGCTTGCGTGAAAAGATTGAAGTAGACCCATCCAACCCACGTCACCTCCAGACTATACCGGGCAGGGGGTATTGCTACCTGCCTGGCTGAGGTAATGACCTGATATCCAGACAAACATGACATGAGCGAACCTATCGAAATCCTAATTACCATGCCGTTCCCTGAACGCCTGATCGAGCGCCTGGCGGAGGTGTCTCCGCGCCTGAAAATAACCGTGCATAAGGCCAAAAAAGTGGAGGACATCTCCTCCGAGCTTTGGTCGCGCGTGCAGGTCCTTTATACCAACCAGGTTGTTCCGCCGCCGGAGTTGGTGCCCCGCTTGCGCTGGATTCAGTTCCACTGGGCCGGCGTGGATCATATCATCGACGACCCCATCCTGCGGGTGCCCGGCCTGGTTGCCACCAGCCTGAGCGGTGCTGCCGCCAGCCAGATGGCGGAATATATCCTCATGATGCTGCTCGCCATGGGACACCGCTTGCCAGACCTGATTGCCGCTCAAAAGCGCAGCGATTGGCCCTCCGACCGCTGGGAGCGCTTCTCACCCAAAGAACTGCGCGGTAGCACGGTAGGCATCGTTGGCTACGGCAGCATAGGGCGCCAGTTGGCCCGCTTGCTTTATCCACTGGGCGCTATCGTGCTGGCAAGCAAGAAAAACGCCATGCAGCCCCAGGACGACGGCTACATCCCCGACGGAATGGGTGACCCGGGTGGGGATTTTGTCCACCGCCTGTACCCCAACCAGGCGCTCCATTCCATGTTGAAAGAATGCGACTTTGTGGTAATCACCGTGCCAAAGACCCCTAAAAACACGAATTTGATTGCCGAAGAAGAGCTCGCCGTCTTGAAGCCCTCAGCTTACCTGGTGGATGTCTCCCGGGGCGGCATCCTCAACCACCAGGCGTTGATTCAGGCTTTGAAAGCGAATAAAATCGCCGGTGCTGCCCTGGATGTCTATCCGCAGGAGCCATTGCCAGCCGATAGCCCGTTATGGAAGCTGCCGAATGTCATTCTCACCCCCCACATCGCCGGCAACACGCCCCATTACGATGAACGCGCCGTGGACCTGTTCGCCGCCAACTTGCAACGTTTCCTGTCCGGGCAGTCGCTGTACAATCGTATCGATCCCGAGCAAGGATACTGAGCATGGGGTTGCCGGCAACCCGTCGCTTTGAGGTGATCCTCTTCGACCTGGGCAACACCCTGATGTATTTCGATGGTCAATGGAATCAGGTGATCCGCGAAGGCTACGCCGCGCTGCTTCAATCCCTTTTACGAGCCGGTCTACGGCTCGAGGCGGAGACATTCATGGCGCTGTTCGACCAGCGCCTGGAGCAGTATTACCAGGAGCGTGACACCGAATTTATCGAGTACACCACCGCATATATACTGAAAAGCTTGCTCGCTGAGTTGGGCCGTGGAAGCGTATCTGCCGAGGTGATCCGCCAGGCTCTGGCAGCCATGTATGCGGTCAGCCAGGCTTACTGGAAACCAGAAGAGGACGCCTTCCCCACCCTGCGCCTCCTCGGCCAGGCAGGGTATCGGATGGGTTTGATTTCAAACGCCGCCGATGACGCCGACGTGCAAGCCCTGGTAGATAAAGCCGGAATTCGCAGCTTTTTCGACGTGATACTCACCTCAGCCGCCCTGGGCATCCGCAAGCCAAATCCGCGCATCTTTCGTCAAGCGTTGGGGCATTGGGGGATAGCCCCCAGTCAGGCTGCTATGGTCGGAGACACCCTGGGCGCAGATGTCCTGGGAGCCGTAAACGCAGGAGTGTTTTCCATCTGGATCACCCGCCGCGCCGCCGCGCCGGGAAACCAAGCGCACCTGGATACCATCCAGCCCCAAGCGACGATAGAAACTCTGAGCGAGCTGCCGGGGCTTTTAGCCAAGCTCCAGGCAGGCTAATCGCTTCCTTATTTGTCTGAAAGATGATTTTGCTTAGCCCACGAAGTGCGAGCGGCTTTCTACGGTTCCTCGAACGAGCTCAAATCGGCAGGTCGTTCCTCCAGGGTGACTTCCACTTCCTGGTAGTCGCCATCCCGCAAGATGGTCAGGCTCACCGTCTGACCGGGCGAGGTGTTGAGCGAGATATAAATCAGCAAATCGTCAAATGAGCGCACGGCCTGACCATCGATCTCGGTGATCACATCGCCGCCCACGCCAACCCGTCTGCCGCTCACGCTCACCTCTCGGCTGGCGCCGCGCAGCCCGGCTTTGGCAGCCGGCCCACCTTCGAGCACCTCCGCAAGGTAGGCGCCCCTCTCCACTGTCAAATCCATCGCCTCGACCAGCGTTGGGAACAAGCTCCCACCGCGCACGCCCAACCAGGCCCACTCATGCTTGCCCTTCTCGATTAAATCGGGCACGACCAGCTCTACTATCGATACCGGAATGGCAAAACCCACCCCCAGATTGGAATCGGAGCTGCCATCGGTTTCGATCTGAGCGTTAACGCCGATGACTTCCCCCCGCAGGTTCAGCAAGGGTCCCCCAGAATTGCCCGGATTGATCGCCGCGTCGGTTTGGACTGCCTGGGGGATTGAAAACGAGGTCAAAGCCGGGATGCTGCGCCCCAGGGCGCTGATGATGCCGCGCGTCAGGGTGCCTTCCAGGCCGAACGGGTTGCCGATGGCGACCACGCTCTGCCCTACCGCCAGCGATTCCATATCCGCCAGTGGAACAGGCTGCACCCTGTCAGGCAGGTCCTCGATCTTTACCACCGCAAGATCGCTGTGCAGGTCTTCCCCGACGATTTCGGCAATGCGCACGGTCGCATCAGAAAATCTCACCTCAATCTCTTCAGCGCCCTGGATGACGTGCGCATTGGTGACAATATGGCCTTGCAGATCGTACACAAATCCCGACCCCTGGCTCAGCGGCAGCAGGTTGCCGCCCTGTGAGGCGTAAACAGTGATATTCACCACCGCCGGGTTGACCCGCGCATACAGCTCGGCAAGGTCTGTAGTTTCCTCCAACTGGACAGGGGGCGCGGATACTTCGGGGACTAAAATCGCCGTTTCAACCGGTTCCGGCGCCTCTGATTCTGTCCTGGTGAGGGCGGGGAAGAACACCCCACACGCCATGGATACGCTCATCACCGCCAGGGCGACCACCATTATCGCTGCCAGGCGCCTATTTTTTCTGTTATGCATTAATTTTTTCCTCCTGTAAAACCGGCCGGACCTCCCGGTCTGAGAATTCGCTAAACTATGATCGAGATCATAATTCAGGACAGAAGTATAGCCTCATTTGTTTAAAAATGTATGAGAACAGGATAAAAATGTGGCTTGTTTTCGTGGTGGAGTGTTGACTATCCTATGGCGATGGCTGGTCAGGGAGAACCAGCCTGGATCGCGGTAACTTTTTGACCTCGTAAACACGGGCGTATTCCGCATTGTTAATCCAAATGCGTTTCTCCGGCTCCACTCCCGCCAGAAATTCATTCAAGCCGGGAGGCAGGTCTCGCCGCCATTGGTTCGCATAGGTCACAAGGTAATCTGTTTCGGCAAGCTGTTGGACCCTCTCTTCGCCCCATTCCGCTTCGCCGAGAAAAATGGGAATGGTTTCCCCTTTGAAATAGAAAGAAAACGGGCCGATGCCATACCAGGACATCGCTCTCATCGATTCGATGCCCGGTTTTTGGTTTAGATATTCCGCCGCCAGGTCCAGGCCTTCGCCGGATCCCCAGGCAAATGCGTCAGGGTCTCCAGCCAGGGGATTGGTATAGGTCAGGAAATACGGATGAGCGCCCAAAGATTGGGCTGCCTGGACGAGCAGGAGGCTTATTATGACAGCCGGGAAAATAATCTTTTTCCAGGGCTGGCGGAATCGTTCGCTAAACCCGCGGGTCGCTGCAACGATACCGGTGCCGGCGATTAAGGAAAATACCGGATAGACCGGGATGTAATATTTATCGGAAGACTTTGGGGGAATGGTCATGAAAACTGTATATAAAACGACAAAATGGAAAAGGCCTACAAGGCTTCTGCGAGATGTATTTTCTTGAAATGAATCCAACCGCAGCAAATAGGCTGCCAGGGTAGCTAAAAGCCCAACTAAGGTGACCGGGGAGACGTGTTCGAAGTAGCCTCGTGGGTAGCGCACCAGATAGCTCACAAAACGGTCCTGGAGTATGAAACCGGGTGTTTGGCGGGACCGCGGTCCGGGTGCAGCCTGAGTTTCAGCCAGGGTCGTTGTCGCCGGCGGAAGTGCCGATGTTTGCGCCTTCGCTTCCTCCGCGACCTCGTCATTTGCGCCTGTGACGGCTTGTTCCGCAAACCCCAAAGGGGAGAGAGCCAGCCCTTTTAAAGTTGCCGCGGGTTGTACCCACATCGCCGGAAAGAATGTCGATATGGCGATGACAAACACCGCCCCCCAAAGCAGCAGCGGCTTCAGCAAGCCATCTACATATTTCGAGCTGCTGCCCCTCTGCCCGGCCATGTGATCCTCACCCCACAAAAAAACAGCGCCCACCGCCAGCAATCCGATGGTGGGCGCGCTGATCCAGCCGGGAATTTTCGCCAAAACTGCCAGCCCGCCAGCAGCGGCGGAGATCATCAGGTCCGCACCCCGACGGCCATCCAGCAGGTAAGCCAGAAAGGCCAGGATACACAGGAACAAGAAGCTGCTCATTGGTCCGTCGAGGTGAGCCAGTTGCGTGATCCCCACGTGGTATGGTTCGAGGGCGATCAGGAGAAACCCGATCAAGGCAGGCCAGACGCCGAACAGCCGGCGGGAAAACCAGAATGCCGCCGCCAACAGAATGACATTCAGCAGCGCCATCAAGAGGCGCCCGGTGATCAAAATTTGGTGAGGGTAGACGCCTTTCGAGAGCATAAACCTTTCGAAGGCAAGATATTTATCCCACATTCCCTGCCCGTAGCCGCGATATTGCGGGAATTCCTTCAAGAACGCTAAAGTCTCCACCCACATCGTCACCACCCCCGGGCTCTTATTCATGTCGGTAGCGGCAAAATCGCGCTGCCCAAGCGCATAATAGAAATTCCCCGAGCGCATGAGCCAGATCACCTCATCTGTGGTCACATAGCGCTCGAGGTCGCGGCTGCGCGGCAGCCAGAGGGCTAATCCAACGACGAGCAAGGTCAAAGCCTGAAACCATTTTTTGGGGGTGATATCAGCCGACATGGTAGATAGCGATTCCTTTCGGTAACACCAGGATCATTGTAAATCCAAACTTCCCAACAATGCAAACTTGGTCGAAGCAAAATTGCGAATCCCCTTAATCCCCCTTGATATTCACGTATATACGTGCTATACTTATTTACGTGAAAGGCTCTCATCTGGAGGCAAGGATGGATACCACCCAAAATGTAACCCTGGCGATTCCAAAAGAACTCCTGCGCAAGGCGAAGATCCTCGCCGTGAAAAAAAACACCTCCCTGTCCAGGCTGCTTACTCAAACGCTGGCAGAGATTGTTTCCCGCGAAGAAGGTTATGAACAAGCGCGCCAGCGCAGCCTGGAAATGCTTAAAATCGGCTTTGATTTAGGCACACAAGGCGAGATCCCCTGGAAGCGCGAGGAATTGCATGAACGCTGACCAACCGGCTGAATATTTCATCGATACAAATATCCTGATCTATGCATATGATCGTTCTGCTGGACATAAACACACCCTGGCTGTCAAATTGGTGGAAGGCTGTTGGGAAAATAGAAACGGATGTTTAAGCCTCCAGGTTCTGCAGGAATTTTATATCAATGTAACCCATAAAATTGCCTTGCCCCTCGATTTTCGGACAGCTCGGAATATTGTGGCAGACCTGTCTCATTGGCGTCTCCATGCGCCTGATGCAGGCGACTTGCTCCAGGCGATAGACTTGGGACAAAAATACCAGCTTTCATTATGGGACGCAATGATCGTTCAAAGTGCGGATAACTTAGGATGCAGGCAATTGCTTTCCGAAGACTTTAATCATGGGCGCACGTATGGCATTGTGCGCGTGATCAACCCTTTTCGACCTGCTTAAATTGGATAGCCTTTTATTTACACAGGCGTTGCATCATACCCCCCAACATGGCATCCGCCGAGCGCTCACTCGATCAACAGAAGCAGTCTGCGGTGAGTGCGGGGAACAGTTGGGCTGCAGTGCCTGGATCACCCTGGTCGAAAACACTCGTCAATTTCCTTAATCCAATTGTGTCCCGGATGTGCTCGCTCCAAAGCTTCCTTGAGCCAGTACTTCTGCGCTCTATTCAAACAGGGCAGGCAGACTCGAAAATCGTGCTGGTCTTTCTCGCGCCCCGTTTTAGCCTTGTATAACAACTGAATCTCTGGACGAATGATGGGATAGCCTTCCGGTGTTCTCAGTCCAAATTCGCTCATCAGGCAAGTAATCGACGGATCGCGCTTGAACACCCAACGCTCTGCCGCGGTGTCTATGAACATTATTTGGAAGACAAATGCTTCATCAGGATGCGCTTTCACCCAAATGTCGTCTATCGGCTTGGGCAGGAATTCCCTAACACGCCAGGGCCGCAGAGTGCCAGGCGGATCCGCCGCATAGAATTCAAAGCCCTCCAATGCATGTCGGAAGCGCAGCTGCTCTGCCCTGGGAATGACAACGTCCAAATCTGCATGCTCGCGGTAATGCACGCCCACGAAAAGCTCGAGGGCATATCCGCCAGCGATCCAGTACCACAATTGCTCGTCTTCAAGGAGAGCATGGAGCTGCCCGGGCTGGTAGGGTTTCCAGTTCTCTAAATCCATCGTCGGGTATATCCAGACGCCGGTTGGTCTTCCGATCTTGTAGCGGATGTGGACAGCTTACCCACCGGCATCAGTGGTTACAGGACCTGCTCGGATTCCCATCTCAACCAGCTTGCAGGGCTTTGCCAAGGGACTTGCCTTCTACCACGATTGCGTTGAGTCCATCCGGACCAGCTCTCGTCTCGTGCGACTCCCCGCTGCGCCAGAAAACCACGTCCCCCTCGTGGACCTTAGAGGATTCAGAATCCTCGCCGGAGACGAATCCGCTGCCTCTCACGATGATGAAGACCTGGTCTTCAGCCGCCTGGTGCCTGCCGAGCAGCCCGTGCGGCTTCAGCTCAATACGCACCACGCTCACTTGATGACTCGCGCCCAGCAGCGGGCTGACCACGGCGCCAGTGCTCTCGTGCTCATGTATGGCTGTACTGTGAAGGTTGCTGGCTTTAATTAGCTTCACGAATGCCCAATACTTCTTCTGCAACGTCCAGCTTATAATCCATTTACGGGCCCAGCCAGAGCTGCGCGGAACTATAGATTACTAACTGTGCAGCAGCAATGAAATACCGGTAGACGGCTAAAGGTATTCCTCAATTCGAGCGATATCAGCTAATATCCTGTTGAGCATCGCAGTTAGAATCAGAGTGATGATCGCGCCAGCGAACAGTTCTTTTCTGGACATAACTGGATATCTACATCATATCAGGTCGCACCTTATGTCTGGGATTTCCGTCTCTGTAACCATCTCTCGAACGAGGCGGGACTCTCCGTAGATTTCTTTCCCAGCAAAAGCCCTTCTACGCCAACATCCTCATCCAATTCAAGCCAGTGAATCCCATAACCTGCACCGCTAATCTGAAGATTGGTGCGCTCGGCAGGTGTACCGTGGGCCAGACGCGGATACCAGCCAATCGGAACAGAGATAGTACGGCCATCTTCGAGGTCAACCGAGAGTGTATCCTCTGTAACCGTCACATTTACAATTCTAGCCAATTTAAGTGTGGCCAACGCAGAAGCTGTCCCATTCATTTCTCAATCTCTCCAGGTTCTCTCTTACAATTTGTTCGAGATCGCGTAGTTCTTTACGATTATAGCCATGATTTTCAGCAAGTGAAACATCAGGGTCAAGCCAGAATTTCGCACTCATATTCTCTCGATCCACATGCATGTGTCGCGCTTCGCCACAGTCGTAAGAGTAAAAGTAAAACCGATAGGGTCCGATACGTAGAGAGGTTGGCATGTACTTTTCCGAAAGATTATACATCCAAAAAGGCAGCCAACACAAGCCAGAAATCCGCAAGAAACCGAAGCGGCCAAAAGATGGCAGTACCCTGGGCCTGGTAAAAACAGACATTAACAACGCCAATATCCTCCAGCGCACTCCCAAAGTAACGCACAATCCATTGGATAACGAAACCTGCCCCCATCGAGTTATAATGGGGCTATGTCCACCCTCTTTCCGGACACCCATCCTGAAGCCGAAAAGGTGCTGATCGACCTGCTCCGCAAAACCTCACCCTGGCGTAAGCTCGAAATGGTTGGGCAGATTAACGCAGCCGTCAAAACGCTGATGCTCAGCGGATTGCGAGAGAGGTATCCCAACAATCCACCAACACGCTTACGCCGGCGAATGGCAGATCTGCTCCTCGGCCTAGAATTGGCCGCCAGAGTTTATGGACCGCTCAGGGAGGACTATGATGCCGCTTGAGCCAGAGGAGGTCATCCTGCTGATAATCGAGCCCCTTGAAAAGCTGAATGTTCCCTATCTGATTGGCGGATCCCTAAAACCTCTGCCTTGCACGGCGCGGCTGAGTTGGATGTTGCAGACCTGCTTCAACGGGCATTGAAAGAAAGCAAGTAATATGGACCTCTTCGACCACGCCATGCAGCAGAGGATGAGAACCGAGGCGCCACTCGCCGCTCGTATGCGCCCGCGCACCCTGGACGAGTTCGTGGGGCAGGAGGAGATCATCGGTCCGGGTAAGCTGCTGCGCCGCGCCATCGAAGCCGACCGCTTGTTCTCTTCCATCATCTTGTGGGGACCGCCCGGAACCGGCAAGACCACCCTGGCGATGGTGATCGCCAACCTGACCAAGAGCCACTTCGAGACCCTCTCCGCCGTGCTGGCGGGCAAGGCTGAGCTCAGGGAGGTGATCGAAAAAGCCATCGAACGCCGTCGGCTTTACCAGCGCCGCACGATCTTGTTCGTCGATGAAGTCCACCGCTGGAATAAAGCCCAGCAAGACGCCTTGCTTCCCCACGTGGAGAACGGCACCATCACCCTGATCGGCGCGACCACCGAAAATCCTTACTTCGAGGTGATCGGCGCCCTGGTCTCCCGCTCCCGTCTCTTCCAGCTGCGCCCCTTAGAAGACGCCGACGTGCGCCGCATACTGGCAAGCGCCCTGCGCGACCCGGAACGCGGCTACGGCAAGCTGCGCATTCAAATTGACGAAGACGCCCTCGAACACCTGATCCGCGTCGCCGGCGGAGACGCCCGCAATGCCCTCAACGCCCTGGAGCTGGCGGTGGAGAGCACACTGCCAGGAGAAAATGACGCCATCCGCATCACGCTGCAGGTCGCCCAGGAATCGATCCAGCGCAGGGCGGTGCTCTACGACAAGGACGGCGACGCCCATTACGACACCATCTCCGCCTTCATCAAATCCGTGCGCGGCTCCGATCCAGATGCGGCGCTCTACTGGCTGGCCAAGATGCTCTACGCCGGGGAAGATCCGCGCTTCATCCTGCGCCGTTTGATCATATTGGCTGGCGAGGACATCGGCCTGGGAGATCCGCTCGGTCTGGTGGTTGCCAGTGCGGCAGCCCAGGCTTTCGATTATATCGGTCTCCCTGAGGGCATCTATCCAATCGTCGAAGCCACGCTTTACCTGTCGACCGCGCCAAAATCCAACTCCGCCGGGGCGTATTTCAAAGCCTTCCAGCTCATCGAGCAGGCGGGCATCACCGCCGTCCCCCAGCATCTGCAGGATAACAACCGCGATGCCCAGGCACTCGGGCATGGCAAAGGCTACCAGTACCCCCACGAAAGCCCCGATCACTTCCTGCCCCAACAGTATCTCCCGCCCCAGTTGCTGGGAACCTACTTCTTCCAGCCCTCGGATCAGGGCTATGAGGCCCATGTAGCCGAGCGCCTTCAGCGCTGGCGCACCGCTCAACGCCAGGCGCTGGGCATCACCCGTTCCGAGCTGCTCCCCGACCTGCCGGAAGAGACGATCAAAGACATCAAGAGCAAGCACAAAGCTTCCGGGCAGGCAAATCAATAAACAAAGTCTTGTAATCAACAGGTGGTACCCGAACCATGCCGCTTTTGCTGCTCATCCGCCATGGAGAAAACGAATACGTCACCAACGGGCGTCTGGCCGGTCGCTCGCCCGGCGTGCACTTGAACGACAAGGGGAAGTCGCAGGCCCAAGCCATCGCCGAGCGTTTGAAACCCGTCCCGATCAAAGCCATTTATTCCAGCCCGCTCGAACGCGCCCTGGAAACCGCCGCTCCGCTTGCAGAGGCCAAGAACCTTGAAATTATCCCTCGCCAGGGTTTGTCGGAGACTGATTTCGGTGATTGGCAGGGGAAGACCCTGAAGAGCCTGCGCCGGCGCAAGCTCTGGCGGCTGGTTCAGAGCGCTCCATCGCGGATGCGTTTCCCGGGTGGAGAAACGTTCGCCGAATGCCAGTTGCGCGTCACCCAGGAGCTGGAGGCGATCGCGGCCCAGCACAAGCCCAAGGAGATGATCGTCTGCTTTTTTCATTCAGATCCGATCAAGCTGGCGGTCGCCTATTATCTGGGCATGCCCCTGGATTACTTCCAGCGCCTGATGATCGCCCCCGCCTCGATCAGCAGCCTGTTACTAAGCGTGGCGGGCGCCCGTCTCCTCAACCTGAACTTTGATCTATCTCTTAACTTATCCAAATCCTGACTCTGGTATACTTTCGGGCTAGGAACCTCGCATCGACGCTGCATATCGTCACCAAGCCGACAGACCGAAAAGCATTTATCCATGCCCGCCTCCGAAATTGACCTCAAGCCCGTCTCCCATATCACCGTCGATGCCATCGGACCGCCTGGCAAGCGAGTTTTTTATATCCAGGGTTGGCAGGGTGAGCAAACTGCAACATTGATCGTGGAAAAGATCCAGATCCAATCGCTGGCTGTGGGGTTTGAGCAGTTTTTGGCCGAGATCAGCCGGAAATATCCGGAGCTGCCCGAGGCTTCGTCCCTCTACGAAGAGGAGCGCATGCACATCCATCCACCTGTCGACCCGCTGTTTCGGACGGGAGAGCTGGGCCTGGGCTACGACTTCGAGAAAGACCTGGTCGTTCTGATTGCTCGCGAAGTTATCGCCGAAGGTCAGGACCCTGCTGAAGCCAATGTTGTCCGCTTCTGGTGTACGCGCTCGCAGTTGCGTGCCTTATGTCATTGGGGCGTCGAAGTCGCCTCTCGCGGCCGGGAAATCTGCCCCCAATGTGGTGAGCCTATGGACCCCAGCGGTCATTTTTGCCCCAAGAAAAACGGTCACCAGCGCTGATCGCATCCAGCCATCTCCGCGTATGAACCCCAATCCAGATGAGCGCGCTCTGACCTGCCTGCTGGAAGGCAAACTGACTATGCAGGGGGAATTTATGTGGGGGTCGAATTACACTTTCCTTATACAGGTGGAGCATACGCTGGGTGAGTATCAGGCAGTCTATAAGCCCAACAAAGGCGTGCGCCCACTTTGGGACTTTCCCTCGCAGACCTTAGCCCGGCGGGAGGTGGCTGCTTACCTGGTGGATCTCGCCTTGGGTTGGAACCAGGTCCCGCCCACCGTGTTCCGCCCGGATGGACCCCTGGGACCGGGTTCTCTTCAACTGTTCATCGAGCACGATCCCGAATATCACTATTTTAATTTCAGCCCGCAGGATCGCCAAAGGCTACGCCCGGTGGCGCTATTCGATCTGCTCATCAATAACGCCGACCGGAAAGGCAGCCACATCCTCTTCGATCCAAACCGCAAAATCTGGCTGATCGACCATGGCATCTGCTTTCACGTTCAGGAGAAGCTGCGCACCGTGGTCTGGGATTACTCCGGCGAGGGGATCCCCGAGGAGCTGTGCCGCGACCTGAGCCAGCTGCGCCAGAAGATCGCCTCCCAGCAGATTGACCCGAACTCGCCTTCTACCCAGGCGGGTTTCAGCCGGCTCAACCACTACCTGAGCCCAACGGAGATTGCTGCGCTCTTGCAGCGCGCCGACCGCCTGGTGGCTGCCGGGCGCTTCCCGGATCCCGACCCAGGTCGCCGGCATTACCCCTGGCCGGCGATTTGAAGATAAAAGAAGGAATCGCACACATGGCTCATTTCAAGCTCGCCTTCATAGGATTTGGCAATGTGGGCAAAGCCCTGGCCCGCCTGCTGCTGCACAAGCAGGTTGAAATTGACCGGCTGTATGGCCTCACCTTCTCCACCACCGGCATCGCGACTGGCAGGCATGGGTGCGCCATCAACCCGCAGGGGATCGATCTGGCAGAGGCGCTTAGCCTGCTCGAAGCCGACAGGCCTTTGCAGGAATTATCGAAAACAACTGGGATTGAGGAGGCGCGTGATTTTCTACAGCTTTGTGAAGCGGATGTGCTTTTCGAGAACACTCCGGTCAATTACGCCAGTGGTCAACCCGCCCTCGACCACCTGCGGATGGCGCTTGATCTGGGCATGCACGCCATTACCGCCAACAAAGGACCGGTCGTGCACGGATACGCCCAACTGAGCAAGCTGGCCTCCGCCAAAGGGCGCAAATTTCTGTTCGAATCGACCGTCATGGACGGCGCGCCAATATTCTCGCTATTTCGCAACGCGCTGCCAGCCGCCCGGTTGCGAGCCTTTCGCGGCATACTGAATTCCACCACCAACCTGATCCTGGGTCGCATGGAGGCTGGCGAATCCTTCGACCAGGCCGTCGCTTACGCTCAAACGATCGGCATCGCCGAGACCGACCCCAGCGGCGATATCGATGGCTGGGATGCTGCCATCAAGGTTGCCTGCCTGGTAACCGTGCTGATGAGCATCCCCCTCAAACCTGACCAGGTGGCACGCCAGGGCATACGCCACATCACCTCTGCAGACCTGAGGCGCGCCAAAGGCGAGGGCAAACGCTGGAAGCTGGTTTGCACTGCCCGCAGCGAAAATGGTGCCCTCCAGGCTCGCGTGCAGCCCGAGTTGATCGCTCCGAGCTCACCCTTATTCAACATTGACGGCACTACCAGCATCGTTCAGTTCGAGAGCGATGTGCTGGGGCTACTTTCCATCATCGAATCCGACCCTGGCCCAGATACGACCGCCTATGGTCTGTTAGCCGATTTTCTGAACGCAGTCAGAAGCTAACAAAACAGCGGGATTGACTGCCCGTCAAAACCCGCTGCCAGCTACCACCTCATCTTCGTTGGCTGTCGATTGATCACTCAGGGTGTTCCGGCAAAATTTCCTCTCTGTTCTCAGCGGCACCCTCGTCGCCGGCCTCTTCCGTTTTATCCATCGAGACGACATCACCAGCCTCCGGGATCGATTCCGACTCGCCTTCCACATATCCGGCTAACCAGGCGATCTGCTCTTCCTTTGGCACCCGCCGCATGCTCAGGGCAATGCGCCCCTTGCCCGGTTCGATTTCCAGGATCCTCACCAGCACTTTTTCACCGATCTTTACCAGCTCTTGCGGCTTGCCAGAAGCCGAATAGCCCAACTCGCTGACATGCACCAGGCCTACCACACCTTCAGCCAGTTCAACAAAGGCGCCGAAATCCAAGATGTTCGTCACCTTTCCAACGACCACATCGCTGGGTTTGTATTTCTCACGCAGCTCTTCCAGAGGATTCGGCAGCAGCGCTTTGCGGCTCAAGCTCACCCGTTCGTTCTCGACATCCACATCGAGAATCTTGATATCTATTTCGTCTCCCGGTTTGAGCAGTTCGGAAGGATGTTGAACTTTCTGCCAATCGAGCTCGGAAATATGTATCAATCCATCCACGCCATCCAGATCGACGAAGACGCCAAAATCCACTAGGCTGACAACCCTGGCTTGAACGATGATCTGTCCTTTTTCAAGCTCCCTGAGGCGCTTCTTGCGGCGCTCCTCCTCTGCCGCCAGGGCAGAAAACACCAACCGCTTGGGCTCCTTATCGACCTCAATCGCTTTAACCTCGATGCGTTGGCCGACCAGGCCCTGTTTTACCCGGTACACACGATGAGGATCCTTTATCCGCCGGAGCTCGGGCACTTGGGAGGCCGGCACAAAACCGCGCAGCGATCCAAACTGCACCAACAGCCCGCCCTTATTGTGAGCTACCACTTCGAGATCGACCACAGTTTGCTCGTTTAGCATGGTTAAAGCCCTTTGCCAATCCAGCTGCTCCAAACCTTTGTGGATCGAAACGAGCAGCTCCTGATCCTCGCTTGGGGTTTGCAATACCACTACGATCACTCGATTACCCACCGTCAAATTTTCCCTCATTGCGGCATCCAGCATGCTCAAATCTCGCGCCGGCACTATCCCGTCTCGCTTTAAGCCGATATCTACCACAACAGCATCTTCATCGATTCTCAGGATTTCGCCTTCCAGGATCTGGCCGCGTTGGGGTTGGGAATAATCGTAATCATCCAGAAATTGTTGGAACCAGTTTTGGTTATTTTCGTTTTCAGCCGGCTTCTGTTCCATCACACTTGTCTCTACCAATCTTGTATATTTATAATCCAAATTTAACTCCTTTTCGATACAAATATATCTTAATAGGGAGATCTCCCGCCCTTGCTCACCTTCAATCTTTACATATCATAACACGTAATCCCCAGGACACCTCTGCAGAACCAATATAATCCCACTGAACGAAAACCCACCGCCGACCGCGCAAGAGCTTTACATCCTGCGTAACGAGGTGGACAGGGGTCGCCTATACATCTAAATTAGGCTAAAATTCAACCAGATAAACCAAAACCTGCCCGCTAGAAGATGTTCAAACGGGCCGTGTATTGCTTGCTTTTAAAAAGGGAGCGATATGGTTGCAGACCTGTGGAAGCTATATGAACGGATGTTGTTTAGCCGCCTGTTCGAAGGAGAAGTTGCCCGTCTCTGGAGGCAAGGGCTGATCTCAGGTGAGATGCACCTGGGGATAGGACTACGAAGGTTTTGGGCTTTCCGGCGAACTGGCAGCGGTTGTGCTTCAAGCAGGGATTAACTTCCGCTACGGACGCGTCTGCACCCAGGAGACGATCCCTTACGCTCGCGACGCTGAGAATAGAGTTCTGCCGAATGTTCAGCGTATACTCAGCGCCAGTCTTAAATTATTCGAGAACTAATGGCTGAGATCGACCCACAACATCTGATCGATCTGACTCAAAAACTGGTCCGACTGCCCTCCGAACCCGGTCAAGAGCGGCAGGTCAGCGAGCTGCTCCTGCAAGAGATGTCCTCTTTAGGCTTCGACCAGGTCTGGATGGACGAATACGGCAGTGTCGTCGGCGTGGTTCACGGAAACCATCCAGGTCCAACGCTATTGCTGGATGGGCATATCGACACGGTCGGCGTCGCCCCGGGTTTACCCTGGGAGCATCCGCCTTTCGCCGCCGAAATCGAAGCTGACAAGTTATACGGGCGCGGTGCGACGGATATGAAAGGCCCGCTGGCGGCCATGATTTTAGCTGCTGCCTCGTTAAGCCGCAGCCAGATCCATGGGGTGATCGTGGTCTCCGCCTCGGTAATGGAAGAAGTCCTCGAAGGGGCTGCCCTGCAGGCAGTGATCGAGGTGGTGAAGCCGGATCTGGTCTTGATCGGTGAGCCCAGCGATCTCAAGCTGGTCCACGGCGGGCGCGGGCGGGCCGAGATCCGCCTTGTAGCGATCGGTCGCCCCTCCCACTCCTCGGCCCCCCAGCTCGGGATCAACGCGGTCCAGGCCATTCTGCCCGCGATCCAAAAAATTGAGAGCCTGCCTCTACCCGCTCACCCAGTGGTTGGGAGGGCAATCTTAGCCCTTACCGATATCATCTCCGAGCCGTACCCGGGCCATTCGGTGATCCCTTCCCGCTGCCGGGCGACCTACGACCGCCGCTTGATCCCCGGCGAGAGCCGCGCCTCTGTCCTGGCGCAGCTTAGCGATTTACCCACCCTTCCAGGCGCATCCTTGCAGGCGACAATCGCGTTGGGTGAATACCAGACATTTACCGGTAAGATGTTGAAAAGAGAAAAATGGTTCCCCGCCTGGCTATTAGAAAAATCTCACCCCTTCGTCGAAGCCGCCAGCCTCGGTCTGGAGCGCGCCGGGCTGCCCGTTGTTTACGGTACCTACAATTTTTGCACCAACGCCGCCTACAGCATCGGCGTCCTGGGCATACCGACGATTGGTTTCGGGCCCTCACCGGAAGGATTGGCCCACATCGTGGATGAATATATCGAGATCGATCAACTCGTCAAAGCCGCCCACGGGTACCAGGGGGTCATCGCTTCAGCACTGGAACCCCACTAGCCTGCACCAGCCCTAATAGTTGGTCACCATATCGAACAGGCCGCGCTCTTTCGCCCGGTGCTCGCAGAAGCGGAAGACCACGCCGGATACTAGGGCGAATGCCACCGTCATCGCGACCAATATGCCCAGCAACTGCCCGTTGCTGTAGCCGGCGAGGGTAGGGAACGCCTGTGCCACTTCGCCCACCAGGGCTCGCCGCATCAGCTCCAGCCAGTAGGTCAGCGGCATGATGTAACCTATCGGGCGCAGGAAGGCTGGCAGCACCTCAAGCGGGAAGATCGCCCCGCTGAACAGGTACAGCGCGCTGGCGACCGCGTCGCCCAACCCCCACATGTGATGCACCAACAGCAGCATCACGCTCGCCAGGATCAACCCCATCATTGCCAACATGTTGACGCCTACGATCAGCCCCACCAGCAGCAGCCCCCAATCCACCGCTGCCATATCGATTTGCAGGCGCAGGAAGAGCATGCCGAAGAGTATCGTGACCACCACGGAGATCGAAGCAATTATAAAACGAGCGACCCCGCGCCCGAGCAAATAGGTTGGATAATGAATCGGGGAGACATACACATAGCGTATCGTCTTGTAATGCTCCCGGTCGTCAATGACCGCCCAGGAAATGCCGGTCATCACCTGTCCCACGTACATATAGAAAGCGTTGCCCAGGTAGATGTATGGGAAGATGGGGGACTCGAAGTCGCCGCGCGTGATAACGCTGTACATCACCACCAGGATCGCCGCGCCTGCCAGCGGCTTGATGATCGAATAAATCGCGAACAGGAAGGGGTCCGCCCAGTTCGATTCGATCTGCCAGCCCAGCCAGGCAGACAAACGAAATGTGCGCCATCTGACCCTCAGGAACGTGTCCGGTTGGCGCAGGTAGGTGGAGGTGGATTTCAGGTTGATAGACGACATCGAGTCCAGCTTCCGGCAAATTATCTACGGCTTTCCGTCAGGCGCCCTTCGCGAATGGCGAGTTTTTCCATATACCGGATCAGGATGCGCGCCGCGGCTAAAAAAAAGACGCTTAAAGCGAGCAGAACCAGCAGTTCCACCTCAACGCTCAAGAAACCGAGAGCCCCGCCGGTCTTGAAGGCAAGCTGGCGCATGGCGTCCAGCCCAAGCGTGAGCGGGATTACAGACGCGCTGAGGGCGACCCAAAAATTGAAATTTTTAATCGGAAAATAAAAACCCGAGAGCAGGTACACCGGCTCCTGCGCCAGGTTGGACAGATGCCAGGCTTCCCTGCTGAGCAGCAGGTACACCGAAGCGAACATCATGCCCATCCCGTACAGCGCCGCCATCGCCAATAGAAAAACCGCGAACAACTGCGTAAAGCTGACCACCGCGTAGCTTACTTTAAACAGCAGGCTGCCCAGGATGATGATTGTCGCTGCGCGCAGCGTGGTAGCCACGATCCCGCCCAAGGCCATGCCCAGCAGGATCGCCATCAGCGAGTTTGGCGCCATGATGTACAGCGCCAGGTTGCCGGTCTCTTTCTCCCAATAGAGTTGGCTGGACATGCCCCACAAGACATTCATCCAGAAGGCGGTCATTGCGCCGCCTACGATCACAAAGCCAATATAATCCTCCGGTGCCTGGATGGCGCGGTACACGAAGACATAAGCAGAAACTGCCAGGATGGGCAGGAAGATATCGAAGAACATCCAGGATTTTTCGCGCTGCTGCCCGATGAGGCGCGGGTAGGCGCGTGCAATCACGGTCTGGATGAAAAGCCGCCAGCCGGAATTCTTCTTCACCTCCTGCTCTAACACGGCGCGCAATACTGGGGAGCTGCTGGCCTGGCTCATCGGCCCTCCATGCCGGTCCCTGCTTTTTCGACCTCTTCCATGCTGCGCCCCACCAGGTCGACGAACACATCCTCCAGGGTCGGCTCGCGCTTCTGCAGGTTCAGGATATGTATGTCGGATGATGTCATTAAGTTGACCACCGAGCCCAGCGCATCGTCTTGCTCGAGGATCAACTCCAGCACCGCATAACCATCCAGCGCTCGGTGGGTTACTTTGCGCACGCCCGGAAGCATCTCGAAAGTCTCAACGCTGGTGCTGCCGTCCAGCGGGCTGACCTCCATGCGGAATAAAGCCTCTTTTTGCAGGCGGCTTTTCAAACTGGCAGGCGTATCACAGGCGAGCACCCGACCCTGGTTGATGATCGCTACTCGATCGCAAAGCTCATCCGCCTCCACCATGTAGTGCGTTGTCAGCAGCAGCGTGCGGCTGGGGTCCTGGTTCACCCACTCCCGGATGAAGCGGCGGACATCGCGCGAAGCGCCCACATCCAGGCCCAGGGTCGGTTCGTCCATGAAGAGCACGTCCGGGTCGGTGAGAAATCCACGCACGATGTTCATCTTTTGCCGCAGCCCGGTCGATAGGTCGGAGGACTTGGAATTGATCCGCTCAGACATCCCCACGATCTTGAGAAGCTCGCGTATCCGCCAGTTTGCCACTGCGGAGGGGATGCCGTAGAATTGGGCGAACATCCACAGGTTCTCGCGCACCGTCAGCAGCCCATACCCGGAAGATTCGCCTCCGGAGACCATGTTAATCCGCGGTCTCACTTTTTCCGCCTGCCTGACCACATCGAAACCGGCGACGCTCGCCTCTCCGGTCGTTGGAGCCAGCAATGTAGTCAAGATCTTGATCAGGGTGGTTTTACCGGCGCCATTGGGACCGAGCAGACCGAACAGCTCGCCCTGGTGAACCTGTAGATTTACCCCCTGCAAGGCGACCAGCTCCCTGGGTTCGGATTTCTTCCCCCCGCGTATCTTATACACCCGGCCTAGATTTTTCGTTTGGATTGCAAAATCCATGTTAATCCTTGAAAAACTCTCAATATTGGTGGTCAAGCGTAGGGTAATCGTAGGTTAAGCGTCAAGCATACTCTGCATGTCTCTGGTAATATAAAGATCGAAGGGCGATTTCTCTTCTTCTCCTCCTTAGAGAGAGCCGGGAGCGGCGTACCCGGCTCTCGGCGATTCTATCACAGGC
>DATEDC010000210.1:0-6407 GCA_035286585.1 Anaerolineales bacterium
CGGTAATCGACGGCTTTATCCAACCCTCGCACAGCGTTCAAGGCAGCATAAGGGCCATCGTAGGTGGCCCGATGGGTAAACATATAGCCGCCATTGGCGTCGCCGATTGACCAGATGTTGGCGGCCGTGGTGCGCAACTGCGCGTCCGTTTTCACGAAGTCCCCCACAACTTGCACACCTGCCTGTTCCAATCCTAACCCCGTGAGGCGAGCAATGCGCCCAGTGACTTTCAGGAACACCTCGGCCTCAAAGCGCTGCTCGACGTCCCCAGAGCGGGCAATCACAAAACGCTGGCCATTCTGGATCCCGGCACGGACGGCCACCGTGGAGGTATGCAGGTCAACGCCCTCCGCGCGCAGGATTTCCCCCAGCCTCTCAGAGAGTTCGGGTTCCGCGCCAGGCATAACCCTTGGCGCCCTGCCCAGCAGAGTGACCTTTGTCCCAAAGCGGGCGTACATCTGGGCGAACTCCACCCCTTCATAACCAGCGCCGATGACGATCATCGAGGCCGGCAGCTTTTCCAGGCTCAAGGCTTCGTAATTGGTGATGTACCCGGCTTCTTCCAAACCAGGAATATTGGTTGGCGCCGGCTGCGAGCCGACCGCCAGGATGATCTTACCCGCAGAGAAGCGTTTGCCATCCACGCGGATATCCACCGGCGAGGTGAGTTCGGCGCGGCCGGTGATAAAGGTGATGTTCGTGTTTCTCTTCAATGCTGTGTATATACCATCGATGATCCCCTGGATGATCGCATCCTTGCGGGCAACCGCGGCGGGCAGGTCAAAGGTGATGGCATGGGGGTCAACGCCGCGCACCCCAAATTCGTGGGCGCGGGCTTTGACCAGGTGCATGACTTCGGCGGACCTTAACAAGGTCTTGGTGGGGATGCACCCCTCATTCACTCAGGTGCCTCCCACCTCGCGCATCTCGATCAGGGCGACTTTGGCGCCCAGGTTAGCGGCCATGTACGCCGCCGGGAGGCCGCCCTGTCCGGCGCCGATCACAGCTAGATCATATTTTTCATTCATAGACGCACCTCTGGAGGTAATCCACAATGGACGCGAGACGCACGAAGGAATAAAAACCTTCGTGAAACTTGGTGTCCTTGGGAGTGAACCAAGTCGTTACTGTGCCGGTTCGGTGAGCCTGATCAGTTCCAGGCAGACGTGACCACTGCCTGTGTCGAAAGCGTTCCCACAATAGGGGCAAACTACAGTGAAGGATTCGCCGCTCACGCCGATATAGCAGCAGGCTACCGGGCAGATATGTAACTTGCCCATCCCGAGAAATTCAAGACAGTATGGGCAATGTGCTTGTTCGCCGCGCTCGGTTTCTTCTGAAGACAAGTTTCTGCTCATATGGTATTGGTGATTCAGTTCAGCGAACTGGAGCCGGGTTTCCGCTTCCTGGCAAAGAGCTTCTCTTCCATCCAGTCGATCGGCGAGAACAGGATGCAAGCCAGGCGCGTGCGCTTACCGAACAGCAGACCTGGGATGGACATCACTTCACAGCCTGCATCACCGTTCAAAGAGGCGATTACCAGTGATAGGCCAACGAAAATCAGCGCTGCCAGCCGCCCTTCGCCTGCGCCAAAGATAGTACCCCCACCACCCCCAATGATGTATAGAGCGATGGCCGGGCTATTGGCCAGGACCGCGCCCAGCCAGGGATTGATATGGGGAATATATCGATGGACCAGGTAGTGAACCAGGCTGTAGAAGGCGACCAGCAAGAGCACCACTAATAAGGCTGCAAGGAGGAAAGCTGGCTCAGCACTTAACGGATAAGGCAGGCTGGCGGCGATGAGCAGCGATCCCAGAGCAAACCTGAGAATACGCCCAACCGGCCTGGCCAGTTTGAGAGTATCCCGCTTTTCCATACATAAACCTCTCGACAACTATCCTGCACAACAGCTCAACAGGGCTACGTCCTTCTCGAAGGCCAGCGCCGCCAGCTTGAGCCCTTCCACGTAGGTCAGGTAGGGGAACATGGTCTGGCGCAGCTGGGTCAGGGTGATGCCGAAACGGATGGCCAGCACGGCGGTCTGGATCACCTCGCCCGCTTCGGGAGCCAGGATATGGGCGCCTAGCAGGCGGTCGGTGGCAGCGTCAGCTACCAGCTTGATCAGGCCGCGCGTATCGCGAGCGGCCAGGGCGCGGGGCACGAAACTCATGGGCAGCGTGCTGACCTTGACCTCGTACCCTTGCTGGCGGGCCTGTTCCTCGGTCAGCCCGGCGCTGGCGATCTGCGGGTCGGTGAAGGTGATGCGCGGGATGTAGGCAGCGTCGTAGACCCGCCCGGCCCCGGCCAGGGCGTTCTCGGCGGCCAGGCCGCCTGCGTACGCTGCCGTGTAAACGAACATGTCCTGCCCGGTGACGTCTCCGGCTGCGTAGACGTGAGGGTCATCCGTGCGCAAGGTTTCATCCACCAGGATCTCGCCGCGCTTGCCCAGCCTGACTCCAGCCTCTTCCAGGCCCAGGCCGGCGGTGTTGGGACGGCGGCCGGTAGCCACCAGCAGTTGTTCGGCCTCTAAGGCTATCTCCTCGCCATCCTGAGTGCCAGTCAGAAGATAGCGCCCCTCGCGCCTCTCGACGCGTTTCGTATCAAAGCCGGTGTGGATCTCCAGATCTTCCACTTCCAGGTAGCCTTGCAGCGCCTGGCTGATCTCCTCGTCTTCAAAGGGGGCGATGCGCGGCAAGAGCTCCAGCAGAGTCACGTGTACGCCTGCCCGGGAGAAGGTCTGGGCCAGCTCCAGGCCCACCGCGTTGGCCCCCAGCACGATCATCGAGTGGGGAAGTTCCTTCAACTCCATGGCGGTGGTGCTGGTGAGAACCTGTCCTGAGCCTGTCGAAGGATAGCCCGCTTCCTTCAAGCCAGGGATGGGCGGCGCCCAGGGATGTGCGCCCGTGGTAATCAATATTTTTCCAGGAGCGTAGGCTTTTCCGTCAATTTCGACGCGGTTGTCACCGGTCAGGCGGGCGCGCCCCTGGATGTAAGTGATCTCAGGGTAGGCGGCCAACACATCCGCATATTTAGACTGGCGCATCTCGGCTACCAGCGCGTCCTTGTCGGCAATCACCTGCGCCCAGTGGAGCGCGCCGGGCAGTGTGTGCACGCCCCGGAAACGAGACTGGCCGGCCTGATGGTACTGCTCCATGGCGCGGATCAGCGTTTTCGAGGGCACACAGCCCACGTTGACACAGACGCCCCCGATGGTCCCGGCTTCCACCATCGCCACCCGGTAGCCCAGCTCCGCCCCCTTGATCGCCGCGGCGAAACCGGCGGAACCCGCCCCGATGACCATCAGGTCAAAATGATCGTCACCACGTTCATTGGATGATCCCGGTTTTTCAACCCGACGTTCAACCGCCGGCATACGGGTTTTCACAGAAGCGCGATAGCCGGCCTGGCGGACCGATTCAATGAGCGCCTGGCTGTCCACATCCTCTTCCAGGACCACACTGGCGCGCCCCGACTCCCAACCTGGCACTTCGGCTTCACGAACACCGGAGACCTTTTTCAAAGCCTTTTCCACGTGCAGAGCGCACGAATCGCAGGTCATACCTTTAATGTCAAATTCGATCTGTTCTATCTTTTCCATTGTTTTTAGCTCCCGATACGATGTCAATCAGTTTCTGCAAGCCTTACGAAGGCTCATATCCTTTGCAGGGCCATTATTGATCATGCCTTCTCACTGACTAAGTGGCAAACACAATTCTTACCATCCACGTCGTCGATGGGAAAGGTCAGACCCAGGGTATAAAGCCTACGCAGATCCTCTTCCAGGCGGCTCAGATCGGCGATGCGCCGAGATATTTCGTCGGCTTTCGCGGACATCAAATCGAGCACCACCCGGCAGGGAGCCTCACGCCGGTCTCGCATAGCCAGGATTTCATTGACGTCGTCCAGAGAGAAATCCAGGCGGCGCAAACCGGCTACGAATTTGACGCGCTCCACATCGATTTCATCGTATTTGCGGTAGCCGTTGGGCATGCGTTTGGGTGGAGGCAGTACTCCGATATCTTCGTAAAAACGAATAGTTTTATCCTGCAAACCTGTTCTTGCGGACAGCTCTTTTATCTGCATTCGATCACCTCCACGCGGAGGAGGTAAAAACATTTTACACCTTCCAGTCGCTGGAAGGTCAAGGGGTAAAATTATCCTCGCCTAAAGGGAAGTAACATGGGTGTCTTTGCGGCATAAGCCCGGAATTCCTGGCCGAACTTCTCCGCCAGAAACAGCTCCTCGCGGGCTGCAAGTCGGAGGTAGAGCCACGTCAGAAGCGGCCAGATCAGCAAGCCTGGAAGGGTCGGCCAGTGCACCAGCCACCCGGCGGTGATCAGCATAATCCCCAGATATTGCGGGTGGCGGATATAGGCGTAGATGCCTCCTGTTGCCATGCTGTCGCGGGCTCGATAGACTTCCTTCCAACCGAGGATGACCAGGAGCACGCCCAGGAACGTGATCAGGGAGCCCAACGGCATGCCCACACTATACATGTAGCCCATGAAACGCCTCTCGAATAAGGTCAGCCCCAGGGCGGTCGAGAGGAAGTAGGCGGTCAGCGGGAAGCCGAACATCTCAGCGAAGAGCGAGACGATGAAGGCTGCGTAGAGGCTGTGGGATCTCCAGTCACGCTTAACGCGGACAGGGATCAAAGCCAGGAAGGCCAGAAAGACAGCAGTGGATCCCGCCACCAACTCCCAATGGCCGCGGGTAATCGTGCGCGCCGCTTCGCCTACCCGGCCAGTTGCCAGCAGGGACAGGGAATGACCCACTCCGAGAAAGAGGAAAGTGATAGCCAACGCTGCCCCAAGCAGGCCAAGGGCAGTAAAAACGGATCGTGTCCTCCTCCTTTGAGGCTCTAAGGTATCCACAGATCTTTTACCTCTCATCCAGGCAAGCCAACCGGAATGGGATAAAGCGTGGTGTTCGGGTCGAGGACTATTATTACCATGCTTTGTCAAACTTGTTTTAAGCCCGCGTACAGGGAGAGTGTTCCGAATAATGTAGCGTATCGGGTAGTCTCCCTGACCTGTTGGAATCCTGCCTGCTGCATCATGACAGGCAGCATGCCCTTGAAATTATCGCTAGCCTCTTCAAGCCAGGCCATGATAGGGAACACTATACCGGTTATCGTTGGACAAATTGCTCAGATGCATATACCTCTCCACCAAAAGCGTGGCCGCTCAAGTAACCGATGTAGGCCGGGACCAGCGGCAACACACATGGAGACAGGAAAGAGAGCAGCCCGGCCAGCAAGGCGATGAAATAGGTGGGCATCGCGGCAGACCCCAGCGGCAGGTCCAGGAACAGGCCATTCCTCTGCGCCCAAATGGCAATCAGCGTGATTTGGTTGGTCAGCAGCATGGCGCCGATCAGGAGCAAAAAAAGCCCACTGACAACCTGCACTTTACGCAGATGGCGTTGGATGCGGCGCACTAATTGCGAGGCTTTCTCCATGCCCAGGCCAATCGCCAGGAAGGGTAATCCCAGGCCCAGGGCATGGGTAAAAACGAGCAGGCGATGGCTCAGCCTGGTCCGTGCCTGGAAAGATTGAAGACCTATTTTGTCCATTTCATCTAATTATACCCCGCAGCTACTCTCGCCACTGGGATGGTGTAACCTTTGGGTAGGCTGATCAGTATCCGAATCGGCCTGGTTTACGATCGACTGGGAAGGCAGCGCTGAGGCGCCTTCCCAGGATCGATCTCGTTATCTGGGGCGATCGAGAGAAGAATTTCCCTAATCACCTTGTGGGGACTTAATGTTGGTGCCCGTGGCTTTCGTGCCCGCCATGTCCCTCGTGTTTGTGTAGGTACTTTTCCGGATCTCTGGCAAAAGCCGCTCTACAACCAGGGGAGCAGAAGTAGAAGGTCTTACCCTTGTAATCGAAAGTGCCTGCCGCCGATTTCTCATCGACTTGCATGCCGCATACAGGATCGATTGCCATTCTAATATCTCCTTTTTGAGAAAAGATTGGATGAACAACTATCAACATCGTGCCAACATCTATGAACACCTCCTTGGCTGTTTAGCGGCGCGCCGGGATGGCTCGCTCCTCAGGTGACATCGATTTCCGCCTCCCGGTCTGGCAAGCCGAAGCTCCTGGCCTGCAATGCCCGGAAGATGGCTTGCTGTAACTGGTGTTCGGGCCGCTGCTGGGGCGTGTCCACCAGGACGAGCTGCGTCTGGCCGTCGCGGCTGTGGGCGACCAGCGCGGCGGGCGGGTGCTGCTGGTCGTACACCAGGAGCACCACCATCTGGCAGTCGCAGAGCTGGGTGCCGTGGTGCGGGCAGTTGCACTCCAGGTGAGCGGCGCGAGCCACCTGCAGGTCGAAGGAGCGCACCACTTGCAGCCCGGCCTGGTTGAGATGCCGGATGACCCAGGAGATGCCCTTCTGCCA
>DATEDC010000211.1:0-4356 GCA_035286585.1 Anaerolineales bacterium
TACCCGGACGCCATGGATGACTACGACCTGGTGCCCTCCGGGCTGGTCAAGCTGATCAAGCAGAATTTTAACGCCGGGGTGGATCACGCCGGCGCGGAGATCGGGCAGCCCACCTCGTTTTTCGTGGGCTGCGCCCTCGACCTGACACCGCCAGACCCGGAGCGAGAGCTGAAGAGCCTGCGGCGCAAGCTGGCTGCCGGGGCGGATTTTTTGCTTACCCAGCCGGTTTACCAGCCTGAGGAAGCCCGGGCGTTCCTGCGCCGCTACGAGGACCGCTATGGCCCGATGGAGGCGCCGGTGCTGGCAGGCGTTCTGCCGCTGTACAGCGCCAGGCACGCCTCGTTTTTGCATAACGAGGTCCCCGGCGTGGCGATCCCGGAGGAGATCCGCCAGCGCATGCAGTCCGCGGGCGAGGACGCCCCGCAGGAGGGGGTGCGCATCGCTTTGGAATTGATCGAACAGATGGCCCCATGGATTCGAGGGATATACCTGATGCCGCAGTTCAACCGCTATGACTTGGCGGCTGAGATCGTCGAAGGCTGCTCGCCTCAGCCCCCGGGTGGGTAATAGTTACCAAAGTGATAATTTCAAAAATCTAAATGTCTCCTTGCAATGAGGAAACCGCGTGATATAATTCAATAGTTGAGCAATTATTCAACGATATTATGAGGAGCGACGTGTTTACTCTGGATAAACTTAATGAAGATACCGTCGGCCAGCTTGTTAGCTTGTTCGACGCGCTCTCCGATCATACTCGCCTGCGCATCATTGCTGTGCTGCTAGAAGGGGAGACGAATGTGGGCGACCTGGTTATATCCATTGGGCTGAGTAAGTCCGCAATTTCTCATCAGCTTCGTATTCTCCGTGAAAAACGCCTGGTCCGCTCCCGCAAACAAGGAAGAAAGGTTTACGTGGCTTTGGATGATGATCACGTTTCCGATCTCTTCCAGCGCGGCCTAGATCACGTGCTGCATGGCTGACAAAATGACTCATCGATTACGCGTCCGCAGCCTGCTCCTGATTAGCGCAGCCCTTCTTGGATTGGTAGGCCACCAACTTTCGTTGACGACTTGCCAGGAATTTACGCATCCAGGCAACGTTCCCTGCGCCTCAGATAACCGCAGCGTGCAACAAGCCACATGGCACACCACCAACTGTCTTGCGCATACGGGCTTTCTCGCCACTGTGACGCCAACGATCGACTCGCCTGCTACACTCACGCAGGATTATGGCTCTTCAGATATAGCCAGTCCCTTTCTTCTGACGTTCCCGGTAATCCATCCTCCAACCTAATTGAAATCAGGCCCAAAGATTAGGCAGCTGTTATCTTGACTGCTGTAGAATTATCGCATATCGGCGTGTCTATTATATTGATTCATTAACGCATATAAAGATAGAGTTTCGCATTTCATGGAAAAAACAATTGAATTGGAAATACCGCTGCTCTTACCCGGGGTGGAAGACGAACAAGATGAATGTCTGAAGCGGTTAGAAACCTCCCTACAGGGACAAAAAGGCATCGTGCGCGCCCACCTGGAGCGGGAAAAAACACCGGCAGATCTCTGTTTGCATTATGACCCAAATATTCTCTCCCTGGCGCAGGTTAGGCGCCTGGCAGAACGCGCCGGAGCGCAGATCATCATCCGCTACCATCATGCTGTCATCCCTATTGATGGGATGGACTGCTCGGATTGCGCCCTGGTGATTGAGCACAGCATCGGGCGTATCGAAGGCGTGCTGGCAGTGAGCGTCAATTACCCAGCGCAAAAGATGCGCGTCGAATTTGACAAGCGTAAAGCGGATCGCCCGGCCATCGAGAAACGCGTCCGCTCGCTGGGTTATGAAATCCCGGTCGCAGGGGCGCGTTCCTGGTACCAGGAATATCGCGAGTTTCTCTTCAGCCTGGCAACTGGTCTGCTGCTGCTGGTTGGCTGGCTGGGCGAGACTATTTTTGGTTTCGCACCGGTGCTAAGTCTGGGCTTATATCTGGCTGCGTACGCTTTCGGCGGTTGGGATATCTCCCGCCATGCCTGGCACGCTCTTAGAGAACGCCACTTTGATACAGATTTGCTGATGGTGACGGCGGCCCTCGGAGCGGGGTTCCTGGGCGAATTTGCCGAAGGCGCGCTGCTGCTGTTCCTGTTCGGTTTGGGGCATGCGCTGGAAGAGCGCGCTCTGGACCGCGCTCGCGCCGCAGTGCGCGCCCTGGCTGATCTGGCTCCGAAGACAGCACTCGTGCGACGCGATGGTAAGGAGCAGGAACTCCCGGTCGAGTCGCTCCAACTGGATGATGTGGTCATCGTTCGCCCTGGTGTGCGCATCCCGGTCGATGGCATCATTCTGGATGGCAGTTCAGGTGTAGACCAGGCGCCGGTTACGGGCGAATCCATGCCGGTGGACAAGACGCCCGGCGATCAAGTCTTCTCCGGAACAGTCAACGGCGAAGGCGCTTTGGAAGCCAAGGTCACGCGCCTGGCCAAGGACTCCACCCTATCGCGGGTCATGAAAATGGTCGAAGAGGCCCAGGCGCAGAAAGCGCCCACCCAGCAAGCCGTCGAAAAGTTTGAGCGAGTGTTCGTTCCGGCCGTGCTGGCGACAACGGCGCTGGTCATTATCGTCTTGCCGTTATTCGGCGTTCCCTTTCAGGAGTCGTTCTTACGCGCTATGACGCTGCTGGTTGCCGCCTCGCCCTGCGCGCTGGCGCTGGGCACCCCATCTGCCATCCTGGCGGGAGTGGCTCAGGCGGCCCGCAACGGCGTGCTGGTCAAGGGCGGTGTGCACCTGGAAAACCTGGGCCGGCTCAAAGCGATTGCTTTCGATAAGACCGGCACCGTAACGCATGGACAGCCGGAGGTGACGGATATGGTCGTTTTCTCAAATTCTGGCTGGGGAAAAGCGGACATGCTAGCGCTTGCGGCAGGAGCAGAGTCGCGTTCCGCTCATCCCCTGGCCCAGGCGGTCGTGCGCGCTGCCCAGGCGCAAGACCTGGCTCTGGCAAGCGTGGACGAGGTCGAGGCGCTGGCGGGACGCGGTCTGCGCGCCACCTGGCAGGGTAAGCCGGTCTGGATTGGTAACCAGGAATTGATCGAAGAAGCGGGAATATCGCTTTCCCCCGACTCACTCAACCAGGCGCAGTCTCTCCAGCAGGCAGGTAAAAGTCTGATGTGGGTTGCCGTGGACAAACAGGTGTTAGTTTGATCGCGCTGGCAGACACATTGCGAAGCGAAGCCGCGCCAACGATGCAAGCACTCAAAGCTGCGGGTGTGGCGCATACGATTATGCTGACGGGCGATAACGCCCTCTCGGCGGCTGCTATTGCTGCCGAGGTCGGCGTGACTGAGTTCCGCGCCGATCTCATGCCCGAGGATAAACTGGACATCATCCGCGAGCTGGTGAATGAATACGAGCAGGTTGCCATGATCGGCGATGGCGTGAATGACGCGCCAGCGCTGGCGAACGCCACAGTCGGCATTGCGATGGGCGGGGCAGGCACCGATGTCGCCCTGGAAACCGCTGATGTGGCTTTAATGAGCGATGATCTTTCAAAGCTGCCCTATGCCGTGGGGTTGGGAGCCGCAACGCGAGCCATCATCCTGCAAAATCTGGTCATATCGCTTGGCGTGATCGCCATGCTGATCATAACTTCACTGACAGGCTTTATCGGTATCGGGATCGCCATCCTTTTCCATGAGGGCAGCACGCTTGTCGTGGTAGCCAATGCTTTGCGATTACTGGGATTCCAAAACCGTCTTAATCCGGGGGTGGATCAATGACAGGAGGTTCTATGGCAGTGGTGGGATCACTGATCCTGTTTTTGCTGGCCGGATTGGCTGAAATCGGGGGTGGATACCTGGTTTGGCAATGGCTTCGAGAGGGAAAAGCGTTTTGGTTCGGGGTCATTGGCGGTGCAGTGCTGTTTCTCTACGGTGTGATCCCCACCTTCCAAGCCGAAACAGCCTTCGGCCGGGTATATGCGGCGTATGGAGGCATCTTCATCGTCCTCTCGATTCTGTGGGGCATGGTTTTCGATGGTTGGCGCCCCGACCGCTTTGATATTCTCGGCGCAGTCACTGCTCTAATTGGGGTCGCGATCATTATGTGGGGACGCCTGTTATTTCGATGATGGCGTGAAGCCAGCCGGTAGGATACGTTCGACGAACGCACCATCTCCAGCCGCCCGCCTGTCCTGGTAACAACGTGCCACACAACTCGGAGGATACTGTTGGCGAACCTGCTATACTAGAAGCAGGAGATAGGTGATGAGCTTGAAAATCGAACCGCCCCGGCCGATGCCCCCGGAAACAGCCGCCGTGGGGCGAGCGCTTTTGAAAGGCAACAGCCCCTACCGGTTGATTG
>DATEDC010000212.1:0-9275 GCA_035286585.1 Anaerolineales bacterium
GCGACATCGGAGGGCATCAAGCCCATCATCGGCATTGAAGCTTACCTTGCCTCACGCACGATGCGCGAGCGTAATCCCCAGGAAGATAAAAAATCCACCCACCTGTTGTTGCTGGCGGAGAATGAGACCGGCTATAAGAACCTGCTCAAGATCGCCACGGCTGCCCAACTGGAAGGTTTCTATTATTACCCGCGCATAGATCACGAACACCTGGCGCAATATGGCGAGGGGCTGATCTGTACTTCAGGATGCATGTCGGCAGAAATCCCCAGGTTGATCCAACAAGGCAACCTGGAGGCCGCCCGACAGCAGATGGACTGGTACTACGAGGTCTTCGGTAAAGAGCGATTTTTCCTGGAATTACAATCCCACGATATCAAGCAACTGGAGAGTATCAATAAGAACCTGGTCTCGCTGGGACGGCGCTATGACGCCCGTTTCGTCGCCACCAACGATGTGCACTATGTGGACAAGGATGACGCCCGCCTGCAGGATATCCTCCTGGCGATACAGACCGGATGCGTCTTGAGCGATCCTAACCGTTTGCGCATGACGGATAACTCCTATTACCTGCGCAGCCCAGCCGAAATGGCAGCTCTGTTCGCGGAGGTACCCGGGGCGATCAGCAACTCGCTATTAATTGCCGAGCGCTGCAATATCGACCTGGGTTTCAGCGGGTATCACCTGCCGCAGTTCGAAGTCCCCGCCGGGCACACGCCAGCCAGCTATCTGCGCAGGTTGTGCGAGGAGGGCTTGAACCGGCGCTATGCTGCCCGGGTGGGCGACCCGGCGGTGCGCAAACGCCTGGAATACGAGCTGGACATCATCCACCAGATGGGCTTTGATACTTATTTCTTGATCGTGTGGGATCTGTGCCGTTATGCGCGCGAACAGGGCATCTGGTACAACGCCCGCGGGTCGGCAGCCGGGTCGATTGTCGCCTATACTCTGGATATCACCATGGTTGACCCGATAGAACATGGGCTGATATTCGAACGCTTTCTAAACCCGGGGAGAATTTCCATGCCGGATATCGACCTGGATTTCCGGGATGACCGCAGGGCCGAGATGCTGGCTTATACCGCCCGTAAGTATGGGGATGACAAAGTTGCCCAGATCGTCACGTTTGGCACGCTTGGAGCGCGAGCGGCGATCCGGGACGTGGGGCGCGTCATGGATATTCCGCTGGGTGAAGTGGATAAGGTAGCCAAGCTGGTGCCCAATATCCCCGGCAAGCCGATCACTATCGAACAGGTGTTGGAAGAGGTTACCGAATTCAAGCAGCTCTACGACAGCACACCCTATTTGCAGGAATTGATCGATACCGCAGCCCAGATGGAGGGGGTCGTCCGCAGCGTGGGCACCCATGCCGCGGGCGTGATCATCGCGGATAAGCCGATTATCGAATATATCCCCTTGCATCGGCCTACCGGCAGCTCAGCGGAAGACAGCCCGATCAAGACTGTTACCCAGTTCGAAATGTCCGTCCTGGACGCGCTCGGCCTGCTTAAAGTGGATTTCTTGGGTCTTGCTACCCTGACCATTATGGCCCGCGCCTGTGATTTGATCCACCAGCGTCATGGCGTTGAGCTGAGCCTGGACAGCATTCCCACGGATGACCCCGAAACTTATGAGTTGTTGGGGCGAGGGGAGACGGCGGGTGTGTTCCAGGTGGAAGGCTCGGGCATGCGGCGCTGGTTAATGGAGATGAAGCCCAAGGAGCTTGCCAACGTCATCGCTATGGTGGCTCTCTTCCGTCCTGGGCCGATGGATTTCATCCCCGGATACATCCAGCGCATGCACGGCAAAGAGGAGGTGGCTTATCGCCATCCTTTGTTGGAGCCGATCTTCGAAGAGACTTACGGCTATCCCGTGTACCAGGAGCAGCTCATGTTTGCCGTCATGCAGCTTGCCGGCTACAGCGCTCCGGAGGCTGATGATCTACGCAAAGTGATCTCCAAAAAGCAGAAGGATAAACTGCAGAAACACCGCCAGAAGTTTATCAATGGCTCAGTAAAAAACGGGATCGATAAAGACACTGCCAAGATGATCTTCGACGATTGGGAAGAGTTCGCCCGATACGGTTTTAACAAAGCCCACGCAGCCGACTATGGCATTATCGCTGTCCAGACAGCCTACCTGAAAGCGCACTACCCAGTTGAGTACATGACTGCCTTGCTCTCGGTAACCCAGAACGATACGGCAAAAATAGCCCTGTATGTGGCAGATTGCCGGCGGATGAGCCTGGAGGTAAAACCGCCCGATGTCAACGTAAGTGGCTGGGATTTTACCATCGAGGACAATCCAGATGGCTCGGCCACGATCCGCTTCGGTCTGGGGGCAGTCAAGAATGTCGGGCATGGACCTGTAGATGCCATCCTTGCCGGGCGCGGTAATACTCCATTTTCAGATTTAAGTGATTTCGTCCACCGGGTGGATCTACGTCAGGTGAGCAAACGCCCTCTGGAATGCCTGATCAAGGTCGGCGCTATGGATAGTTTCGGCTCACGGCAGGCATTGTTGGAGAGTCTGGATCGCATCGTTTCGGTGAGCGCGGCGCACTTCCGGGCGCGTGAGCTCGGGCAGATGAGCCTGTTTGGGGAGCATACAGGGCTGGTTCAGAAGATCCACCTGCCGCAGGTTATTACCGAAATCAGCCGCCGGGAGGTGCTCAACTGGGAGCGAGAGCTGATTGGTTTGTATGTATCAGATCACCCGCTCAACCCGGTGATAAAGGAGCTGACCCAATTAGTGACGCACTTTTCGGGCCAACTCACCGAGGCGGCGCACGATGAGCGCGTGCGGGTGGCTGGCCTGATCACCCGCATTCGTCACCACCAGAGCAAAGCCGGCAAGCCGATGGGGTTTGTGACCCTGGAGGATCTCCAGGGAACGATCGAGCTGGTCGTATTTCCCCGTGTCTGGACCAGGTATGCTGAGCTGATCGAATACGACCGGATTATCCTGGCGAGCGGTAAAGTGGATACTTCTGGGGCGGAGCCAAAGGTCCTGGTTGATCAGGTGACCACGGACTTCAACCTGACCTATGTCAAAGATGGCAACGCAAATGCAAACAGTCGCCGGGCGCAAAAACCACCTGATTTTAAATCAGAAGGGGTGGGTAAACAAGCGCGAAGTGAGGCGCCTATCGATCAGGGCGGAAATTTCGAGCAATTGGCCAGTGATGTTGAGCCGGTGAGCGTGCATATCACCGAACAGCATGCTTTGCCACCCGGACCGGATCTTTTTCCGCCGGGATGGGATTCCTCCCCTGGCGGAGCGGGAATCGCAAATGAGATAACCCCCCAAAACCTGCCGGCGGATCAAGATCCGGCTGCCGCCTCCCAGGCGAACGCCGAAGACCCTCAGGAGCCTGCAGAACTGCCGGCAGAAAGCCTCGAGCCTGAAATTGCCCTGGAACCGCCTGTTTCAACCAGCGGCGGCAGCCCGCCTGTCGAAGAGATAAATCGTCCCCAGCAGCCCGACCCGTTCATCGGTCTGCCGCCGTACCTTGTGCCGCCTGTGACTACCCAGGATGGCGGGACGGTGCACATGATCACGATTATCCTGCGTACGACTGGGGATAAAACTCGCGATGTGCTCCGCCTTAGGCGAATGCACGGAATCATCATGAGCTACCCGGGCAATGACCGCTTTGCTTTTCAGGTGTACGAGCGCGGCCGCGGGTACTTGGTGGAATTTCCAAACTTTACCACAGGTTTGTGCCCGGAGTTGATCACCAGGCTGCGGATGCTGGTGGGTTCTAAAAATGTGATCGTCGAACAGATCACCTTTCAGTAATACCGCCCTAATCGCTGGTCATGATAAACAGCGGCATCATCTCGAAGCTTTCATAGTTTGGCCTCAGGCGTTCCTTGTTGTAGAACCGCTCGACGTTCACCAATTTCTTTGTGCTGGTAACTACCTCGAGGGGGACGTTATCATAGCGCCCATTCTTCAGGACAGCCAGACGCCCATGAATTTTGCTTAAGATCAAGTCCAGGGCGAGATTTCCATACGCCATCGGTACAATGGAATCGATGGCGTCGGGGTCGCCGCCGCGCACCAGATAGCCTAACTTCTGGTTGATCACGTTGATCGGCTTGCCGCGGTTGAATTCCGGGCTGAGCTCACGGATTTTGACCGAGACGAGATCTCCGATGCCGCCGAGCTTCTTGTGGCCGTAGGCGTCGGTACTCGCATCCTCGAAAACCATTTCACCGCCCTCGTACATGGCGCCTTCAGATACCAGCACCACAGAGTATTTACTTGGATTCAAATTGCGATCCGAGACGAGCAGCTCGGTGAGTTTTTCGATCTTGAACTTATATTCAGGTATCACGCAACGGTGCGCGGCGCCAGCCATAGTAGGGAGCATGGCGGTAAAACCAGCATAGCGACCGAAGACCTCCAGGACGAGGAAGCGTTCGTGCGAGCCTGCCGAGGTGCGCAGGCTGTTGGTCATTTGGATCGTGCGGGTCACGCAGGTGCTAAAGCCGATGCAGTAGTCGGTTCCGGGCACATCGTTATCCATCGTCTTTGGTATGGCGATAATTTTGACCCCCTCTTTATACAGGCGAACAGCATAGCTGAGTGTATCGTCGCCACCTATAGGGATCAGGTAATCAATGCCGAGGAATTCGAGATTTTTGAGAACTTCTGGGGTCAGATCATTGACTTCATCAGTATAAACATCTCTCAAATGCTCGGGGAGGCTTTCTTTTTTGATATGGCTGGGTCGGGTGCGAGAGGTGTGTAAAAACGTGCCTCCGGTGCGTCCTGCCCGGTTGACGATATCTTCCGTCAAGAATTGATAAGAACCGCTGTTATCTTCTTTGGGGTCGCGCTTGATGTCGATCAAGCCTGCCCAACCCCGGCGCAGGCCGATAACCTGGTAGCCCTCCCGCAACGCCCGGAAGGTCACCGCCCGGATGGCAGGATTCAGACCGGGGACATCGCCTCCGCCGGTAAGAATCCCAATCACACCTTTGGATTTCTGTATGTTTGCCATCTCGTCACCTCAGGATAATGATATTCTTCGTTCACCCGATCAGATCCAGGTGGGTTCTGCATACACGCCAAAGACCTGGCGCATCACATCGGCGATCTCGCCAAGCGTCGCGTAGGCGCGCACAGCCTCCAGGATGAAGGGCATCGTATTTTCAGTCCCTTCACAGGCGATCCGCAAGCGGTCCAGAGCCTGCCCAACCCGACCCGCATCACGTTCCTGGCGGATTTGCCTCAAGCGCTCGATCTGGCGGCGATAGCCCTGGGGATCCATTTCAAGGATCGGGATGGTGATGGGCTGGTCGTCCTGGTAGGCATTCACGCCGACAATGCTACGCACGCCCTCATCGAATTCGCGCTGGTAGCGGTAGGCAGCGTCGGAGATCTCGCTCTGGAAAAAGCCTTTCTCAATCGCCGGCAGCACGCCGCCCAGTTCTTCGATGCGCTTGAAATAGTCGTACGCCAGGGCTTCCATGCGGTTGGTTTGCGCCTCGACGAAAAATGAGCCAGCCAAGGGGTCGATGGTGTTGGCGACGCCTGCTTCCTCGGCGAGGATCTGTTGGGTGCGCAGCGCAATCGTCACGGCGTGTTCGGAGGGCAGCGCCAGGGCTTCATCCATGCTGTTGGTGTGCAGCGATTGGGTGCCGCCGAGCACCGCCGCCAAGGCCTGGATGGTAACTCGCACGATGTTGTTTTCAGGCTGCTGGGCAGTCAGAGATACCCCCGCGGTCTGGGTGTGAAAACGCATCAGCCAGGAGCGCGGGTTTTTCGCCCCGAAGGTTGAACGCATCTCGCGACTCCAAATGCGCCGCGCGGCGCGGTATTTGGCAATCTCCTCGAAAAAATCGTTGTGGGCGTTAAAGAAGTAGGATAAACGGGGAGCAAATTCGTCGATGTCTAAGCCGCGCCGAATCCCCCAACGCACGTATTCCATTCCATCTGCCAGGGTAAATGCCAACTCCTGGGCTGCGGTAGAACCGGCTTCGCGAATGTGGTAGCCTGAAATGCTGATCGTATTCCATTGGGGCACGTGCCTGGCGCCATATTCGATGGTGTCGACGACCAGCCGCATGGATGGCTCCGGGGGATAGATATATTCTTTTTGAGCGATGAATTCCTTGAGGATGTCATTCTGTATCGTGCCGCGCAGTTGGTCTGGGCGGACGCCCTGTTTTTCAGCCGCAGCGATGTACATGGCCCATATGATGGCTGCTGGAGAGTTGATCGTCATGCTGGAAGACACTTTATCCAGGGGAATGCCGTCCAGAAGAATTTCCATGTCCTTTAACGATGAGACCGCCACGCCGCACTTCCCAAATTCCCCCAGCGATTCCGAAGCGTCGGTGTCGTAGCCCATCAGGGTGGGCAGGTCGAAGGCAATGGATAACCCCGTCTGGCCCTGTTCCAGCAAATACTTGAAGCGGGCGTTGGTTTCTTCCGCAGTGCCAAACCCGGCGAACATGCGCATCGTCCACAGCCTGCCTCTGTGCATGGTGGGATGCACCCCGCGCGTGAACGGGTATTCGCCAGGGAAACCCAGGTCACGATGGTAATCCAAATCAGCCACGTCCAGAGGCGTGTACAGCCTGGCGATGGGTTCAGAAGAGGTGGTGATGAATGCCTCTTTGCGCTCTGGTATGCGCTTCAGGCTGTCTTGCAGGCTGATCTCTTCCCATTTTTCCATGTCGCCACGCAATTGTTCTAATTTATCGCGGTCGTACATCCTGCGCTCCTCATCATGGGTTACAATCTCAGGTCAGGTTTGATTTTTATGAGCCTGGTCAAGAATATAGCATATCTTGTGATCCATAAAATTATAGCACGGCACCTGTTCTAATAAAACCGCCAGCGAGCCTCATCATCTGCAATATAATTGACCTGAGTTCAAATTATTTAATCTCCAATAATCGGTATTCCAATGTCTGAGCTGGCGATTGACTTCGATCTTTTCCTGCAGAATCAGGGGCACAACCATCCGCAGGCGGCGTCCATCTTGATCGCCGAGTATTACGCTCAGGTTTGCAGCCTGATGGCTTCGCTGTTGCCGCCCCAGCTGGATATAGGGGCAGCCAGCCAGGCGGCGATGGAGTCCATAAGCCGAAGCCTGGCAGAATACCAGCCAGGGACAAACTTCAAAATCTGGCTCTACACGCAAGTTGCGGCGATGGCGAAATCCTATTGGCGAGGTTCACGCCAAGCTCGCCAACCGCTTACCGGGGGTCAAAGTTCACTGCATAAATTGATCCTCTGCTTGCCACGCGATTACCATTTCTCGATCGTCCTGCGTTATGTCCACCGGTTAACCGTGCCAGAAATAGCCCAAATTCTGCACATGCAGCCAGAAAAAGCGAGAGAACAATTACAACAGGCGCGCGATGAAATTCAAGCCTTGCGCCAGCCGGGAATTTTCGCGTACTGGGCGTTGTACCATAGAGAATACATGGAATTGATTGCAGCACGGCTAGATAATGAGATCTCAGAAGAGCGGCTTGCCGATTTGAATCGTCACCTGGCTGCCTGCAGCCGCTGTGCCGGTTACCTGGCCAAGATCGAAAAACTCCATATTTCCTTGCAGGCTGAACTGCCTGCCCTCTGGCCTGGAGTAGATATCGATGAATCGCAGCTAGAACGCGCCGCCACGAGAATTATGGAGCGGATGCGCCAAAAGGACATATCTATCCGTTCTGCAAGAAACCTGAAAGAATCCAGTCTCTATCTCATCCCGGCGGCGGGTTTAATCCTGCTCGTTTGGATGATGAACATATTCAATACCCCCGAAGGCATGATGGCGACAGTAAACGTGGCCCAATCGCGCTCAGTCAATACAACCTTTCCAACCAGTCCGAACGATCCGACGCTACATGTAATCCGTGTACTGGCAAGAAGATCCCCACCAGTAGTTTCACAGGGAAATGTGAGCGATAGAGCGAACGGCGATCGCGTTGAAGAAAGTCGCTGGGGGTTCCTGAGGAGCCTGGAGGGGCATACCGGGTGGGTAAACAGCGTTGCCTATTCCGCGGATGGGCGATTCCTGGCTTCAGGAGGCGCGGATGGCGTGGTGCGCGTATGGCGGACGGAAGATTGGTCTGAGTTTGCCAGGTTGGAAGGCCACACTCGTCCGGTCAGCGGTGTGGCTTTTACACCCAATGGAACTTACCTGGCCACAGGAGGGCTGGACAGCCTGGTGCGAATCTGGTGGCTGCCAGGGGGGCTGTCGCACGAGCTGGAGTGCATTTCTGGTGAAATTTTGAGCCTGGCGATCTCTCCGGATGGTAGAACACTCGCAGTTGGCGTCTCGAGCGGCGTGCATTTATTTGGATTATCGGGCCGGCGATTTGATCCCTGTGGCAGGACCATGTTTTTACAAGGAGCCGCGAGTACGCTGGCGTTCTCTCCCAACGGGCACTGGATAGCAGCAGGTTCGATCAATCATGGAAAAGTGCGGTTGTACCCAATGCCTTTCGGGAACACCATCTTTGAATTGCAGGCTGGTCAGGGCAGGATACTAGCGCTGGCTTTTTCACCAGATGGTAAGCTGCTGGCTACAGCTTCAGAGAATTTGGATGTCAACCTGTGGGAGTTGAACTTTGCCGAGGGACAGATAGCCGTAGCCTATTGGGATACGTTCTGGCATGATGAGTTGGTGAAAGCGCTGGCGTTCTCAGCAGACGGCAAGCTGCTGGCAACCGGCTCTTTCGACAATGCTATTCGCCTCTGGGATATCCGCCGTAGCGAGCTGGTGCAGACTTTGTGGCGCACCCGGCAGGACCAGGTTTTAAGCCTGGCCTTTGCCCCCGATGATAACACGCTGGCTTCCGGCAGCGTCCAGGGTGTTGTCCGCTTATGGGGACCTTCCTTTCAGATGGAACGCCAACCTGCCCAAACTCGCTATTTCTCACGCTACGTGGGGGATACAATCGGTCCTTTGTCTACTTTCGTATTGCACAGCCTGCCAATCCGTGACCCTAAGCTGCACCCTTTTCTGTCTGTCTCCCAGGCAGCCGATACGCTGGCATTCAATGCCCTGGTGCCACGAAGTGAGCCGCCGGGTTTCACCCCGGTAAACGTCTTTACCTGGCAGGCAGAACCTGACATAAGCCCTATCCTGATCTCGAATTACATTTACACCACAAATTACCAACCCTCCTATCTTACAATTCGTCAGGGCACCGAAGACAATCAAGTCTATAGTGAATTGATCGGCGCTACGGCAATAGTAGAGGCCGTGTGGGTTGGCGCTCAAATTGCCGAGTTCGTTCACGGAGATT
>DATEDC010000213.1:0-4946 GCA_035286585.1 Anaerolineales bacterium
CGTAGGGTAATCGTAGGTTAAGCGTCAAGCATACTCTGCATGTCTCTGGTAATATAAAGATCGAAGGGCGATTTCTCTTCTTCTCCTCCTTAGAGAGAGCCGGGAGCGGCGTACCCGGCTCTCGGCGATTCTATCACAGGCGGGGGTCAAAAAGAACGCCAAACAACCCACACGAATTTTCCGTCCATGCGTATCTACTTTATCGCTCACACCTGGGCATATCGAAAGCAATCTACCAGATGGTCGTTGACCATGCCAACCGCCTGCATGAAAGCATAGCAGATGGTTGGGCCGACGTATTTAAACCCTCGCCGGGTTAAATCCTTGCTCATCGCCTCGGCTGAAGGGGTCTTGGCCGGTATTTCCGCCAGCGAGCGCCAGGCGTTTAGCTGCGGCGTCCCGCCCACAAAGCCCCAGATGTAGGCGTCAAAGCTGCCGAATTCCTGCTGGATACGCAGCACGTTCCCGGCGTTCAGGATTGCGGCGTTGATTTTCAGTCGATTGCGCACGATCCCCGGGTCAGCCAGCAGTTCGGCGACCTTATCTTCCCCGTATCGCCTCACAATCTCGGGATCAAATCGATCGAAGGCTCTGCGGTAGTTCTCTCGCTTGCGCAAAATCGTCGTCCAGCTCAAGCCAGCCTGGGCGCCTTCCAGGGTGAGGAACTCAAAAAGCAGCCGGTCATCATGAACCGGAACGCCCCATTCCTCGTCATGGTAGGCGATCATCAAAGGGTCATTCCCGACCCAGCTACACCTGTCCAGCATTCTTTTACCTGCGTTCTCTGCGTTGATCCGCCTCCAAATTGCTAAAGGTGAGAGATGCAATCTTCATCCAGCTTCAGTTCAGCCGGTTATGTGGTAACGCATGATAGCCCGGGTCGGCGTGGGGCGCGCGACTTCAACGAAACCCGCCTTGAGGAACGCGGAGGACAGCCCCGTATAAACGAAAGGATCCGGCGATTTTCCTGAGGCCGGATCGTACGGGTACCCTTCCACGATCTGGGCTCCCCGTTGGCGGGCGTATTCAACCGCGGCTTTCAATAATTTCACCATCAGGCCTTGCCGTCGATGCCTCCTGGCGGTGAAAAAGCACACAACTGACCACACAGGCTGGTCGTCCACCCGTTTTAACGTCCGCGAGCGTTCGAGCGCGGGAAAAGAATCGCGCCGCGCAATCGCGCACCAACCTGCCGGCTCTCCCCCAAAATATGCCAGTATGCCCGGGATCTCGCCTGAATTGACAATCACCTGCATCGTTTGGCGGTTGCTCTCGCCTCTGTTCTGCTCGAATTCGGAGCGCTTCAAGCGCCACCACATGCACCAGCAGCCGCCGGTCGCGCCTCTCGGACCGAACAGTTTTTCCAGGTCAGGCCAGCGATCCGGCGTCAGCGGGTGAAAACTGAACTCGTTTGCCGACGGTCCGGGATGCCGCTCAGACCTGAGGCTCATCTTCGTCCTCGATCTCGACGTAAGTGAGCTCTCCGTTCGTGCGCGGCCGGTCGGAGGTCTTAGCGGAGGCTTCGCTTCGGGAGGCGGTGCGCTTGAAATCATTCAAGGCGAATTCGTTGAAACGGTTAGCAGGTCGCGGGCGTGAGCGTCGGCTGGAAAGTCTATCTCGTCGACCTGGTTTATCGATCCACGAAGGCAGCAGGCCGTCCGCTTCCCGGTCTTCATCCTTTTGGCTTAAGACCAGCTCAACGGGATCCATATCGGTTTCAATCTGCTTCTCGTCCTCGCCGAATTTGACCTGATGGGAGATTTCATCCTCGACCCCTTCGTCTGCTTGACTTATCGCATCCGAGTCAGATTCAATCAACGCTTCAGAAGCCCCCTCGCCAGTGCCCATTCGCTCTGAGAGTGTCACCAGATCGACCCAGATGCCGTGCGGCGTGCGAAAATTCGCCACGCTCCACCCGGTAGTCTCTGCGAAAGCAAGGTGCTCGATTTGAATTCCCCGGCGTTCCAGCTCCTGAACCGTCTCTTCTAAATCCTCAACGCAGAACTGCAAGCGCAGCGCATCGGCAGGTGTCGCCGGTTCATTTTCGCGCCTTGCTGAAATGGCGAAGAAGAATTCCTCGCCTGGGGTGGTCAGGCGTGCGTAACTCGGAGAAAACTCATCCACCAGGAATCCAAGCAAATCGATGAAAAAACCCACCTCGGAGGCGAAATCATCGACAGTATATTCCACGCATTGCTTCCAGGACCGGCCCCACCGAAAGGGCAGCTGGTGTTGCGGCGGTCGCCAAAGCTCCTGCCACTCGCGCTCATCTTTGGCTTGCCGGGTGATCTCGATGCGCGCCTTGCCATACGAGCGGACTAAAGGGTGCACCTGATAATAGCTGCTCATATCACACCTCATCTCTTCCTTCTTCAGATTGCGCCAGCCCGGGCGCTTCTCCCCGGGTAGCGCCTGGACCCTCCCATCCATATACTTTCAGATCGATGCGCTCGCGGTCGTCGAATTTTATCTCTTCTGCTTCCAGCAGCTCCCGCTGCCGCTCCTGACCGCTCCTGGCAGGCAGGCTGATCTTACCCTGGGCGTTGATCACCCGGTGCCAGGGCACGTTTTCGGGACAGGCTGCCATCGCCCCGCCCACCCAGCGAGCGCCCCAAGCCTTGTAATCAACCTGGCTCATGCCCGTCGGTGGGGGTATATATCCGGCGACCTGTCCGTAGGTGGTCACTCTACCCGCCGGCACCTGGCGGACGATTTCCCATACCTGGGCGTAGTAAAACTGGCGATCAGGAGGTGAAGTATATTTCATGCTACCTCGCGCTCACGTACTTTCTCAAAGGGATTTCCTGATGAACTCCGCGATTTCCGTTTGATCGTTTTCTTCAGCAAGCTGCAGGGGAATTTTACCATTGTAGTCCAGGGAGTTCGCATCCGCCTCGTTCGCCAGCAGCCAGGAAACCATCTCCGTCTGTCCAAACCTCACCGCCCCGTGCAGGGCTGTATTTCCACCCCTGCCAGCGTTGATCTCCGCGCCGAGCTGGAGCAGGTACTCGGCTATCTCGCGATAGCCGCGAATGGCCGCAAAATACATCAGCGGCAGGTCATTGGCGCCTCGGGCATTGATCAGGTTGGGATCCATGGACAGGAATGCTTCGACCTGGCGCATGTCGCCCAACATCACCGAGGTGCAAACATCCAGCCGCGCCCCGGCAGCCAGCAAGAATTCGACAATATCTGCCCTCCCGGTTTGGCTGGCGGCTTCCAGCGCCCGCTCGCGCCAGCTTGCTTCCGCATGGACCAGTTCTGGACGCTCGGCGATCAGCCGCTTGACCTTATCGAAATCGCCATGAGCGGCAGCCACGAAATCATCGATCATCGCTTGCGGGAGACTGGTTACATCATTCATAATCGCTTCCTCTAACATGTAGGACAAGTTTTAACTTGTCATCTGTGGCATTTTTTCTACCGACAGTGAGCTTTCGCCCATCTAAAACTCCTTGATGATAAATAGGCTCCTTAAAGCATAATATAATCGAACATTTGTTCTGTGTCAAGCGAAAAAAATTATTCATTCCAACAATCTTACCCTGGATGGCTCCACTGATCAACACATATCGGATTTATTATGGAATCAAAGGGCTCCTACAATGGAGTATGGATCTCTCGCTGGAACCTGGCCCTGGATTCCACCTCGGCCAGTCTAAGCGTAGCATACCGGCAAGCCTCTCTCATCAAGCTCTTCGCTTCTTCTTCCGGCAGCTTAGGCAGCTCTTCCCTACTGTACCCTTTCTCGTTCAAATACTCACGGATAAGATTCCGCTCCAGAGCCGACTGCGGCCCTTCCCCGGCGAAGGCAGATCGTCTTCAATGCCAGCCTGGCGGCGCACTCGCTCCCATTCCTTCAGATGCGCCAACGTTGGGAGACCGGGTTTGACGGTGCGCACCCACTCGGCTGCAGCCATTCCTGCTCTACTGCTTCGAAGTCCTCGGTTTGGCATGGGGCTTTCCGGGCAAGATACTAGCAACCATGCGATCTCGGATATAATCCCTCATTGTGATCGTCTCCCCCCTCTCAGCCAACCGCCAGATCGCCCGCGCCGCCGGGACGATCATGGCGGCTTTTGTGTTGAGCAATCTTACCGGGCTGTTTCGCCAAATCCTGATTTTAAGAGCCTTTGGCACAGAAAACGTGCTGGATGCCTTCAATGCGGCTTCGACCTTTACCGACTTGCTTTTCAGCCTGATCGCCGGAGGCGCCCTGGCTTCCGCCTTTGTGCCCACATTCACCGCTTTTTTGGCCAGGGATGAGCGTAAAAACGCCTGGCTCCTCGCATCGGCTCTGATCAACCTGGTGTTGCTTATTCTCTGCCTCACCAGCCTGGTATCGCTATTCTTCTCCCGCCAGTTGGTCGGGACCATCCTGGCGCCGAAATTCTCGCCCTCCTTGCAGGATCTCACCGCCTCCCTGCTGCGCATCCTGCTGATCGCCCCGGCGATCTTCGGAGTCAGCGGCTTATTGATGGGCATCCTCAACGCTCACCAGGTGTTTATCTGGCCTGCCCTGGCGCCGACGATGTATTGGCTGGGGATGATTGCCGGCGTCCTCTTCTTGACACCCTCCATGGGGATTTACGGCTTGGCCTGGGGAGCTGTTCTTGGGGCGGGCATGCACCTGCTGGTCCAGGTGCCCGCGGTTTTGAAGTTACCCGCCCGCCGCTTCATCCTGACCCTGGGGCTGCGCTTCTCGCCGGTGGGTCAGGTGGCGCGGTTGATGGCCCCGCGCCTGCTTGGCGTGGCCGCAGTGCAGATCAATTTCGTAGTCAATACCATTCTGGCGACAGGCCAGCCGGAAGGCAGCCTGACGGCGATAAAATCGGCCTGGGCGGTCATGACCATGCCGCAAGTGGTGATCGCCCAGGCGATCGCCATCGCCGCCTTGCCCACTTTCTCTGCCCAGGCGGCGCGCGGCGAGTTGGTCCAGATGCGCC
>DATEDC010000214.1:0-5371 GCA_035286585.1 Anaerolineales bacterium
CCGCAGCGCTGGAAAGCGTCGATCCGGGGGTTGCCATCGCCCGCCACGTGCAGCGCAGGGGGGAGGTGCTGAGCGCAGCGGGGAAGGATTACCATCTGCCGGATTACGGGCGTGTAATTGTTGTTGGAGCAGGGAAGGCGGGCGCCCCGATGGCGCGGACGGTCTCTGGGCTGCTCGGGGAGCTCCTGGAGAGCGGGATCGTGATCGTCAAAGAAGGCCACCGCGGCGGGAGCGAGCGTGCGTCTCATCCGAAGCTGGAGATCCTGGAGGCAGGGCATCCACTGCCGGATGAGCGCGGCCTTGTGGGTACCCGCAGGATTATCGAGCTGCTTGAAACCACCCGGGAAGACGACCTGGTGCTGGTCTTGATATCGGGCGGGGGCTCGGCGCTGCTGACTGCGCCTGCGGCGGAGGTTGGGCTTGAAGACCTGCAAAGGCTGACGGATGAACTGCTGAGGAGCGGCGCGACGATCCAGGAGATCAACACCCTGCGCAAGCACCTGGACCTGGTCAAAGGTGGGCAACTGGCAAGGCTGGCAGCGCCAGCGGAAGTGCTCGCGTTGATACTTTCCGATGTGGTCGGCAACCCGCTCGAAGCTATCGCCTCCGGTCCCACAGCAGCAGACCCTTCCACTTATGCGGACGCCCTGTCGGTATTGGAGCGTTATGAGCTGAGCGGAAAGACCCCGCAACCCGTGTTGAGCCATCTCCAGCGCGGCGCGGCAGGAGAATACCCCGAAACCCCCAAGCCGGACGAGGGGCTGTTTGCGAAGGTGAACAACGTAATCATCGGGGACAACCTGCAGGCCGCCGAGGCCGCGCTGGAACAAGCCCGCAAGGAGGGTTTCAACAGCCTGCTGCTGACCACCTACCTGCAAGGTGAAGCCCGCCAGGCAGGCAGGCTGCTGGCAGCCATCCTGCGCCAGGTCGCCGCCAACGAGCAGCCTTTGCCCCGCCCGGCCTGCCTGATAGCCGGGGGCGAGACGACGGTTACCGTCCGCGGCGTCGGCCTCGGTGGGCGCAATCAAGAGCTGGCTCTGGGGGCGGTGGCTGAACTGGCTGGCTTAGAGAGAGTGGCCCTGCTGACTCTAGCGACCGATGGTGGCGACGGTCCCACCGACGCCGCCGGCGCTATCGTGAGCGGAGAGACCTGGCAGCGGGCGAAACAAGCCCAGCTGGCCCCACTCGAGTTCCTCGAGCGCAACGATGCGTATCACTTTTTTCAGGCGTTAGGGGATTTACTGCTCACCGGTCCGACGCAGACCAATGTGAATGACCTGGCGTTTCTATTCGCCTTTTGAGGGCTGGCGAGTTAACCGAGTTTCGCCCTAGGGGCTTTCTCCAATCAGAAAGCCATCGCTGGCACAGTGCGTCTCCCCTTGGGGATAATACACGCAAACCTGGTAGGGTATCAGGGTGCCGTTGGGGGCGCTGATCGCAGCCACCTGGATCAGGCTTTGTCCATTCTGCCCGGTGGGCGGCATGTAATAGTGGTCCTCGGCGCCATCGGGCAATTGAACGATTAGATCTGGCTCTACGCCGTTCACCGGCAGGTTCTCTTCGAGGAGCCTGATTTCGATTTCCTGGCGCTGCCCGGGTGCGATGATCGAGTAGCGCTCCCAGACCTGGAGCAGGACGCCTTTTTGTGGGGCGGTTGGATCACCCGGCTTTGGTTGAACGGCGCTGGCGGGTTCATCCGCCTGAGCCGCTGTGTCCCCGCGCGCCTCGCCTGCCTGGCTGGCAGCGGGAAGCACCGCCTGGACCTCCAAATCCTGATACAGATACCCGAGCGGAACGGGGACGATCAATGCGGGGTAATTCTCCCGCCGGTGTTGCTCCAGGCAAACGTTCAGGAAGCACTGGCGCCAGATATCGTCGCGATACGGCCCGAAACGGCTGATTGGGGGACCAGCGGCATCGTAGCCGCCGTGATAAGCAAAGTAATCGATGAAAGCCCGTGGCACGTTGAAGCCGAGCTCACCCTGGATGCGATAGAACTCGAAAGTGGGGTCCCCATTGGGGTTTTCAAACGAGTCGGGGGCGATTCCCAGCCGGACAGTTACCGGGCGCAAGGTGACCCGCTCCGGATGGGACGAGTCGGAGATCAGCACGAGGTTGCCAAAGACCTGCTCCCGAAACCCATCCGGGGTGGTGTAGACCTCCTTCAGTGCCCAGCCGGCGAAATCCGACCCCAGGCGAAGGACGATAGGACTGAAATGCGGATCGGTCTGAGCGGGGAGGACGACTTCCGCCTCTGGCGAAACCTGGGAGGTGCACATCGCGGCGCACTTTACGGCTCCATAGGCAAGCAGGCGTGCGCTCCCGGGAGGGTCGCTCACCAGGCGGTAAAAACCCAGGTTCTCGAAATGCTGCTCAAAGCGATTTTTTTGCGGGTTGAAGTGCATTGCGGAGATCGGCAAACCGACAACCGCTCTTCCCATCAGTCTCTCGTACAAGGGGACGAATTCGTCGAAGATCGAATGACCACCCAGGTAATATTCACCCGACTGGGGCGGAGGGGGGATAGCTGGTTCGCTCAGACCTAAATCAACGCCGATTGGCAGCAAAAAGAAACGCTGGCTCGCCCGGGCATTGGGGTCGTGACCAAGCAGGGCATTCACCGTGTACTGGTAGCTCCGCTCCCCATACATGAACAAATGGGAGATCGAAGGCCCGAGGAGGCTCTCGCCTCCCAGCATTTCATAGAAAGTCTTGAAAAAGGGGTCGATGACTGGCTGCGCAGCGGCGATTTGCGCCACCCCCTCGCTGCAGGCTGCTGTAGTCAAGAGAACGCCAGATAATACCAGCAGCAAAAGCAGGCGATGCAACATAATAGCCGCCCCTTCCATCCGTTTCGGCATAGTTCTTTGACCCAATTAGGTATAACGGCAATTCGCATGGTTTGTTACATATGGTGGCAGCGCCTACAAAAAAATATTTTGAGGAATCTGAAATTATCAATAATAATGATGCATACAAATTCAGAAAAAATGAATGCCGATGGCTGCTTAATCATTTGCAAGGTCGTGTTGCTCATTTAGCCATCTGAGGGTAAGATTTATTTGAAAGTCAAACAGGGCGTTTCGGCTCGGTGGAACCATGAAGGAGCAAAGCAGATGGGCTCTTTTCGACCTGCCTATCTAGAATTGCTGGATAGCGGGGAGCTCAAGCGGCGGGCAGCAGTTGCTTACGAGCATCTCTCGGTGTGCGATGTGTGCGCCTGGAAATGCCCGGTGGATCGGCGGGCCGGCAAGCTGGGGATGTGCCGGACGGGTGAGCGAGCCAAAATCAGCAGCTACGGAGCCCACCTGGGGGAGGAAGATCCCTTGCGCGGCTGGCGGGGTTCAGGGACGATCTTCTTTTCCCGCTGCAACCTGCGCTGTCAATACTGCCAGAATTTCGATATCAGCCAAAGCGATGTTGGGGAGGAAATCGAGCTGGTAAGACTGGCAGCCATCATGCTCGAATTGCAGGCTTACGGCTGCCACAACATCAACTTTGTATCGCCCTCGCATGTGGTGCCGCAAATCCTGAGGGCGGTGCTGATCGCGGCTGAAGCGGGACTCCGCCTGCCGCTGGTGTACAACACCGGCGGGTACGATTCGCTCGAGATGCTTGAACTGCTGGACGGCGTTATCGATATCTATATGCCGGATATGAAATACGCCAGCGCACAACTGGCGAAGATCTATTCCAAAGCCAGCGATTACCCGGCGATTAATCAGGCCGCGGTGCGTGAGATGTACCGCCAGGTGGGGGATTTGCAAATCAATGGGCGCGGTTTAGCCACGCGCGGGCTGTTAGTTCGGCACCTGGTGCTCCCCGACAATCTGGCTGGCAGCGACCAGATTGTCCGCTTCCTGGCGGAGGAAATCTCTTCCAACACGTACCTGAACCTGATGGACCAGTACCACCCGGCACACAAAGCCAGCCAGTATCCCAAGCTCAACCGGCGCATCACGCGGCATGAATTCGAGGTAGCGGTGCAGGCAGCCAGGCAAGCCGGTCTGCAGCGTTTGGATGAACGCAAGCCGCTTGCCTGGATTCTAGGTTGAGAGGCCTGCAAGGGTGAGCCACACTGGTGATAAAGAATAAAAATAGAACTGAGGCGCCTGCACGCTGGTCGATAAGGCGGTTGGCAAAATACCTGTCGATCAGCCTGCTGGTCGGGGTGTTCATCGCCGCGCTGCTCGATATCGGCCTTGCCTGGGGATATATCTGGTTTCTGATGCACCCCGGTTGCCCGCTTGATAACCAGACTGTGAAAGCGCCCGCGGTGGAGGTGTGGCTGCAGGCAGGGGAAGGGAGGCGGCTGATGGTATGGTATTCCCCACCCCAAAACGGGGCAGTTGTCATCGCCCTGGGAGGCCTGGAAGGGGCTCTGGGGGGAAACCTGCCGCCAGTCCACTTTTTAATCGAGCGGGGATATGGGGCGCTGCAGATCGGCAGCCGGGCCTGCGCGCGGCCGCCCCTGCCGGTCACCTTGGGAGCCCGTGAAGCGGATGAGGTTGCCGCAGCCCTGGAATTCCTTCAGGCGCAAAGGGAAGTGCAGCGGGTGGGGATTATGGGCTATTCGATGGGCGCGGCGGCGGCGATCCGCTCCGCCGCCAGGTATGCGGAGATCGAAGCGGTGGTTGCGGAGGGCGGGTATTTCAACCTGGGGGAGGATATCGTCGAAACAGGCGGGAATGAGCCGCTTGCCCGGCGGATTTTTTACTACACGATTGCGGGTGCCTACTGGCTTCAGAGCGGGATAAACCCCTGGGAGATCAGCCCCATCGAGGATCTGCCAGCCATCAGTCCGAGAGCGGTTTTGTTGATCTACGGCGAACATGAGGCCTCCAGCGGGCGGGCGGAAGCCCAGTATGCCGCCGCTTTGGAACCCCGCTTCCTGTGGATCGTGCCAGGCGGAACGCACGGGGGTAATTACCGCCAGGCAACGCAGGAATACGAGCGGCGGGTGCTGGAATTCTTTGATCAGACCTTGACAGGAAACAATCCAATGGTAAACTTTTTGCCATGATCGCTCTCATCTGCACGAGCACGTCTACTGCCCCGGCCCCTGCCCCGCGGAAGCCGCTCCAGGCTTTCGGGTTCTAGGGATTCGGCTGGCAGTGGAACGCCCTTTGCCCACAACCGCCCTCTGGACTGAAAGCCAACCAGAGGGCGGATTACATTATTGCCCATGGATACAACGGTTAGGTTGATTGGCTTACCCAGAAAACGAACTAGGAGGTTTAGAATGCGCTTATCCCAACTATTCGGCCAGACACTGCGCGAGGCTCCCGCGGAGGCGGATATCCCCAGCCACCAGCTTTTGGTGAGAGCCGGTTTCATCCGCCAGCTCGCCGCGGGCATATTCAGCTACCTG
>DATEDC010000215.1:0-2838 GCA_035286585.1 Anaerolineales bacterium
CCGGAGGTATGGCCGCGCAGGCCCTCCATGATCTCAATCCCCTTGGCGACCGGCGTGCGGAAGTGGCCCGCCCCTTCGACCAGGTCGCATTGGTACAGGTAATACGGGCGGACGCGGATGCGCACCAGGTCCTGGACGAGCTGGCGCTGGATATGGACGTTGTCGTTCACGCCGGCCAGCAGCACCGACTGGTTGCCCAGCGGGATGCCCACCCGGGTCAGTCGATCGCAGGCCTCGGCCAACTCCTGGCTGATCTCGTTGGAGTGGTTGACGTGGATGTTTATCCACAGCGGGTGGTATTTCTGCAGCATGTCGGTCAGCTCGCTCGTCACCCGCATTGGCAGGAAGACCGGCACGCGCGTCCCGATGCGCACGATCTCGATGTGGGGGATCTCGCGCAGCCGGCTGAGGATCTCCTCCAGGATTTTGGGCGCCAGGACGAGCGGGTCCCCGCCGGAGAGCAGCACGTCGCGCACCTGGGGGGTGCGCCGCAGATATTCGAGCTGCATCTCGAACTCGGCGCGGGAGAACGTCGCCGCAGGGTCGCCGACGATGCGCGAGCGGGTGCAGTAGCGGCAGTACGAAGCGCACTGGGTGGTGACCAGCATCAACACCCGGTCGGGATAACGGTGCACCAGGCCCGGGACGGGCGAGTGGCGGTCCTCAGCGAGCGAATCTTCCATCATGGCGGTGAACGGCACCATTTCGGCTGCCGTGGGGACGACCTGCCTGCGGATGGGGTCGTCCGGGTCGTCCGGGTCGATCAACGAGATGAAGTAAGGGGTGATATCCACGCGGAACAACCCGGGCGCGGATAAAGCCTTGCGCTCGCTTTCGGTCAGCGGGATCACCTGCTCGAATTCTTCGACGGTGTTGATGCGGTGACTGAGCTGCCAGCGCCAGGAGTCCCACTTTTCAGCGGGGACCTGCGCGTAGGCTGGCGCTCGTTTGGATGTAAAGGGGCGGTTTGCCATGTTTTGCACTCCAATTTCACGAATAAAAACAAAACCACTAAGGACTCAACATAACCTCAAGGCTGGTCAAATAGATCGGATCATTGATGCTTTGTGCGCCCTCCTGCACCACCAGGAGCACCGTGGTGGGCTGGCTGACAGTGTAGGGCACCTCGATGGCGAAAGAGCCGTGGCCGCCTGCGGTTGGCGTCTGCACGCCAACCAGCCTGGAGCCAACCTCGCTGCCATTGGTCGTTAACAACTTTACCATCAATGTGCCCAGGCCTCCGGATCGCGCCAGTCCACTCACCAGGACCTTGCCGCCCTGGATCAAGGCCCTTCTCGTCGGCTGCTGGATGTCGATGGGTGCCAGCACGTCTACAGGTGGAATGATATCTGAATCGCCGATAGATAGCAAGATTAAAGGCACCGAGTTTACCGCGGTTGTGCGGTCGTATTCGTCGGCGATGCTCAGGCGCAGGCGGCCCGCCTCCGCGGCGGCGGAGATTTCGAATTCCAGATCCATCGAAAAACCCGCCGATCCACCCACCGGGACGGTGCTGATCGTCTTCAGCTCGCGGAAGAGTAGCCGGTTGTCTTCGCCGAGCAGCTCGATGAGCACCCGCCCGCTGGCGCCGGTCTTCACATAGGCGCTCAAATGCAGGGGCGAGGTCACCCTGGAAAGTGGTCCCAGGTTGCGGATCATGAGCAGCGCATCGGGGATATCTAGCGGAGCCGCGCTGGTGGGCGAGGCGGTTCTATCCACAGGGACGGCGGTGGGGCTGCTGACCAGGGGGGTTGCGGTCTCCACGGGCTGCGAGGTGTGGGTCGCCGGGGGCGGCATCTGGCTGGCGGGAATGGTTGTTGTCGGCGCCGGCGTGTGGGTATATTCGCCAGTTGTCTCGCTGGGTGGCGTCCGGACGCCGGCGCTGGCTCCCAAGGTCAGGGCGACAACCGTGGGCAGGTATTCGGTCGGGTACGGCGTGGCGTGCTCGGTGTCTGCCAGGGCGCTGCAGCCAGCCAGCAGGGCAGGGAGCACCAACGCCGCTATGCCCCAACGGGCAATCTTGAGAGGGGACAAACTCACCCGCGCAATCAAATCGGCATGTTGCCGAACCCGTAAATCTGGGCGTATTTGTTCCGCAGGTAGCGCACGTAAGGGGCGGGATCGATCTTCGAGCCGGTCACCCGCTCGACCAGCTCCTGCGGCTCGAACTTTCTGCCATGGCGGTGAACCTTCTCCCTCAGCCAGCTTAACAGCGCGGCAAACTCGCCGCGGCGGATTTGCTCCTCCAGGTCGGGGATATCCCGGTTGATGCACTCCCACAACTGCACCGAGACCAGGTTGCCCAGGGCGTAGGTGGAGAAATAGCCGATCAGGCCGGCAGACCAGTGGATATCCTGGAGCACGCCTTGGGCGTCGTCCGGCGGGATGATCCCCAGGTATTCTTCCATGCGGTTGTTCCAGGCTTCGGGCAGGTCTTTGGCTGCCAGGCTGCCTTCCATGAGGGCGATCTCCAGCTCCAGGCGCAGCATGATGTGCAGGTTGTAGGTGGCCTCATCGGCTTCCACCCGGATCAGCGAGGGCTCCACCTTGTTGATCCCCTTGTAAAACGCCTCCAGGCTGACGTCCCCCAGTTGGGCCGGGAAGTATTCCTGCAGGCGGGGGTAGAAACCCTCCCAGAAGGGCAGCGAGCGCCCAACCAGGTTTTCCCACATCCTGGACTGTGACTCGTGCACGCTGAGCGAGGCGCTGCCTGCCAACGCGCTGCGGCTGAAAGCGTGATCGATGCCCAGCTCGTAGAGGGCGTGCCCCGCTTCGTGCGTGGTGCTGAAAAACGCCGAGTTGAAGAATTCAGGCAGGAAACGGGTGGTGATGCGCACG
>DATEDC010000216.1:0-42408 GCA_035286585.1 Anaerolineales bacterium
CCGGCAAGATTGCCAGCAAGCCTGCCCAGCCAATGACTCCCCGAAACGCGCCGCTCAGGTAGAACAATATGCTGGCGAACGCCAAATCGAAAACCACGCTCAAATAATGCAAGCCGCGCCAGGAACGATCGACCGCCACCAAAAGCGTGTTGACGATATTCCACAGCGTCGCGCTTCCAAGGATTAGGACAATTTCCTGCGAGAGACCGCCGCCGGAGGCAAGCGCCAGAACCAGTCCAAGCAAAACCAGCCAGCGCAAGGAAGATTCAAGCCAGACGATGGGTTTTCCCGAAATTTTATGCTGCATAGCGCAATCATAATCCAAATCAACCCGCCAGTATAGACCGGGTAATGAATTACTCTCGCCACAAGACGTCATTTCCTTGAGGTCTGAGATATAAATCCCTCGAGTATGGGGATCATTTTTTTGGCCGCCAGCGCCCGGTGGCTCAACCTGTTCTTCTCCCTGGTGGATAGCTCGGCCATCGTTCGCTTCAGTTCGGAGATTAGGAAGATCGGATCATATCCGAATCCTTTCGTGCCTCTCTCATTCGGGACGATCTCCCCCCTGCATTCCCCCTCGGTAAAATACATTTGATCATCAACCGTTGCCAATGCCAAAACGCATTTGAAACGCGCCAGCCAGGGTCTTGGCGAGGCATGCAAGCGCGCCAGCAGGTATAGACGTCGTTCAGCATCGGAAGCACCTTGTTTTGGCAAAAACCGCCTCGATCTCACCCCGGGCAGTCCCCCCAAAGCCTCCACCTCAAGGCCGGAATCATCAGCCAGGGTGAGCAGCCCGGTCACCCCGCTGTATTCCGCTGCCTTTAATTCGGCATTTTCGCGATAGGAGTTTCCGACTTCCTGGATAGAAAGCTGGAGCCCCAGCACATCGGGTGTAACGATTTCCACAGGCAGACCTCTCAGCAGTTCCTTCACTTCTTGAAACTTACCTGGATTGTTGCTCGCGAACAACAAAAGCGCCATACAGCCTCATAAATAAATATTTATTGAATTAAATTAAACATTTACATAATTAATTGTATTGCTTGACGTTGGATTTCATCTATGCTATAATCACCAAGAGATCGGCACTCATAAACCAACTACAACAAAGCCCGTGCACCAACCCAGGAATCCGCTCCGGCTGAATGCCGGTTTCTTGATTAATCAGGTTGTCGGTTACAGCCGGGATTTTGTCATTGACGTCCCGCATATCCACCTGCCGCCTGATCTTGAGCTGGATGATCTGAGCGGTGTCGCCCGGATTACCCGCACAGCCCAGGGTTTGCTTGCCCAGATAAAAATGCACGCCATGCTCCTCAGCGAGTGCGGGCGCTGCTTGACAGACTTTCTACAACCGCTCGAAATTGATTTTACCGAATTGTACGCCTTTTCCCAAAACTCAGTTACCGATTCCAACCTGCGCTTGCCAGAAAATGGCCAAATTAACCTGGCTCCTCTCGTCCGGGAATACATGATCCTTGAAATCCCCATTACCACGCTCTGTCGAGTTGACTGCAAGGGGTTGTGCCCTGTTTGTGGTGATAATCTAAACGAAACTGACTGTAATCATGCCCGTGAAGCTGTAGACCCACGGCTATCCATCTTGAAATCCCTGCTCGATGGGGAATAACCAAACCTTGCCATCATCCAGCTCGATGTCGCCTCTCAATATTCAGGAGGGATATGCATGCTTCGTCCTGGCAACCAACCAGTGAATAAAGAAGTCTATCTCGACCTTTTGGAAAAAGCGGATTCGCAAGGTTACCTGACCACACAGGACCTGCTTGAAGCCTACCGGCTGGTGGATGGCGAGGTGGGCGATTCAGCGCGCCTGGTGGCATTCTTTACAAATGAAGGTGTTGAGATTCTGGATGAGATTGAGGAGGAGGAAAAGCCGGATCCAGCCATCGTTTCCTCCTTTGTTGAAGCAAATCCAGGGCGCGGGCTGGAGGCATTCTCCTACGAAGACACAATTGACATCTATTTAAGGGAAATGTCCCGTGTGCCTTTGCTCGATGTCGAGGATGAAATATTTTTAGCCGAGCGGATCGAAAAAGGGCGTAAGGCGGAAAAATTACTCGCCAATTCCCCCACTAAACCTTCCCTAAAGAAACGCAGTGAATTGGAAATGTTTATCCAGGATGGGATATTGGCTCGCGAACATCTGATCAAAGCCAATACCCGGCTGGTTGTCAGCATTGCAAAAAAATATACCGGTCGCGGCGTGCCTTTTCTGGATCTTATTCAGGAAGGAAACCTGGGTTTAATGAAAGCCGTAGAAAAGTTTGATTACCACCGTGGTTTTCGTTTCTCCACCTACGCCACCTGGTGGATACGCCAGACCATCACCCGCTCCATCGCCGACCAGGGCCGCACCATTCGCCTGCCAGTGCACATGAGCGACCGCATCCGCCAGCTTTATCGGGTTACCCACGAATTAGAACAAAAGCTCGGTCGCCTGCCCACCCACGATGAAATTGCCAGACAGATGAACGTCTCTACCCAAAGAGTGCGCTGGATGCTGCAAGTATCCTGGGTGCCGCTTTCCCTGGAAAGCCCGGTGGGTGATGAAGAGGACTCGGAATTGGGCATGTTCGTCGAAGATCAAATCACGCCTGCCCCTTCACAGGTCGTTTACCAAAACATGCTGCGGGAACGCGTCAATGAAGTGCTGGCGACACTCACCCCACGTGAGGCCCGAATTCTGCGCTTGCGTTTTGGGTTGGATGACAACCGCTCTTACACTTTGGAAGAGGTCGGTCAAAAGTTTGGTCTCACCCGCGAGCGAATTCGCCAGATCGAGGGCAAAGCACTTCGCCGCCTGCGGCACCCGCGCCGCTCACGGCAGTTACGCGAGTACCTGTAACCAGCCATTCGCTGCCAGTCTGTCCCTGCCAGTGTAAAGCGGCATACCAAATCCCGGTTCGATCCAGGGAATTGAAAGGTATAATCAACGGGCTGTCCATACACGGGCATCCCGTTTCATTGTCGATGTCTTTGTCGATGGAGGTCTTGATGTCTAAAAATATACTCGTTGCTGTTGCCTGGCCCTACGCCAATTCACCCATCCATGTAGGCAACATCACCGGATCTTATCTGCCCGCGGATATCTTTACCCGCTATCACCGACTGAAAGGCCACCGGGTGTTGATGGTTTCCGGTTCGGATGCGCACGGCACGCCTGTTACGGTGCAGGCGGATGCTGAGCAATCGACGCCTCTGGAAGTCTACCGGAGATTCCACGCCGACTTCCTGGACCTCTTCCAAAAACTGGGTCTGACTTATGATTTGTTCACCAGCACGCACACCGAAAATCACTTCAAGGTGGCCCAATCGTTATTTCTGGCGTTAAAGCAAAATGGCTATCTGTACACAGATAGCAGCCTGCAATGGTACTCCCCGGCGCAGAGGCGCTTTTTGCCCGATCGTTACGTTGAAGGCACCTGCTATGTCTGCGGCTATTCCAATGCCCGCGGCGATCAATGTGATAACTGCGGAAGCTTGCTGGACGCCAATCAATTGATCGATCCGCGCTCCAAAATTGATGGCTCGACACCTGAGCTACGCGAGACCAAGCATTACTACCTTGATTTGGGAAAGCTGCAATCAGAAATTGTGGAATTCCTGCGTAGACGCGAATCCTACTGGCGATCCAATGTGCTGCGCCAATCCCTGGGGCAGATCCTGGCAAATGGCCTGCATGGGCGCGCCATCACCCGCGATCTGGATTGGGGCATCCCTGTTCCAATCGAAGGTTGGGATGGCAAATGCCTGTATGTCTGGTTTGAAGCCGTCATCGGTTATTTATCCGCTACCATCGAGTGGGCTCAAATCACAGCCCAGCCCGATGTCTGGCGGGATTGGTGGAATGATCCCGCCACCCAGGCATATTACTTTATCGGCAAAGATAACATCCCTTTTCACGCCGTCATCTGGCCGGCTCAGTTGATCGGCGCTGGTGAATGGTTTAACTTGATTTTCGAGGAACGCCATGGCTGTCGGCTGACTTTGCCTTACGATGTGCCCGCAAACGAGTTCATGAATCTGGAAGGCAAGAAGATCTCCGGAAGCCGTAATTGGGCTGTTTGGGGCGCGGATTTTTTGAGCCGCTACGACCCGGATACTCTGCGTTACTACCTGACAACCAATATGCCCGAAAGCAAAGACACCGACTGGGACTGGCAGGATTTTCTCAACCGCAATAACAATCAGCTGGTTGCCACCTGGGGCAACCTGGCAAACCGGGTGCTTTCCTTTGCCTATAAGCACTGGCAGGGTCGCGTCCCTGTTCCAGGCGAGCTGCGCCCCGAAGATCAGCAAATTCTGTCCAGCATCGAAGCCGGATTCGAGAAGGTCGGCGCCCACATCGAAACTGTCCGCCTGCGCGCCGCCATGTTCGAAGCGCTGGCTCTGGCGACCGAGGTGAACAAGTATCTAGATGCAGCCGCCCCCTGGTTCGAGATCAAGCGAGATAAAAACGCAGCGGCGACTACGATATATAGCGCCTTGAGGGCTATCGATTCGCTGAAGGTGCTCCTATCGCCCTTCCTGCCCTTCACGTGCGAGCGCCTGCATGCCTACTTGGGCTACACACAACCATTATTTGGTGAGCAATTCGTGGAAACCCAGCAGGATTCATTAGGCGAGCACGGTGTGTTACGCTATCGCGCAGAAACAGGCGCGGGTCGCTGGGTAGCCAGCCAGCTCGCTGCGGGTCAAACCCTCCAACAGCCAGCGCCGCTCTTTCGCAAGCTGGAAGACGGTATTGTCCCTGAGGAGCGCGCCAGGTTGAGGGGAGAAGGCATTTCAGGTTAGGAGCAGGCTCAGGTTGGCTCGCCTCTTCCCGAGATGGTTTTCAGTCGCCAGGCGCTCTGAAGCCGGGAAAAAATCAGCTCGAACACCCTCCCGGTCGCGTCCATCACCAGGATGTGCTCGTCCGCCCCCTCCAGCCACCGCCTGCCGATCGAATCGAGCGAGTACGGCTGCCCCTGCCAGGTGAAACTCTGCGGGTAGACTATACCCGGCGCGTCAAACCGGGCGATGATCTCCACTGCGCTCGTCATCGTTCGTTTAGCGTAGGATTCGTCCTGCCCCCCTTCGGCGCTGCCCGCCTCGCCGGACAGGCCGGAGAGATAATCGACCAACGCTTGCAAGGTAGCCTGGGCGGATTGCTCCTTCACTTCAAGCCGGCTGCCTGGCCAGATAGAACGCCATGCTCGGTCGACGTCCTCCGCGCTCAGGCCAACCCAGGTCAGGCCGACGGGTTTATCGGGTGTGCCGCCGCCAGGCCCGGCGATGCCGCTCACCGAGATGCCTATGTCGGCTGCCAGAGCTTTGCGCACGCCGCGAGCCATCTCCAATACCACCTCCTCGCTCACCGCGCCATGCTTTTCCAGCGTTTCCCAGCGCACGCCCAGCAGGCGGACCTTTGCTTCGTAAGCATAGGCGGTAATACCTCCCATGTAGTACGTGGAAGAGCCGGGGACATTCGTCAGCCGGTGCCCAATCAATCCCCCCGTGCACGATTCGGCGACCGCCAGGCGGAGCCCCCTGGCGCGCAGCAGCTCGCCGGCAAGAACTTCGAGTGGTTTGGCGTTCATGGGTTAATTATACAGAATGCCGTCAGGCGTGCAAGCTGATCTGAAGGTCAATTGCGCATCGTGTTAGAATTATTCGCCATGGAGATTCCCTCGAATGTTGAAGCGCTGTTAACCGCCTTACCCGCAAAACCCGGCTGCTACTTGATGAAAAACGCCGAAGGCAAGGTCATTTACGTCGGCAAGGCGATTAACCTGCGCAATCGGGTGCGTTCATACTTCCACAAGGGCGTTCACCCTCACCCCCGCACGGCCCAAATGGTGCGCAAGATCGCCGACCTGGAGTGGATCGTGGTGGATTCGGAGCTGGAAGCCTTGATCCTGGAAATGAACCTGATCAAGAAACACCGGCCTCACTACAATATCCGCCTGAAAGACGATAAGCGCTACCCATATATCAAAGTTCATTGGGCTGATGCCTATCCAAAGGTGACCGTCACCCGCAATATGATCCAGGATGGCTCTCGATATTTTGGACCTTATACGGGTGTGTGGGCCGTGCATCAAACGCTGGATGTGCTGCGCAGGATATTTCCGTACCTGACGTGCGACCGCGTGATCACCGGCAAAGATGAGCGCGCCTGCCTGTATCACGATATAAAGCTGTGTTTGGCTCCCTGCATCGGCGCAGTAGACCAGGCAAATTACCGCCAGATGATCGACGACCTGTGCAAGTTTTTGACCGGGCGGACCGAGCCCATCGTTGACCGCCTGAAAATTGAAATGGAGAAAGCCGCCGGAGAGCTGCGCTTCGAGCGCGCGGCTGCCATCCGTGACCAGTTAAGGGCGATAGAGAATGTGGTCGAGCGCCAAAAGGTTATTTCCTCGGACTACATCGACTCAGATGTTATTGCCATGGCGCGCTCAAACGGGGAGGCCTGCGTGCAGGTCTTTTTTATCCGCGGCGGCAAGCTCATCGGTCGGGAGTATTTCCTCCTCGAGGGAGCTGAAGAAACCCCCGATTCAGGCGTAATCGCTGAATTTATCAAACGCTTCTACGATCAGGCGCCCATTGTCCCCGGCCAGGTCTTGCTCCCTCATGAAGTCGAAGAGGCGCAGGTCATTTTACAATGGTTGAGACAGCGGAGCGGCAGTGAAAAAGTAGAGATACTCGTCCCTCGCGAAGGGCAGCAGCGTGAGCTGATTCAGATGGCGGCTGATAACGCGGCTGAGACTCTGAACGCCCTCCAGGCTCAATGGCAGGCGGACCGCCACAAACAAGAAGAGGCTCTGGCTGAAATTCAGAGTGCGCTTCATCTTTCGGCGCCCCCCAATCGGATTGAGTGCTATGACATCTCCAATACCCAGGGCACTGCTGCAGTCGGCAGTATGGTCGTTTTTGAGCAAGGGGTTCCCAGGAAAAGTCACTACCGTCACTTCAACATCCGCAGTGTGACTGGTCCGGATGATTTCGCCAGTATGGAAGAGGTGCTCAGCCGGCGATTTAGCCGCTGGCAGGTCGCCAGGGAATCCGCCAGCACGCCTGGCAAGAAGCCAGATACAGCCTTTGGTTTGCTGCCCGATCTGATTCTTGTTGATGGCGGCAAAGGGCAGCTTGGGCGCGCCGTCCAGGTTCTCGAGAGCTTTGGCCTCCATGGGCAGGTTCCAGTCGCCGGGTTGGCAAAACAAAACGAAGAACTCTATGTGCCCGGACAGTCCAGTCCAATCATCTTGGCCCGTCAATCTCAGGGTTTATATCTGGTGCAGCGCATTCGGGATGAAGCCCACCGCTTCGCCATCACTTCTCATCGCAAACAACGCACGAAAAAAGGGCTGGTGTCTCGATTGGATTCGATACCCGGCGTCGGTCCAGCTCGGCGCAGGCAGCTACTCAATCACTTTGGATCCATTCAAGCCATCCAACAGGCCTCTCCCGAGGAGCTGTCCGCCCTACCGGGCATTACCCCAAAAATCGCTCAAACTATTCAGGAGCACCTGGAATAATGACGTGGGTGCTCGCCGGGAACTGCAAAAACGTAATATTTTCGGAGTGAAATCATGTCAGCCAAAAAGAAAACCGCCAGCAAGCGAGAGCAGCGCCGTATACGCACCCAGCAAATCATCTTCGGTATTATCGCCGTGGTCATCATCATCAGTTGGATCATCGCTATGGTAGCCAACTGATTGGGATCGGTTGTGCTGCGGACGTTCATCAAACCAACAACGATTTCACCATCTGGCTGAGCTCATTCACCGAAAATGGCTTTTGCAGCCACTTAACCCCGCCTTTCTCGAGTAATGCCTGGCTCTCTCCTTCCATGGGATGCCCGGTGATAAACAACATTTTGGTCTGCGGCCATTTTTCCTGGATCGAGTGGTATAAGGGTAGGCCGCCCATCTGCGGCATAACCAGATCACTGACTACCAGAGAAATCGGGCTCTTTGTCCCTTCGAGCAATTCCAGGGCTTCATTGCCATGGCCTGCTGTCAGCACGTGAAAATTCTGGGATTCAAGCAGCGTCCGTAAAGCTTCGAGCGTGGTTCGGTCATCTTCAACCACCAGCACGCTGATTCCGTTGCCGTCAAGTTTCTCTCTGAAATCTCCCCTCGCCTGGAGTCGCTCGGGCTCAGTTAAAGCAGGTAAATAGAGGCAGAAAGTTGTCCCCCGCCCCACCTGGCTTGTTACATCGATAAAACCGCCGTGCTGTTTGATAATCCCATATACCTGCGCCAGGCCTAGCCCCGTGCCTTCCCCGACCGGCTTGGTGGTGAAAAAGGGCTCGAATACGTGCGGCAGGTGCTCCGGTTGGATGCCAACGCCGGTATCCTTGATCTGGATCGTGATCCAATTCCCATCTGCCAGCTCCCTGAATGGTCGAGGGTCTTGCGGCCCTATAGTGATGCTTCCCAGCACGAAGGTTAACTGCCCCCCTTCCGGCATAGCATCGCGGGAATTCACCGCCAGGTTCATAAACACCTGCTGCAGCCGGGTTGGATCTGCATTTACCACATAGCGGCCCGGATGATAGGACAAATCCACCTGAATCGTCTCAGGTAAGACCCGGGCCAACATCCTGTCCAGTTCTTTGATGAACGGCAGTAAATCCAGGGTGCTTTGCTCCATAATCGACCGGCGGCTGAAGTCCAGGATCTGGCGAATCAGGCTGGCAGCGCGCCGAACTTGCTGCTGAATCACCAGTAGCCTGTCCCGGCTCTCGGGAGGTAGCATGGGGTCATCAGTGAGCAAATCCGTGTAAACCAGGATCGCCGCCATAATGTTATTAAAATCGTGGGCAATACCCGCTGCCAGTTGCCCCACTGTCGCCAATCGGTCCTGCATCTGAATGCGCATTTGCATCTCGCGCTCTTGGGTCACATCTCTCAGGGTGATCACCCACTGGCGTTCTGTGTTTCCGACCGGTCGCGCCTGAGCTTCAAAGACCTTCCGAGCAGGCGCTTCCACGCTGATCTCGAGCGGAACCGGATTTGTGTGGCGATCGACAAGCTCTTGGATGCTCAAGGGTCCAAGCGACAGCACCCGGTTGCCAGGTTGTTCCGCGCATAACAACGCCAGCATTTCGCGTCCCAGAGGATTGGCGACCAACAGACGATAATCCGCGTCCAGGAACAAAACGCCTGTCGGGAGATGCTCGACCAGGCTCTCCAACCTTTTTTGTTCTGCCGCCAGCATTGAGCTTAGACGCTGGACCGCGGCGGCAGCATGGTTGGCAAAAGTATCCAGCAGACGGTTGTGCTCAATGCTGAATTCCTGCTGCAGTTCACTTCCCGCCATTAAAAAACCGACCGGATCGCCAAACACAGTAATGGGGGCGATGGTCTTGGAACCTAATCCACTTATCATTCGCCGCGTGGCTCCATTTCCGTGCGGAGTGATCAACTTGTCAGGCGCTTTCAAATTTCGCAGGTTCCAGACAGGTTGTTCCGGAAGCGCCTTAGAGCAATAGGTTTTTAACTCCTCAATGACTTCTAATGTAATGAGCCGCTCGGAGTCGATGGCAACCCGATCGTAACCATCCACTAACAAACAACCTAAAACCAGGTCGCAGTTCATGGCAGAACGCAGGTGGCTGAGCAAAATCGCCAGTAGATCATCGTAGGAAAGCGTGAAGCCGATCTCCTGGCTGAGCTCATACAATTCAACCAGCTCGGCAGTTCGCTGGGCCACAATCTGCTCCAGATTGTCGGCGTGTTGCCTGACCCGCTCGTACAACACGGCATTCTCTAAGGCGATCGAGATTTGCCCGGCGAGCAATTTCAGTAGATCACGATCTTGGAGAGTCAAATGATCGGGGCGGTCCGATTCGATGTTGATCACCCCAATAACCACCTTCCCATGGAAAATCGGTACTGCCAGTTCTGTCACCGTTTCAGGTATGCTGGGAAGGTAGTCCGGGTCCAGGCTCACATCAGGGATCAACGCCACCTCGCCTGTGCGCGCCACTCTGCCAACTATGCCTTCCGTGAGGGAAAGACTTGTAAGCAGGCGTACGGTTCCATGATGGGCTTTTTGAACCAGCGCATCATTGTCAACCATGAAAATTTCAACATGGGGATAGCCAAGCTTCTGGACGAGCTGCCCGATTACTTCGTCCAGCAATTCTTGTACTTCCAGGCGCTGGTTGAACGTCAAAGCCAGGTTTTGGATCAGTGTCATTTCGGCTAATCGCCGTTCGACTTCCTGGTAGCGCCTGGCGTTTGACAATGCCAGGCCTACCTCCTGACATATTGCTTTGAGCAAATCCAGTTGATCCGAGGAGAATGCCGCTGGTTTCATATGCAGAACGCTTATCACCCCAAGCAGCCGCTCTTCGGCCAAAATCGGGGCGCTGATTGCCGAGCGCACGTCTTCATCAACTATGGGAACATGCACCCAACGAGGGTCTTTGAGGACATCGGCTACATTAACCACTTGCCGATTTTGCGCCACCCAGCCAGATAATCCGTCCCCAGGGCGCAGGATGATCTGGCGATTAAATTCATCCACGCAGACAGTTTCGCGTCCATAGATGGCGTACAACCTCAGGCGATCTTCCGCTTCAGAATATAAAAACGCCTGACCAACCAGACCATCCAAAGCACGGCAGGTAAGCGAAACAGCCCGTTTTAAGATCTCCATCGGATCCAGGCTCGTCGCCAGTTCCCGGCCCACTTCATAGAGCAGGCTCAGGTGCCGCCGCTCTACAGCAGCCAACTCATATAGCCGGGCGTTCTCGATGGCAATCGCAGCGTGAACGCCGAATAAATTCAACAAGTGCTGCTCACTCGCGGTGAACTGGCGAGGCCGTGTATAAGAGACGTTCATTACGCCAACGACGCGCGAGCCGATCTTAAGCGGCAGTCCGATGATCGCCCCCGCCCAATCTTCCGGTGTATCTACATAGAGGGGATGCTTGCGCATATCTGAGATCACAATAGTTTCACCGCTGCTGGCAACGGTGTAAGTCAATCCATTCTGGCGCGGGTTGCTCCACGGCTCATTCTGGAGCCCCTCTGCCCATAAAGCAGCCCCAAAAGATAGACTACCGCCGTTTTCGGAATTGTAAAGGAAAATATGCCCGTTGTTGACTTCAGGTAAAAGGTTGAAGACCGATTTAAGGATTGAATCCAGGACTTCATGCAGGTCCAGGCTGGTTGCTAAACCGAGGATCGCCTGCCGTATCGCTTCTAACTCTGCCGCGCGCTTGCCCTCAGCATCGAACAACCGCGCGTTCTCGATCGCAATTGCAGCCTGGTTGGCAAAAGTCTCCGCCAGGACAGCATCCATCTCGTTGTACGCTCCAACCGTAAAGCTATCTAACGTAATAACCCCGATCACCTCCCCACGCACGATCAAAGGCACACCCATCCAGCCACGAATCTGGGTCGTATTTTCCCACTTTTTAAAGCGTAGGTCGGCTTGGGCGTCCCTCAAGATGAGTGGTTTGCAAATTTCGCGAATTTTCTCGAAAAGCACATCCTCGACCGAATATCTGTGCCCAACCAGACCATGGTGTACCCGAAAACCACGCGCAGCCGCGATCCGCAGGTCGTTGCTATCCACCAGGAATATTGTTGAGCTGTCGTACGGAACAACTTCTTTTAAATGCGTCAGGATCTCATCCAAAACCTTGTCCAGCTCTAATGTCGAGGTAAGCGCTGCGGTAGCTTTACCCAGATTTTCAGACGCCTGGCGTCGCTGGCGTTCCGCCACCAGCAGGCGGGCATTCTCATCTACAATTTGGCGAAGTTCAGTAACATCCCGGATAACGCTGCAAATCATGTGGCCATTTTCCGTCGGTATCGGAAATTTATTCTCCTGGATAAGGCGAAGTTCGCCGTTGGATCTCTGGAGTGTATGTTCGGCAAGTTTATTTAACTCGTATGTTTCGCCTTGGGCCAAGAATTCCAGCGATTTCTGCTTTATTGTTACATATCGATCTGTTTGTTTCTTATCTTCAGGTATCAATTCATAGCTGACATCCCAGGCACGCTTTCCTATTGCCTCTTCGCGGGGCACACCAGTTATTTGTTCCTGCCCCATGTTCCACTCGATGATTACCCCTTGTTCGTCTACCAACACGATGCCATCCGTTGAGTTATGAACAATGCTGCGGAATCTGCGCTCGCTGGATTCCAGGGCGATTTCCATCCGCTTTCGATGGGTGATATCGAAAGCTGATCCCAATGCGGCTGGGCCCCCTCCAAATTCGATTGCCACGGCAGTGAAATCAACCCAGCGTATCTCGCCATCACTTCTCACAATCCGAAATTCGTAACGCTGCTCTACTTGCTCTCCCCTCTGTCGCGCCAGCCCGCGTTGCCGGATTAATTCCTGATCATCCGCATGGACCACATCCCAAAAATTCATCTCGAGCAGCTGTTCTCGAGAATAGCCGGTAGCCGCCTCCATGGCTGCGTTTACGTAACGGAATTTTGTCCCCTGGTAGATAAAAATCGAGCAGGCCGCGTTCTCAGTCAGTGCCATAAATTTGGCTCCACTTTCTCTGAGCGCGTTTTCCATCTGCGTGCGCTCGAGGACTTCAGCCTGCATGGCAGCAAACAGGCGAGCGTTGTCCAAAGCGACAGCAATATGATTGCCAAACGCCTCTACTACGGGCAGGTCCTCCGGGGTTAGATATGAGCCTACCATGTTGAGAACGCCCACGGTTTTGTCTCTGGATATGATCGGAGTGTAGACCGATGGCTCTGCCCCCAGGGATCTTAGGATGCTGCGGGTAAATCGGCGCGCCGAGTCTGGAATTAATTGGATAATCACCTCGTTGCTGTGCGCTAAAAAGACTGGCTCACCCCCTTCCAGCACCTGCCGGTAAACTTCGACCTGGCTCACGGGAAAGGTGTATCCCTCGATCCGCATCCCAGTCAGATTCTCATACTTTTTCAGCAATCTGCTCACCGGTGCAAAAGCGCGAATGACCAGGTTTTGACCTCGTTCGTCCAGCAGGCTGATGCCACCCCTCAACCCAAGCTTTTCTATTTGCTGGCAAAACACCCTGAGAACTTCCACTTCCGAACGGGCGCTGCGCTGCAACGCTGTGGCTGCTTCGTTCAGCGCATAGAGAAGTTCGTACCTTCCGCCTGCCTGGTTAGCCGATTTGGGTAGAGATTTTCTATTCAACATTGCCTTCACCTCAATCCCCCGGGAAATTCCCGCTTGCCCGTATCGTATTATAGATGATAAGAGCTGAAAAACGCCTTACGGATTCCTTGGGTTTGCCGGTGAGCTTTCGCTCTCCGCAGCCGGGTAAGCTGGAGCTTTCACTACATGTCCTTTTTAAGGTGGATCCGTAATCCAATACAAACGGCGCATGGCTTACTACCTGCCATGCGCCGTGATTTCTCCGCTAACCAGAGGCGCTTGTTGTACCCTGACTTGAGCCTGTTAGAATAAGCCAACCACGCGCCCGGTTTCCAAATCCACATCCACGTCATAAAAGACCGGTCGGGTTGGCAGCCCGGGCATGGTGCGCATCTCTCCAAGCAGAGGATATAAAAAGCCGGCGCCCACCGAAGCGCGGATATCCCGGATTGGCACCCGGAAGCCCTTGGGCACACCCTTCAGGTTGGGGTCATGGCTCAGGCTGAGGTGGGTTTTAGCCATGTTCAGTGGGAGCTTATCGAATCCCAGGCGGGTATAAAGCTCGATTTTTGCTTCCGCCTCAGGCAGGTAATCCACTCCATCCGCTCCATAGATCTCTTTGCAAATAATCTCGATCTTCTCCTTGATAGAGATATCGAGCGGATACAGGAACTTAAAGTTGCTCGGCTTTTCGGCCGCACGAACCACCGCTTCCGCCAGTTTGTAAGCCCCCTTACCGCCATGCATCCAGTGCGTGGTAACGACGGCATCTTCAGCGCCGGCGTCAAGAGCTGCCTCTCTCACCAGTTCGACCTCAGCCTGTGTATCCGTAGCGAACGAATTGACCGCGACGACCACCGGGATGCCGAAGCGCAGGGCATTCTTGATATGATGCTGCAGGTTCGGCAAACCGGCGCGCAGCAGGTCGAGGTTTTCTTCCGTGTAGGCCGCATCCAGCTGCTTGCCCGCCACCACCTTCGGGCCGCCGCCGTGCATTTTCAAGGCGCGCACGGTCGCCACCAGCACGACCACATTGGGGATCAAGCCTGAATACCGGCATTTGATGTTGAAGAACTTCTCCATGCCGATATCCGCGCCAAAGCCCGACTCGGTCACCACGTAATCTGCCAGTTTCAAAGCGATTCTATCGGCGATGATTGAGCTGTTTCCGTGGGCGATGTTCGCAAAGGGGCCGGCGTGCACGAAAACTGGCGTGCCTTCCAGGGTCTGCATCAAGGTGGGCTTGATGGCGTCTTTCATCAGCACGGTCATGGCGCCGGCGACGCCCAGATCCTCGGCGGTGACCGCTTCTCCAGCTTTATTCGTACCGATCACGATGCGGCTGAAACGCTCGCGCATATCCGCCAGATCGGTCGTCAGCGCCAGGATCGCCATAATCTCGCTGGCAACCGTGATATCGAATCCGGTCATACGCGTCATGCCTTTTTCTTCTGGCCCCTGTCCGATTGTGATGGTGCGCAGGAAGCGATCATTCGTATCTACAACTCGCCGCCAGGTGATGCCGTCTGGATCTATATCGAGCCGGGCAAAGCGGCTGCGCTCTTCTGCCGTCAGCTCATTGGGGTCACTTTTATCAATGCCTAACTTTTTCAGACGCCGCAACATAGATGGGGAAAACCGCCGGCTGCTGCTCTTATCCGGCGGGCACAGGCGGTCGAACAGTGTTTGGTCCGACATGCTCGCTTCGTGGAACGTGCGGGCGTCGATAGCTGCGGCCAACAAATTATTAGCTGCCGTTATGGCGTGAATATCTCCAGTCAGGTGCAGGTTGAAGTCCTCCATTGGGACAACCTGGCTGTACCCACCCCCGGCAGCGCCTCCTTTGATGCCAAAAGTCGGGCCTTGACTCGGCTGGCGTATGCATGTGAATACTCGCTTGCCAAGGTGCGCCCCCAAAGCCTGACTCAGCCCCACCATTGTCGTGCTCTTCCCCTCTCCAAGGGGTGTGGGCGTGATTGCGGTGACGTCAATATAAATGCCGTCGGGCACGTCTTTAAGCCGTTCCAGCGCTTCCAGCCGCACTTTCGCTCCGTAATATCCATGCAGCTCGATTTCGTCCGGACGCAGACCAACTTCTTCCGCGATCTGGGCAATCGGTTTTAATTCTGCTTCCTGCGCGATCTCGATGTCCGAAGGCACGGGATCGCGTAGCTTTATCTTCGATGGTGTGAAGCTCCGCAGGCCAGGGTAATCTTTTACTGCGCTCATAGTCTCTCCCTTCAATAGTGAATTCTGATTAACACCGTTATTGTGACATTTTTCTCTTACTTAATCAAGGGATGCATATCATTTTTGGTTATGCCGAGTGTCATGATTCATAGCCGATTCCGCCTGCCAGGGCATTGTTTTTGGCTGGTAGCGGGCAGTCAAAACCGGGCAGGTGATCGCCTCGGCCACTTCGGCGGTTACATTCGGGAGAAATGCATGTCTTAAGCTGTGGGCGCTGTATGTGGAGCCCAACCCAACCATGTCGTACTCTCCGTGATCTATCTCCTCCAGAATTTCATGCACCGCGTTGCCGCGCCGTATTTTCGAGTCAACCTGGATACCAGCAGATTCAAATTTCTGCCTGGCCCGGCGGAGATTCCTGCCCTGCGGGGTATTTGTTTCAGGCACCTCCCGCCAATGGCTTGTCACCTCACGGGAGATCGGATAGCGAAAGGATACCGGCTCAATGACGTGCAGCAGCGTAACTTTCGCGTGGCTGATTTTTGCCAGGTGCAAGCAAAGATTTTGTACGCTCACGCTGTATCCCAACCCCCCCATGCAGATGAGAATATTTTCAAGCCTGGTCCTGGATTGGCGCACGTAAAATATGGGCGACTCGACCCTGGCCATGATCCGGCGGAACGAGCGCCCCTGCACGAAGCGCCTCCAGGCCGGGCGACCGAGGGGTCCAACGACGACGATAAATTCCCCCGCCGCAGCCAGCCTGGAGATGACAACTGAACCCCTTCCCGATTCGAATTGCACTCGATAGGGTGCGCCGCGTTCTGCAAGCTCGGCAGCGACACTCTCGACTGCGCTTGTGACCCGCTCTTCTTTCTCCGCAGCTTCCACAATCCCCAGCAGGACGACCGGCAGACCCATCAAACCCGCCAGCCAGGCTCCATATTCAAGCGCAGGATAAGAGGCTGGTTCTCCATTGGTGCACAACAGCAGTTGTAGTGTATCTTCGCTCATCGGAAGAAGATGATACCCAGCACGCCAGCCGACACCAACACCAGCGGTGCGGGCGCCTTTAAAATCAATGCCAGCAGGCTCGCCCCAGCAATGCCCAGGGCGATCGCGCTCGACCCGTTCTCATCCCCCCGAAATAGCCGCCAGGCTACCACTACCATCAGGGCGGCGATGGCAGGTGTAAGGCCGCGCACAAAATTACCCACCCAGGCTTCCCCGCGGATGCGCTGCAAAACAGTTACAATCGCCAGCATTAAGGCAGTTGGCGGCAGGATGGATCCCAGCAAAGCTGCCAGGGCGCCGGACACGCCGCCGGCGGAATAGCCTACGAACATCGCCAGTTGCAAGGCGTCGCTGCCTGGCAGAACACTGGAAAAACCCACCGCTTCAACGAATTCCTCCTCGGTCATCAGCTCACCGACGACTTCACTGTACAGCAGGCCTACCGATGCCGGACCGGAGGTCGAAAGCAGATTCACTTTAAGAAACAGCCAAAATAAGTTTAGCCAGTGAGACACAATTCACTCCTATCTGGTTATCTTGCTTGTCTTCGTCACCACCAGGGTTAGAGTTCCTTTATCATATACAGCGAACCGCGCCTGAATCCCTGGCGCAGATAATACTCCCGGGTTCCCACCGCCGAAATCACCGCCAGTCGCTGGTATCCTTGCTGTTGACCGATCTGCTCCGCCCACTGGATCAAACGCCGACCGAGCCCGGCATGCTGGGCGGCGCCATCCTGGTCCTCACCAACCGGTAAGGATTGCCCGTAGACGTGCACCTCCCGGATCAGCGCAGCCCCTGCCAGATCGCTTTGACCTGTATCAGGCGATTCTGCGCCCGGCAAAGAAAGGCGTAAAAAACCAGCCAGTTTGTCATCTGGGGTTACGAATGAGAGAAAGTGCTCCTCCGCTCCGCCAGCGGAATATACCAGCCCCTCGCCCTGCAAGCTCTGTATATTTATGTTTTGCCCGCGCACTTCTCGGCAGCGCACGCACTGGCATTTCATCCCTCGGCGCTTTAGTTCTCGGTGAACGTCCTGGCGCAGGCTGGTGCGGCGATTGCCAGCCACCACGTTGTTCGAGGGGATATCGCGAATAACGCGATTGACTCTGCAGTAGCGCGGGATGGATACCTTGAGATCCGTAATCAATTCGATCAATGTCTCGGTCGTATAGGGTTGGTACTCCCCCCGCAGCCAGTAATCGTACAATTCGGCATTTGCCAGCAGTTGCGTGGGATATATTTTGATCTCATCCGGGCAGTAGCCTTGCCACAATTTTTGAAAATCAGCCCGGTCAGATTCGGGGGTAGCGCCTAAGAGGTTGGGCATCCAGTGTAGCACGATCTTAAACCCGGCCGCGCGCAGGATGGAAACCGCCTGGAGCGTGTCTTCAGCCGTATGGCCGCGCTGATTCAATTGAAGGATTCGTGAATCGAGGCTTTGCGCGCCCATCTGCACCTTGGTCACACCCAGGGAACGCAGCCAGGCCGCTTCCCTGGCATCGACATGATCCGGGCGCGTCTCCACCACCAAACCGACATTTCGGTGCTGCGCCGTCTCGTTGCGCCTGTGGGCATCCTCCAGGCTGGATGACTCGCTGCCGTTCAAAGCGTCGAAGCAGCGTTGAATAAACCACACCTGGTAATCCCTGCGGTATGAGCTCCACGTGCCTCCCAGGATCAGCAGCTCGATTTTATCCGTTGGGTGACCCACGGCTTCCAGGGCTTCGATGCGCGCCTGCACCTGATCGAAGGGATGAAACTGGTGCTGTAAAGCGCGCATGGCGCCCGGCTCGTCTGGCAGGTAGCTCTTCGGCATGCGCACATCGGTCGGGCAGAAGATGCATTTGCCCGGGCAAGGGTAGGGTTTGGTCAGCACCGTGACTGTTGTTACCCCCGAGAGAGTCCGCACCGGCTTCATGCGGATGCGCCCGAGCAATGCGGGATCCGCCTGCCAGGCGCCGCTCTGGACGAGCTGCCGGTAAGCCGCCACCAGCACGTGCTTCCCCAGGTAGCCGCCCTGCGGCAGTGGGTGCCGGCGCACGGCGTCAGCCACTCTGCGCCCGCTGCGCACCTCTTCAAGCACCTTGCGCGCCAGGGCCAGCATCTCAGGAGTATGCCGGCGCGCTTCTAGCCAGACCTGTTGATCCATAAACTGCACCTGAATACCAGCAAGATTCTCTTACCTCAAGCGTATAATAAGCCTGTGAACGCGGTAGTGATTTCCCGGTTAAACAAGCTCAATCGTGAATTTTACCAGACCTTTGCCCGCCAGTTCTCTTCCACCCGCCTGCGTTTACAGCCTGGGGTGAAAAGGATATTGAAAGAGCTGCCGCTCGATTCCCGCCTGCTGGACCTGGGATGCGGTAACGGCGAGCTGGCTTACGGTCTGGGACAGCAGGGCTTTGCTGGTTTCTACGTGGGTCTGGATGGCAGTCCGGCCTTGATCGCCATTGCCCGCCAGCGTTTTGAAGGGCGCTTCCCTGCCGTGTTTATCCAGACGGATCTGTCCATGTCCGAGTGGGATCGTCCCCTTCGCGGGCTCTCCGACCCAGGCCTGCGCCCGCCTTATGATACGATCTTCGCCTTTGCCGTCCTACACCACCTGCCTGGGTCGGCTGTGCGAGAACAGGTGCTGCGCCAGGTCCGTTCTTTGCTCAGCTCCCAGGGGCGCTTTATCCACTCCGAATGGCAGTTCTTGAACAGCCTGCGCCTGCGCCAACGTCTGCAGCCCTGGGAGGCTGTTGGTCTCGACTCAACACAGGTCGAACCCGGAGATTACCTGCTGGATTGGCGCCAGGGTGGTCACGGCTTGCGCTACGTCCATCATTTTTCTCCATCTGAGCTGCAGGACCTGGCCTCAGCAGCCGGCTTTGCGATTGTCGAGACTTTCTATTCAGACGGTCAAGAGGGAAACCTTGGGCTTTATCAGGTCTGGAGCTGACTCTGATCTAAGGCTGGTAAAATTACCAGTGCCCGTCTCATTCGTGTCCGTTTTTGTGCTACTATTATCTCATGCGCATTCTCGTCATCTCCGACATCCACGCCAACCTGACCGCCCTTGAGGCTGTGCTCGCCCATGCCGGATATTTTGACGCTGCCTGGTGCCTGGGGGATCTAGTTGGATACGGCCCCGACCCGAATGAATGTATTATCAATGTGCGTTCCTTGCCCAAGCTGGTGTGCATCCTTGGCAATCATGACGCGGCTGTGCTCAGGCAAATCGACCCCTCTGCTTTCAACCCCGAAGCACGGCAGGTCATCTACTGGACCCAAAACGTATTAACCACCGCCAACCTGGAGTTTCTCGCCAGCCTGCCCGAGCGCGTCCAGCAAGATCACGTGACCCTAGTGCACGGCAGCCCAAGACATCCGGTTTGGGAATACCTGCTGGATACTCACGTTGCCACGCTCAGCTTCGCTTATTTTAACACCCCGTATTGTTTTGTAGGTCATACGCATTTGCCCGTCATCTATCAATTACCCCATGCAGATCGTTCTGCGGTCCTTTCCGTCCCGCGGGCAAACTCACAGTTCTCGCTAAACCCGCGCGCTATTCTCAACCCGGGTTCAGTGGGACAGCCGCGCGACCGCAATCCGAACGCCGCCTACGCCATATATTATCCGGAAGAGCAATCTTGGGAGCTGTATCGAGTTCCCTATGATGTGGTTGCTGTCCAGCACCGCATGCAGGCTGCCCGATTGCCCGAGCGGCACATCCTGCGCCTCGCCAGCGGCTGGTGATCTCGAAGGAACTTTTTTGGAGGCTGGAGCGTCCTGGAAGGGAAGAGGAGTATGAAGATGAAACCCAATATCAGGATCAAATTGTGTATCTTGGTCGCCGGCATTCTGGTCGTGTCCGGATGCGGACCCGCTTTTGCGCCCAGCCAGGATATTGCCGTCCAGGAGGCGCCCGCTGCCGAGCCGCTGGTTAGGGAAGTTTTTGTGGAAGTCGATCGGGGAGCCGGCGGCATCTCGCCAAGCGTTCCGTCGCTCGATGTAGAGCGTCTGGTCATCAAGAACGCCAACCTGACCATCGTCGTGGACGACCCAGGGGCCTCGATGGATGCCATCGGGCGCATGGCTGAGGAGATGGGCGGTTTCATCGTCAACGCCCAGCTCTACCAGACCCGCCTGGAAAGCGGCGCCGAGGTGCCACGCGCCTCGATCACCGTTCGCGTGCCTGCTGAACGGTTGAACGAGGCGCTGGAGCGCATCCGCTCCAAAAGCGATCGCGACCCGCTCGACGAGAACATCAACAGCCAGGATGTAACCAGCGATTATACTGACCTGCAGTCCCGCCTGCGCAACCTGGAAGCCACCGAAGCGCAGCTCACCGAAATTATGGGGTCAGCCACCAAGACCGAGGATGTGCTGGCCGTTTATAACCGGCTCGTCGAGGTGCGCGAGCAGATCGAGGTGATCAAAGGCCAAATCCAGTATTACGAACAGTCGGCGGCGCTGTCTTCGATCGGCGTTGAGCTGATTGCAAATGAAGCTGTCCAGCCGCTCACCATAGGAGGCTGGCAACCGGTTGGTGTGGCGAAGAGCGCCATTCAGGCATTGATCAACACGCTAAAGTTCCTGGCTGAAGCAGCCATCTGGGTTGTGCTGTTAATCCTGCCGACGCTCATCGCCATCTCCGTCGTCTTCATTCTCCCGCTGTCCCTCGCCTGGCGAGCCTTGCGCCGGCGCCGCCTCAGCCGCAAGCTGACCGCACCACTGCCCGCTGAGAAATCTGACTGAGGCGCTCAGGTACTCTAATCCATTATCGATGAAACAGCCGGTGGTCTGCATCCACCGGCTTTTTTCTTGGACCATGACGCCCGTCAGCAGACCTGTTCCTGCCTTATCTCAGGCGCAGCGCCTGCCCCGGATAAAGGTAAAATGATCCTTTTCGCCTCAGCCATTCGTGGAGTCTCCCCTTCTGGACCTCTCTGGACGAAGTCGAAGGGGGCGAGTGGGATGTCATTATAAGTGCGCCGTCACAAGCGTGTATAATCTTCGGGGATGAACGAAATGGCCCAACTGGCGCATTCGATTCTTGGGATTCAGCTCACTCCATCCGCTTTGAGCGCGCTGAGCGCTTATGAAGGCGAACTGCTGGCCTGGAACGAACGCGTCAACCTGACCGCTATCCGTGAACCGGGTAAAATTCGCGTGAAGCACTTTTTGGATTCCCTCACCTGTTTGCTCGCCATGCGCGATAAGTCCATGGAACGGGTTATCGATATCGGCACAGGCGCTGGCTTTCCTGGCCTGCCGTTGAAAATTGTCTGTCCATCGATGCAGCTAACCCTGGTGGAATCCGTGGGCAAGAAAGCAGATTTTTGCCGTCACATGGCGCAAGTCTTAGGTCTGCAAGGCGTCGAGGTGGTGCAGGAGCGAGCTGAGATTTTAGGCCAGGACCCCAACTATCGCGAGAGGTATGATTGGTCGCTCACCCGCGCGGTAGCGATTATGCCGGTGCTCGCCGAATACCAGCTCCCCCTGGTGCGTATCGGCGGTTCCATGCTGGCGATGAAAGGTGAGAACGCTCCCGCAGAGGCTCAATCCGCCGAAAACGCTTTGCGCCTGATGGGGGGCCATCTCCGCCGTTTGATACCCGTCACCCTTCCGGGTGTTGCGGAAGAACGCTACCTGATCGTGGTGGATAAAATCCACACCACGCCCCATAAATATCCCCGTCGACCGGGTGTGGCTGCCAAACGACCGCTGTAGATCGTCCCCCGCTCTCAATCTCTAATAACCCGTATACGATCCCCAACCTTGATAAAACCCGGCTGCTCCACGCGCGCGTAAAGGCGCGACCAACCCGGATGGAGCTTTTGTGAAATCCTGTTCGAGTTGCGGTCTGAAAACGCAGCCACAATGGTGTTGCATGGGGCGGTGTAGCGGGTCAGCACGATCCTGACCCTCTCGCCAATGACCAGGCGTATGCCTGGAGCGACCGCCTCCCAATCCAGACCCGCTATCGTCAGGTTCTCACCCACAGCTCCAGGATAAATGGGATGACCCTCCCGCTGCAAAGCCAGGATGCGTTCTTGAGAATAAAGGCATAACGCCCTATCAGGCCCGCCGTGAACGTCCCGGTTGCTTTGCCGGTCGCCTGCCAGGCCCTCGAAAGTGATTTCCCCCGCGCTTACTGCGAGCTTGGGCACGCCGCCCGGCGAGGCGTTAATCTGGAAGATGTATGCCTGGTTTTGTCCTTCGGGGTCAATCATGCTGCCTCTTACCAGCGAGCTAGTATACCCGCCCCGCTTGAATGCGCCACAGGCTTGATTTCTGGACAAACGTAGGGGAAAAAAGATCTGCATCGGTGGTGGTCAGGAGCGCTTGTTCGCTGTCCATCAGCTCGCTGAGTAAATCCGCCCGGCGCTGAATATCCAGCTCAGCCAGCACTTCATCCAACAGCAGCACTGGCCATTGGGCTGTTTTCGCCCTCATCCATTCCACTTCGGCTAATTTCAGTGAAAGCACGGCGGTCCGAGCCTGGCCGCGCGAGCCATAAGTGCCCAGGTCAACCCGGTTGCTCAAGAAGCGCAGCTCATCCCGGTGCGGCCCGATCGTAGTCATCCCCCGGTTGATCTCCTCTGCGCGCAGGCGAACCAGTTGCTCTAAGAACCCCTGGCGGATCTTCTCCTCAGACAATCCGGAGCGATCGTAGGGTTCGCCCACGGGCAGAGCGAATTGCTTCTCCGGATAGGGGAGAGGGTCGTAGGCTGGCTGGTAGTCCAGGCGCAGCACCTCGCTGCCGCGCGTCAATTGCAGGTGAATCTTCGCCGCCAGCCCCTCCAGCTCCCGGATAGCCTGGATGCGAGCATGGATCAGGCGCGACCCCTCAGCCGCGAGATGCTCGTCCCAAAATGCCAGTTGACCGGGGTCCGCGCTGCCGTCGCTGATCTGTTTCAGCAGGGCATTCCTCTGGATTAATAGCTGGTTGTAATCGCTGAGGGCTGCTGCGTATCCGGGCAAAACCTGGGCCAGGGTTAAGTTCAGATAGCGGCGGCGTTCCTCCGGGGGGCCCTCGACGATGCGTAGCGTTTGCGGAGTGAAGATCACTGCGTTGAACAGCCCGATGGCTTCATTGACCTTTCGCTTCACTCCGTCTGCCAGGACCTCCTTGCGCATGCGGCTTTGGCCGTTGGATCCGTTGGTTTCCTGGATCAGGCGCGCCTCCAGGCGATGGGCGTCTGCCGTTCCGCCTCTTTTACTGCGCTGGAAATCAGCGACCAGGCGCGCCACCGCCAGCGGTTCGCGCCCGGCGATAAAATTTACCAATTCCCGGTCGCTGCCAGCCTGAAAGGATACAAAAGTCGCCAAAAAGTAAATCGCTTCTAGCAGGCTGGTTTTGCCCTGCGCGTTTTCGCCTACGATCACTATCGACCCTCTTGGCACCTCAATATCGAGGCGGGCGAAATTTCTCCAGTTGGTGAGCGACAATCTGGTCAGATGCATAACTGGTTCACACAAATGCCACGGAGCCCAATTCCCCGTGGCATTGCCCAATACAACCGTTTAGCGAAGTCAAATTACCCGGCGGTTAATCCGCCGGCATGACTTGGGCAGGCTCCTCTTCCACTTTCCATATTTTCTCTGCTTTATCGATAAAAAGCACCCCGTCCAGGTGGTCGATTTCATGCTGGAAGATGCGCGCCAGCCATCCCTGCGCCTTGATTCGAATCGTTTGGCCTCGCCGGTTCTGGCCTTTGACGGTGACCGTAACCTGGCGCTCGACTTCGCCCACAAATCCGGGGATAGAAAGACATCCCTCGGTGCCTGTCACCGTCTCAACCGAAGCGCGCACGATCTCCGGGTTGACCAGCGCATACAATTTGGGTGGGGCTTCCTCATCCTGCTCGTCCCCGAATTCGACCACAATCACCCGCAAAGACACGTCTACCTGCGGTGCTGCCAGCCCAACGCCCGGGGCGGCTCGCATGGTCTCCACCATGTCATCGACCAGTTTCTGCAAATCCGGCCCAAATTCGGCGACCTTGCGGGCTTTTCTGCGCAGCACGGGGGCAGGATTGGTGACAACCTCAAGCACTGCCATTAAAAATTTACCTCATCCACTCAAATATTTCTGCACAACAGCCAATTTTACCCCGGAAACAAGTCGAAATCCGACTCGCCCTCAATTTCTTGCTGGATACCGGATTGCTCATGGTACGCGCCGAACCATTCCGCCAATTTCTGCCGCTCGCGCCGGGCTTCGCTTTCCTGCTTCCTCCTGCGGCGGACCTCAATATAATCGGCGATATCCTGGTGCACCTGGTCCGGGTTATACACGCCGCGGAAAATAAACTTCGTCTGTCCCACGTTTATGGTCACATACCCGTAGTTGAACAGCAGCTGGATAATGCCCTCCCGGGTATGCTCGATGCTCAGGATCGAGTCGAGCGGGGCGGTTTTCTTTACCTCTCTGCCGAGGGGTTTGCGCTCGATATCCAGAATTTGATCGGGGGTGAGCTGGTAAATATCGTTGCTCCAGTCCAGGTAATTATAAACCCACCACAAAAAAGCCCCAAATAACGCCAGGCCCAGCAGGGTCTCGGCTGGCAGGACCAGTGCAAAACCCCCATCGAGCGATCCGGAGACGTAAAGAATTGCCATCAAGCCTGCCAGGAAGAAAAATACCGTGGCTGGCTGCCAGGTCTTGCCCACCAGCAGAAACCAATGTTTGCGGTATGTAATCACCCCATCGCGTTCATAGCGGACCTGCAGGAAAGTCTGGAGCTTTTCTCGCCAACCGCCAGGTTTGACTGTCTTACTCGCCTTTTGCTCGACCTGGGGCACGGTAGGTTCTGCGGGGGCTGGCGCTTCAGCTTCCTCCTCCAGGCCCAGGCGCATCCGAAGAGCTTTTTCCCGCTCCACCTTCTCAACCTCCTCTTGTTGGTGCTTGGCGCGCACCTGAAAACTATCTACGAAAGAGGCGAACTGGTTTGGATTGCGCATATTGCGCATCAATATTCCACCTGTAAAGGTTCTGACATCCACATTTCCATACCCAATAATGCGGCCCAGCCAGCTTCTGGTGACATTGACCGCCAGTACCTGGGTGAGCGGCGCTTCCTGCCGGCTGTAGTAAAAAATCACGACCCTTTCCAGCCATACCACCCTTTGATTGGTGACGAAGTAGAAGTCATTTCCCCAATCAAGCCAGTTCCATACCAGAAAAAGAATAGAAAGCAACACACCGACGATTCCCACCGCCCTCACGCCAGTCGCAAAGAGGGAAGGAGCTGCTGCCAGGCCGAACAACAGCACGGGGATGGATCCCAGCCCAATCAGGATCGGCAGGATTAACGAGACGATCAAGAAAAATTCGTGCTTGCGGGTGATTAAATAAATCACCTCATCCTCGCCCACCCACTCGAACTCTTCCTTTTGGGCAAGCAGGCGGCTTTCAGCGGTTGAGGAGAGGTTCAAACGAATCTGGGAAAAATTACGCAGCAGCTCATAAAAATTGTCTCGGTCCAGGCTCAAAAGGACAGTCGGCACCACGGCGGTGATTGTCGCGATGCGAGGCCGGTCGAATAACAATGCATCCTCCCCGAAATAATCCCCCTCCACCAGGGAAGCAAGATGGCGCGATCTACCCCGCTCCACCTGGGTGACTTCAACCCTTCCCCGAAAGATCAGGTAGAAGCTCTCCCCTATTTCGCCCTCTTCGAACACCACCTCGCCCGGGTCCAGCTCGACCCGAACCAGCCGGGCGATCACATGCGCAATTTGGGCTTCGTCCAGCCCCTGGAACAAATAATGTTCCTTCAGCAGGGCGGCATATTGTGGAACATCCTGATCGACCATATCTTGATTTTAGCACGAACTATAAACAGCCGGAATATATCTAATAAGACCTTTGAACCCAGGATATTGATGCCTCTGGACATCTGCCTTGGTGCCAGTTGACATCTGCCTGCCGGGTTGCAATATTAGCGCCAATGCGCTCTTCTTATTTGATTGAATTGTCACTGCGAGCGAAGCGCGGCAGTCTCCTTGATCATTTTGTGTGACCTACGAAGTATGAACGGCTTTCTCGGAGTGACGACGAAATGTGTGAATTTGAAATATCCTGATCAATGATAGAATCTGGGACGCCTAACACAAGCACCAGGAGAACGATCATGCCTATTCATTTCGGCACCGATGGGTGGCGAGCTGTTATCTCGGATACTTTCACCTTTCACAACCTGCGCATGGTCACGCAGGCAATTTCCGATGCGGTCAACGCCGCCGACTGGAACAATGGGGACAACTTCAACCTCAACCAGGACAGGCGCGAAATCGTCGTTGGCTTCGACACCCGCTTTCTGTCCGATCGCTACGCCAGTGAAGTCGCCCGTGTTTTGGCTGCCAACGGTTACACCGTGCGCCTTGCCCAGGCGGACGCCCCTACTCCGGCGATATCCTTTAACGTCAAGCACCTCAAGGCAAATGCGGGGATTATGATCACCGCCTCGCACAACGCCCCGCGCTACAACGGGATGAAATTAAAAGCTGCTTACGGGGGCTCGGCGTTGAGCGAGCAGTGCCGCCGGGTGGAAGTATATCTGAATGACAACGAAGCGCGCGCGCGCGGTCCTAACCTGATGGATTTCGAGCAGGCCCGCAGACTGGGGTTGATCCATCGCTTCAACCCGTTGCCCGATTATTTCAACCATTTGCGCACGCTGATCGATTTCGACCACATCGCCGAAAGGCCTCAAAGACTGGTGGTCGATTCGATGTACGGCTCAGGTCGAGGCGTTATCAAGAGCGTGCTGCAGGGTACAGGCTGCGAGGTGCAGGAGATTCGGGCGGAAATGAACCCCGGATTCGGAGGCGTCCACCCCGAGCCGATTGCCAGATATCTGGGTGCGCTGGCCGGCGCAATCAGCACCCACATGGGGGATTTTGGCCTGGCGACGGATGGGGATGCCGACCGAATCGGGGCCATGGACGAACGCGGTAATTTCGTGGACCCGCACAAAATCATGGCCCTGGCGCTGTGCCACCTGGTCGAACGGCGCGGCTGGCGCGGCCCCGTTGTGCGCACCGTCTCGACCACCCGCATGATCGATCGTTTGGCTGAAAAATACAACCTGCCGGTGTATGAAACTCCCGTCGGGTTTAATTACATCGCTGATTATATGCTCAAAGAGGATATCTTGATCGGTGGAGAAGAATCCGGGGGCATCAGCTTCCTCGGCCATATTCCCGAAGGCGATGGCGTATTGATGGGACTCCTGATCGTGGAGATGGTGGCAGCCTCCGCTGGCACTCTAGCCGAACTGGTTCAGGATTTGATGGGCAAGGTCGGACCTGCGCATTATCAGCGCAACGATATGCGCCTCAGCCGACCGGTGGCAAAAGAACAGATGATAAATATGCTCCTGGAAAATGCCCCCACGCATATCGGCGGGGAAGAGGTGATCAATGTGTCCTCCCTGGACGGCATCAAATACCTGCTGGCAGATGATTCCTGGCTCCTGATTCGCCCCTCCGGCACCGAGCCGGTGCTGCGAGTATATGCCGAAGGTCGCAGCCAGGAGGCCGTTCAAAAGCTGATCGGTTTTGGAGAACAGGTCGCAGCCGGCGCCGTATAAGGCTGCATCTGGAATACCCCCCAATCAAACGATGGGGCTGTCCCGTACCTGGGACAGCCCCTACGCTTTTATTTTTTGGCTAACTTGAAGTGGAAATCCTTAGCCGTCTGGCCAGGAAAATAACCGCGACCAGAAGTATCGCTATTCCAAGCAATCCGGGTATACCCACCTCATCCGCAAAGCCTGTGTTTGGCAAAGCCGTGGAGGTGGGTGCCGCAGCTTGCGTGGCCTGTGTGACCCTTGCCGCCTGGGTCAGGAGAGCCGCTACGGTTGCAGTGCGCGGGTCCATCGTTGCTGCTGTCGTATTCGTGGGAACTGCCAGCACAGGTGTTGGGGTGTGAGTAGGCGTATTGGGGATCGGTGTCACCGTGGGCGTATCGGTAAACTCAGCTTGTCTGGCGATTGCCTCCGACGTTTGCGTAATGGCAAGGGCGACCTGGGTATTCTGCGCATTGCGCTCTTCAATCTGCCGCTCTCTATCGGCAATCTGGCGCGGCCGGACTACGAAAGCGTAAATTGCAATGCACACCAGGGTAAGCAAAGTGATGCCGCCCAGTATGCTGGCAACAATAATAAATGTCCTGTTGCTGGATTCTTCAGGAGGCCTGCTTTCCTCGAAATCCATGCCTTCGGTATCCATATTATTGTATGTCATCTCACTCTCCTCCTGATAATGCCGAACTTGAAGGGCGTTGAATGGGCTGGTCGCGGCTACCCAGATTGATCAGCCAATCCTAGTTTACTCCAAAATCTCGCAATTGACTAAGCCAACCACCACCTCATCGCCGTTCTCTAATTTCACGATAACGGTTTTTGTCTGCACACCGCTGGGTAGCCTGTTAATCCCAGGCTGTAACGCCACCAGTGTGCCGATTTTTCCCTTGTGCGGCGCGCGCAGGATGCGCACTTGTTGACCGGCCTCGAAATATCCCACCTCGCGGGGCGCTTTGAGATCGCCGGAAGCCGGTAAGGGGATAACTAATTCTGGGCGCACGCCCTTGAAGCGATCCCAATTCTCGGCATTGACCGCAGCTTCGCGCCTTTCGTTGGTTGTCAACAGCTTGAAGGCAGCCATGTTCATCGGCAATTTCCCGAAGCCATCGATGAGCATGATGGGAAAGCGCATCCGGGCTGCTTCCGAAACCAGGGCGGCGTCCATGCTCGCCAGGACCAAACCGCGCAGCGGCAGGCTGTCGGCTGCCCGGAGCACTTCGGCGTCGCCGCAATATCCGCCGATTGCCAAAGAGCCACGCATGCTGACGTCCAATCTATCGGTAGTCAGCGTGTCGTCCGGCGATCGCACCAGGACAAACATCAAGCCGTAGTCGATCTGCCCGTTGCCCCACACCCCTTGTATCAAGGCGCCGCTTGTCTCAATCGTCACGCCGCGATTCTCGCGCAACTCAATCACCATTCCTGGTATGCCTGCTTTCATTTCAAAGGGTGGGCTGTCCAGCTCAAGCAGGACTTTTCCATCCCCCGCCAGGATCACCCGACCTCCGCGTGGTGATCGGACGACCCGCTTGGCCCATCCGACCGGTCCAGCCAGAATATCACCCTGTGCAACTCGCATGCCATCCTTGCATTGCAGGTAGCGATCGGCTTTTTCTTCTGGTAAACCCAAACCGCGGGCGATGTCCAGCAAAAGGTGCTCGGGGTTGAGATTGGCTTCAGCGATCACATCGGTCGCGCTCACTTTTTGACCTTTGCGAACCAGGACCCTCCCCGGAATCGGCAACATGCGCTCCCGGCGGATCAGGGTAACAGGAAGAATGTGGGTGACCTCAGCTAACATGATGCCAATCCAACGATGCAAGAAAAGTGCCAGTTACTCTCAGCATCCCAAGATCCATCGCCACTTCGAGATCAATTCGCGCCGACGCGCAGGATCGTGCGGCAGAGAGATCGGGCGGCCGCGGGCGTCAATGATCACGCCCAGGGCGCCGCCGCGCACACGTAAACGTCCACCTCGCCCTGATCCACCCATGCCGATATCATAGCGCTGGAGCGGCGTGAGGGAAAGTTGCGCCTCCTGACCCTGGGGGATTTGTAAAACCTCGATGCTGCCTTGCTTGATGTCCATACTGGTTTCACTGCCGCCATCGATGCTCATGCGCACCCTTAAAACGGGCGTGCCTGGCTTGGCGTCACCGATCGGCGAGAGGATCGTTCCCAGGTTTTGAAACGTGTTCGACTCCAAAACCTGGACTGCCAGAATCGGATTTATAGCCGCAGAAACGCCCAAAGCTGGGGAAATATGGTTTTGATCGAGAACCAGGGTGGTGATACCCGTAGGCTGGATCCCGTCCAACAACATCAGCACACTCTGGCCAAAGTTTGGCGCGCGGGTTAAGACGCTCCCTGTGGCGACGATCGGCTCAAACCAGGGGAGCAAGGCAGGTCCATAGTGAAAGCTGTGCTCAGGAAAGCCAGGGCTGATCTCTCTCAAAGCCAGGCGCATCGCCAGCCGCGCCATCACCTGCTCGATCGCCAGATCCTCCGGGGTTTCGGGCAGGCTGTTCGGATAGAGAGCCTTGTTGTAAACGTAATGGCGGATGTCGTCATCGGATAGATCGATATGCAGCCAGCGTCTGATCTCGCTCACCGTAGCCTGGTGTAAGATCCCTGTGGCTCCATGACCCAGCCCAAGATGGGGAAAAACAGCCTGCACCAGCTCGCCCGCAAACCCGGCGGCCATGGTGGTGGCAGAAGCGCCTATATCGACCCCCAGGACGCCTTTCGCCGAATCATAAATCCGGGTAAGGAAGCGAACCGCCCGCCCAAAGGAAGTCGCTGTGGGGAAGAGCCCGCCTCCAGACCAGTTATCCAGTTCTTTGACTCCGACTAACTGCTGGCTGCGTACGTTGCGTACAATGTTCGCCAGTTGAATTTGTGCCACCTGGAATCGTTCCGTCCCCAGCTCCGGCTGCACGTTGGGAGCGATATGCAGGGGTCCCAGGCGCCCGAAGGTCGCCTTTACCTCAGCCTCCAGCTTCTGGTTTCCGGCGAAGAGAACCTCGAAACGATTCTCCTGCGGCAGCCAATAGTTCGCCAGCCCAACAGACTCCAATAGTTTAAGCACGGATTGGGAGGCGCCTCCATCCGTCCCGCCGGCGATTAAGACCAGGTCGGGACGCAGGCGCAGGATCGCATCGATGCGGCTCTCGGTTTTTCTCCGGTCATTCAGAGAAAGCGTCTCAACCACGCGCACATACGTGGTGCTGGCTAAACGCCGGGCGCTCTCCAGGGAAACATCTTCGAGCAGGCCTACCAGGACGACTCTCAGCGGAGGGCCAGCGGATATCGTCGCGGCAACCACGTCTACGCCGGAGCCATCTGGCATGCTGGGTATGATCAGTCGCTCATCGCCGCCGAGCAGCACCCTGCCTGTGATGGCTTGCAGGTTCTCCAAGGCTATGCGAAGGCCTTCACTCACATCGTTAAAAGGCGCATTTGCTGTCGTAGGAGCGCTGCCAGAAGCCAGAAAACGATAGCGACCATCGACGACATCGAACAGGAAAGCGCGGGTGGAAACGCTCCCAACATCGATGGCTATTAGAGATTCAGCATCCACTAAAGAAATTGGCATGGATCCTTACGGGTTGAATAACAACGGCAGCAGGATATCCCCAACAAAATATACCCGCTCGATGAATGCCATCAGGGCTGCAGAGTAAACGCCCGCAAATACAGCCCCAAGGGTGATGGCAATAAACATCTGCCCGATCCAGCTCAGGGGTCCAAGCCAGCCCTTCGCCACCGCGCCTCCCGGGCTCGGCTGCACCCCATAATGAAAATAGATCAAAGTCGTCAGTGTGCCGAGTAAAATGGCAACGCCTTTCACAAAAAATCCCAGACCGCCAGCCTGTTGTGCAGCCTGAAAATCGAATAAATTTGCTGAAGCAGCTACCTGAGGGAAAATCGTGCCAATCACCGCGCCGCCCACCGCCGCCGCCATGCCTGCGCCAACCAGATAGGCGGCCGAGGGGTTGCCAAGCGCAGAAAAGCGCGGTGTCACTTTGAAGAACAACAAACCAGCCAAAACCAGCGGGATCAACACATACAATCTTTCAGATTGTGAGCCAAACACCAGTGGGATCAACAACTGAGGCCAAATCACGTTGTACACGGTCACAATGGCTGCATAACCCGCGGAGACACCGATAAAAAGATGGATGGCAATGCGGAATAATACATTATCTCCAAAAACATAGCTGAACACCATCAAGGTAAGCCCGAAACTCACCAGGGCCCCTATCATGTCCACCAGACTCAGGTCTGCCAGGCTCATTTCTGATCCTTGAAGGTATTCTTGCGCTTTGCAAATACCCTCGAAAGGGAATTGAATGTGCTGCCCGCCAGGATGAAAAGGGCTGCCAGGGTTAGCCCGTAGCTGTAGGCATCCCAATATTTCCGGGCCAGAAGGGTGCGTGGCATGCCGTTTTCATAAGCCGCAGCGCCTGCCAACCCTATCACCATGCCATTCACCTGCTGGGGAACGCCCTCATAATATGGGCGCACCAGGGGTTCCGCCTGCGCACTGACCACCAATATCATGTTGGTGTCCCCCAGCGTCGGCTGCACCTGCTCGATCCAGACGCGCGCCGTTTCGGGGCGATCAGTGATAACTATAACAAAGGCAAAATCCGCCAGGGTTTGTACGTCAGCCAAAGGTGCAGCCTCCCAGACCTGTTCGCCATCCAATCCGTAGCGGATAACCCGGCGAGGGGCTTGGGCGAAGCTCAGCAACCCAGCCGGTCCGCCGGGGACATACCCAAAATTTGAATACTGGCTTGCGTACTGGTAAGCATGGCCTGCCGTGTTGTTCACGATTTTGATCAGCCGCTCGGCTTGCGCAGGGCCTGTTGGAGTGGAAGAAACAACCGCCAGGTAAGCCCCGCGGATCATTAAATGATCCACAATGGACGCCGAGGCCGCGTCCATCTCCCCTGAGAACCCAGGTTCATAATCAACCGCTAATAGGACCGGCTCACTGACCATGACGTTATCGATCATCCTGCTGGCCTGGTTGGTTTCCCTGGATGGTAAGGGTAAATCGACGCTCTGGCTGCCGGTATAAATTGGCCAACCCACCGCAAACAAGAGCAGCAGAAAGATCACCACGCGCAAGACGTTCTGAGAGGAGATGCCAAAGCCCTTTTCGATCGGAGCCGATACACCCTCATTGGATATTAATTCTTCAAACAGGCTGGCATGTTTGCGCTCGCTGTCAGATATTTGCAGCTTCATCGCATACGCGGCGGGCTTTTTAATCTGCGTGATTTCAGGCTCAATCGGCAAGACCCCGCGCAAGCCAGCCAATGGACCCCTGGATTCGACCTCCTGGTCGCTTTCTTCAGTAAAGGGCGCAGTCGGAGCCGCCGCCTCGACCGGGCGCATCGCCTCCAGCCAGCCGGGCAGTTCCCCCGGCGTCAGGCTGGCATCTATTTCCTCGAGCGGGGTTTCTTGCTCTTCGCTGTCATCCGCATCCGCCTCAGCCAGCCATTCCGGCATTTCACCGATATCCAGGCTAGCCTCTTCCTCATCGAGCGCAAATGGGGCGACGGCCGGCACATCTTCAAGCGTAGTGGGCGTTTCTTGCCCCGCTTTGAGATCGATCTGGTCTGTTTGCAATGCTTCCCAATCGATCTTTTCCAATTCAGATTCAACTTCCAGATCATCGCTGGAGGTCTCAATCCCTGCGGTTTCCTCCAGCTCGACCAGCCAATCGGGCGCTACGCCGGGTTCGCTTTCAGCAGCCTCCTCCGGTTCAGCCGAGGTGGTTGGTTCACTTTCGACGAAACTTTGCAGCCAATCGGGAATTTCTTCGCCGCTCTTGGGAAGCTGCTCAGCTGGCTCGATTTCTTCTTGCGAGGTGATCCCAATCTCTAAGTCCTGCTCTGCCCCCAACTCTTCTTCCTCGCCTAGTTCGCCCATCCCCCACAAATCGACGTCTTGAAAAGCCTCAATTTCAGCCTCGGAAAACGTTTCTTCCTCTTCCTGTTCCTGGATGCTCTTTCCGAGATCAGACAGCCAATCCGGGACGCTCGTCTCCTGAGATGCCTCCTCAGCCGACCATTCCGGGCTTTCGCTTGCGCTGCTTGCTTCAGCCTCCTCCCCGGATCCTCGCTCTGGCAGCAGTTTGCTCAGCCAATCCCCCTCTGCTGGCTCTCCTGGGTAGGATTCTTCGGGTTGCAGGGAAACATCCTCGGCGCTTTCATCCCCTTCCGGAAACTCAGCCTCAGCATCGAAGAGTTCGCCCTGCTCTTGCTCGCGCAGGGAGTCTAACCAATCCGTGACGGAACTCCGCTCGCGTTCTTCCGGTTCGTGAGTGTCTGCTGGTTCAAATGGACCGATCAGGGGCTTTAAGCGCGCCTCGCAGTACTGGCAGACATCCAGGTCATCGGGATTCGGCTTACCACACATTGGACAGCGAATTTCACCCATTCTAGCCACCATAAGGGCGATCTGCGCCCATCAAAACCCGCAGCCCGGTTGCAATCGTACCCAATCCGATGCCGATGAGAATCCCCCGCGCCCCAGCCACGGCAGGAACCTGGGCGATCAAGGCTCGCAAGCCATCTGGACCGTGCAGTCCCGGTATTTCAATCCCCATGATCGGCGCTGCGCCCAGCAGCATTACCAGCACAGTTGCCAGAAACAGCAGGGAAAACGGGTTCAACCGCCGCCATAACATCCGCACACAGGCAAAAGCCAGAACCACCGCCAGCAGCCCCATAAGGGAGCTCTCCACTGGCACCTGGACATGGTTGAAAACCCATAAAGACAGGTCGCTCTTTGGTCCGAACAATGCGCCCAGCGCAAAGGTGAGTAAGAGCGAGCTGACCAGGATCATGCTGTACGCCCCATTTTTTTGCCTGCCCGAAACCCGGCGGAAATGCACGCTTAACAGGTTGATCACCCCAACCAACAAGGCTACCGCCGCCAGGATCAGCGCCCACTCGAGCAAGACCTGCTGCACGATTGCCAGAACCGGGATCTCGATGAAATATCCGAGCAGTACAACGACGCCTACACCAATGACGATGGATACAGAAAGGGGGATTTTCAGCCTCATAGGAATCCCAAAAACTTCAGCCCCGCTCCAATAATGATCGCCAGAACCAAAATCCAGCGCAGTATATCCTGGGCGCGCAAACTGGCCAGGTGCATGGGTCCTGCCTTAAGATAGGCGCCAGCGGCATAGAGTTCCTCCCCGATTAAAGGCTGCTCGGCAGTGGCGTATATAACCGCTTGTGCGGGCAGGCTGTCACTGCCTGCCAGCACAAGCACATCGTTCTGTCCGGCTGCATCTGTCAGTAAGGCAACCTCGCTGCCAAAGTGCCCGGCGAATACTGTGGCAGCAAGCTGCGCGTCATAAAATATCGGCAGAGTTCCGGCTGCGTAACCCATGGGAGTTAAACCGCTTAGCTGCCCAAAGGCAGGATCGTATTGACTTTCTACGCCGATGGTTTTAAAGGTTTTTCGCAAAGTGTCCTGGCTGAGTATCGCCAGCGTTCCATCGCCGCTGGTGGCTATTGGTGGGCGGTCGCTCACCGAGGCGACACGCGCGAATCGCTCCAAAACCGTGAACCCGATCACAGCAGAGGCGCCTTCCACTCCGCTGATTCCTCCCCGTCCCAGGGTGAGATGCAGGCGTTTGCCCGCTTCAACCGCCAGGCCGATTACTTGTCGCAGGCGGTCGAAAGCAGGGATCTCGCGAGTGGGCTGGTACGCCTTTTTGCGCCCGCTGAGAGCAAAAAAGATCATCAACCCTAAAAATAACAGCACGAAAAGTATAGCGGGGATGTCGCTGCTGGCGAGGTTTTCAAAGCTCAAGAGTCTGTCTCCCCAAGAAGATAACGCGTGAACCTGCGGGTTTGCTCGGGTTCTTCGAGCATGTCAGCCAGCGCTTGCAGGTGGCGTCCCGGGACGAAAGTCCCCAGGATGGGCTGGCTGATATAAATCGCCTGCGCGCCGATCGTCGCAAGTGGGCCCGCTGCCTCGAGAAACGAGGCCACCCAGTTGTTTAACCCCCAGGAGTGCAACCTTGCCGCCCAATTGCGCCATATATACGGGTTTTCAACCATGATCGAAGTATAGCACAAATTTGAACATTCTCATGTTTAAGCAAAATACGTGGAACATGCCATGATTTTATAACCTTCGCAGGCTATGGTCAAGAGAGTTTCCGCTCACCTTACGTATGTGTCAAGCTCGCTTGAAACGATGTGGCCGAACCCAATCATACTTTTTATGTCCGAGATGTGACAGTTCACAGGATTTTTTATGTCTAAAATAACTTATGAAAACCTGAAAGCAGGGCTAAACTTACAATGGTTCATTGAAGTGTGTAAACACAATACCACGGGTAAATATACACGCTCTCACCGAGCGTTGAATTACCGCAAGAATGGAGTAAAGTAAATAATGAAGAGACCTCAGGTTACTATTGATGGTAACGAAGCCACTGCTTATGTCGCCCATAAACTGAGCGAGGTCATTGCGATATACCCGATTACCCCATCCTCTCCAATGGGCGAATTTGCTGACGAATGGTCAGCCGCCAAAGAGACGAATATTTGGGGCACAGTTCCCCTGGTGGTAGAGATGCAATCCGAAGGTGGCGCGGCAGGAGCGGTCCACGGGGCGATGCAAACTGGCGCGCTGACCACCACTTTCACTGCCTCGCAGGGTCTATTGCTGATGATCCCCAACATGTATAAGATAGCCGGCGAGCTAACCCCTACAGTGTTTCACGTCTCCGCTCGCTCGCTGGCGGCTCAAGGGCTTTCAATCTTCGGGGACCACTCGGATGTCATGGCAACCCGCGGGGCTGGCTTTGCCCTGCTCGCCTCCAGCTCGGTTCAAGAAGCACACGACCTGGCTTTGATCGCTCATGCTTCCACACTCGACGCTCGCATACCATTCCTGCACTTTTTCGATGGCTTCCGCACATCTCATGAAGTGAACAAAATCGAACAGCTAACTCATGAAGACCTACAAGCCATGATCGAGGATAGGTTTGTTTATGCCCACCGCCAGCGCAGTCTCTCTCCCGACCGACCTGTCATGCGCGGTACTGCGCAAAACCCCGATGTATATTTCCAGGCCCGCGAAACCGTCAACCCTTATTACCAAGCCTGTCCCGAAGTTGTCCAAAAATACATGGATAAATTTGCCAGTCTGGTCGGGCGCCAATATCACCTCTTCGACTACGCCGGGGCGCTGGATGCCGAACGGGTGATCGTCATCATGGGCTCAGGCGCTGAAACCGCCAGCGAAACGGCCGCGTATCTAGCCGAGCGTGGGGAGAAAGTTGGCGTCGTCAACGTTCACCTCTATCGGCCGTTCTCTGTAAAGCATTTCCTGGAGGCTTTGCCCCCCACGGTGAAAGTCATCGCTGTCCTGGACCGCAGTAAAGAGCCAGGTTCAGCCGGCGAGCCGCTCTATCAGGACGTGGTAACCGCCATCAACGAAGGCTTGGCAGAAGGCAGTGCGCCTTATGCCCAATTCGCCAACCGGCCCTATGCGCGGGTAATTGGCGGTCGTTACGGTCTCTCCTCCAAGGAATTCACTCCCGCCATGGCCAAAGGCGTCTTCGATGAAATGCTGAAGGCGGAGCCGAAGAACCATTTCACCATCGGCATTCAGGACGATGTTACCCACGCCAGCCTGGATTATGACCCCGGTTTCTTCATCGAGATGCCGGAAACGGTTCGCTGCGTTTTCTGGGGGCTCGGAGCAGATGGAACGGTGGGCGCAAACAAGAACTCGATAAAAATTATCGGCGAGGAGACCGATAATTACGCCCAGGGATACTTTGTTTACGACTCCAAGAAGTCGGGCTCGGTCACCATATCGCACCTGCGCTTTGGCCCCAAGCCCATCCGCGCGCCTTATCAGATCGGGCGAGCGAATTTCGTCGCCTGCCACCAGTTCTCATTCCTGGAGCGCTTTGATGTGACCAAATACGCTGCGCCCGGGGCAGTCTTCCTGCTCAACAGCATATACGGCCCTGATCAGGTTTGGGAGCACCTGCCAATCGAAACGCAAGTGGCAATCCTCGAAAAGAAGTTGCGCTTCTACGTCATCGACGCTTACGAGGTCGCCCGAAAAACGGGCATGGGTGGGCGCATCAACACCATCATGCAGACCTGTTTCTTCGCCATCAGCGGCGTGCTGCCTCGCGAGCAGGCAATCGCTTCTATTAAGTACGCCATCGAAAAAACCTATGGCAAACGCGGCGAGGCGGTTGTGCGCCGCAACTACGAGGCCGTCGATCAGACCCTGGAGAATCTTTACCAGGTTGAAGTCCCTCGAGAAGCCAACAGCCAGCTATCTCGCCGCCCGCCGGTGCCTGCGGAAGCCCCTGAATTCGTCAAGAATGTCCTGGGCGCGATGATCGCCGGAGAAGGCGATAACCTGCCGGTGAGCGCCCTGCCTGCGGATGGCACATTCCCAACCGCCACCACTCAATGGGAAAAGCGCAATATCACCCTGGAAATTCCGGTCTGGGAGCCTGATCTGTGTATTCAATGCGGCAAATGCTGTTTTGTCTGTCCGCATTCTGTGATCCGAGAGAAGGTCTACGACCCTTCGTTCCTGGAAGGCGTTCCGCCGAACTGGCAGGCGGTGGAGGCGCGCTGGAAGGAATTCCCGGAGATGAAATACACCCTGGCTGTGGCTCCGGAGGATTGCACCGGCTGCGGTTTGTGCATCGAGGCTTGCCCGGCAAAAGATAAAAGCCAGGTAGGGCGCAAAGCCATTAACATGGCGCCACAACCGCCTATTCGCGAGCAAGAAAATGTTAAATGGGATTACTTCCTCAGCCTGCCTGAGGTGGACCGCACGCAGATCAGCCTGAAAACAGTGAAGAACTCGCAGTTGCTCCAGCCGCTGTTTGAATTCTCTGGCGCTTGCGCTGGTTGCGGCGAGACCCCCTATCTGAAACTGCTCAGCCAGTTGTTTGGCGACCGGATTGTGATCGCCAACGCAACCGGCTGCTCATCTATCTACGGCGGAAACCTGCCCACCACCCCGTGGGCAAAAGACCGCGCAGGGCGTGGACCAGCCTGGTCGAACTCTTTATTCGAAGATAATGCCGAATTCGGCCTGGGGATGCGCCTCACCCTGGACAAGCAGTTAGAGTATGCCCAGGAGCTGCTCCCAAAACTTGCCGGGGTCGTGGGTGAAGAGCTCGTCGCCGCCTTGCTGAATGCAGAGCAGACGACCGAGGCGGGCATCAACGAGCAGCGCCAGCGTGTTGCTTTGCTCAAAGAGCGCCTGGCTGGCAAAGATGACCCCCTCGCCCAAAACCTGTTGAGCATCGCCGATGTCCTCGTTCGCAAGAGCGTCTGGATTGTGGGTGGAGACGGCTGGGCTTACGATATTGGCTATGGAGGTCTGGATCATGTGCTCGCCTCCGGGCGCAATGTCAACGTCCTGGTGCTGGATACCGAGGTGTATTCCAACACAGGCGGGCAAGCCTCCAAATCTACCCCCCGAGCCGCCGTCGCAAAGTTCGCCGCCCAGGGCAAAGGCATGCCCAAAAAGGATCTGGGCATGATCGCCATGGCGTATGGCTATATCTATGTCGCCAGGATTGCCATGGGCGCCGGCGATCAGCAGACCTTGAACGCTTTCATCGAAGCCGACACCTACGACGGCCCATCATTAATCATCGCTTACAGCCACTGCATCTCACACGGCTACGATCTGCGCAAAGGATTGGAGCAGCAAAAACTGGCTGTCCAGGCTGGAGCGTGGTCCTTGTATCGCTTCAACCCGAGCCTGATCGAGGCGGGGAAAAACCCCCTGATAATCGATTCAAAGCCGCCTACGATTTCACTCGAGGAATATGCTTATAACGAAACACGCTATCGCATGTTACTGCAAAGTGATGAGCAGCGCGCCGAAGCCTTGATGAAGAAAGCAAAGCAAGACGTGAAGGGTCGCTGGGCTTTATACCGCCAGATGGCAGCCATGCACTATGACGGCAGCGAAAACGCTGGCAGCGAAAACGCTGGCAGCGAAGACGGCGACCAAAAATGAGGACTCACATGGTTGACATACAAACAACCTATCTTGGCATGCGGCTGAAAAACCCCCTGGTAGCTTCGGCCTCACCTTTATCTAAAAACGTAGAGACCGTGGTCGAGCTGGAAAAAGCAGGCATCTCAGCAGTGGTAATGTACTCTTTATTCGAGGAACAGATTATCCAGGAGAGCTTGAAACTGGACAACGACCTCTCCCGCGGGACGTACTCCTACGCAGAAGCGCTGGAATATCTGCCAGATTACGGAATGTACAGTATTGGACCAGAACGCTACCTCGAAAATTTGATCAGGATCAAACAAGCCGTAAGTATCCCTGTGATTGGCAGCTTGAACGGCATCTCTACAGGCGGCTGGATAGACTATGCTCGGAGAATCGAAGGCGCCGGCGCAGACGCCCTGGAACTCAACCTCTACGAGCTGGCAACCGATCTTTCTCTGATCAGCAGCGAGCTGGAAGAGAGGCACATCCAACTGGTGCAGGATATACGGCGTAAGGTGAAAATCCCCCTGGCTGTCAAGCTGAGCCCGTTTTATACCGCACTGCCCAACTTCGCCAGCCGTCTAGTAGAAGCCGGAGCCGATGGGTTGGTGCTGTTCAACCGTTTTTATCAGCCAGATTTTGACCTGGAAGAGCTTGAAGTAGTTCCCAACCTGGTGCTCAGCAATTCGCATGAGCTGCGCTTGCCCTTGCGCTGGATTGCCATCCTGTTCGGGCGCCTACAAGCCGACTTTGCGCTAACCAGTGGCGTGCATAACGGCCTGGACGCCCTGAAAGCCATCATGGCTGGGGCAAGTGTAACCATGCTGACCTCTGAGCTCCTGAAGAATGGCGTCGGCCGCGTTTCAGAGATCCTCTCTGAGATGGAGACCTGGATGGTCGAGCGCGAATACGAATCGATCAACCAGATGAAAGGCAGCATGAGTCAAAAATCCGTCGCCGAGCCGGCCGCGTTTGAGCGGGCTAATTACATGAAAGTGCTGAGTTCCTACTGAGGGCGATTGCATGAAAAAACAGGTGGGGTGCCTAGCGGCACCCCACCTGTTGATTAAAGCAGATGAGTCCGGAGCAGTGGAATCAGCCCATCAAAAGCAATTACTGTTCTGTTTCAGAGGATGGAACTTGAGCGTGTTTCTTGTGCCGGTAAACGATCCGGCCGCGGGTTAAATCGTAAGGGGACACCTCAACTCGCACCCGATCGCCCAATAGAATGCGGATATAGTACTTGCGCATTTTTCCAGAGAGGTAAGCAAGCACCTCGTGACCGTTATCCAGGCGCACTTTAAACTGCGTTCCTGGCAGGGCTTCGACGACATTGCCTTCCACCTGGATTTTTCCTTCGTCCTTTGCCATTTTCACCTCCGGATACTGCAGAGCCTCGTCAGCTAACGAAGCCTTATTTCTTACTCTGTTTCAGTTACCTGGCGCCGGCGGATCCTCCGCATGGATTTCTTCTTCTGGATTCTACGCAATTCACTCTTGGATACAAACCAACGCTTCCGGCGCACAGTGCTTAAAATGCCGCTTTTAGCAACTTTTTTGCGAAAGCGCTTGAGCAACTGGTCCTGCGATTCGTTCTGGCGTAAATTTACTGTCGTCAACTTCTTCACCTCCTTTCCTTGTGAACTGGTCTGGATAAGCCAATCACGCGGGCGGGCTCATATACATTAAAAAAAGCTCGGTGCGCGCTGATGGACGCAACCGAGCCGGATGAGTAATTTTCAGAATTGAACTCATAATAACTCGATACGCTCTCTCCTTAAGTGCCACGCGCGAAGCAATACAGGGTAAAGAGCAAGCCCACGAACGCTGCTGGAACTATTATAACAGGCAGAAGATGAGTTGTCAATTAATAGAAAAAGCCTCTTGGCAACGACCTACTCTCCCGGGGGGTCGCCCCCCAAGTACCATCGGCGCTGACGGGCTTAACTACCGGGTTCGGAATGGGACCGGGTGTGCCCCCGCCGCTCTAATCACCAAGAGGCTTTATCTCAATTATTAATTATCAACTGAATCCACGCGGCTGAGAAAAGTTTCGAGTTCTCCGCACCACAGCTTAAGCCCTCGACCATTAGTACGGCTTAGCTGAACGCATTGCTGCGCTTACACATGCCGCCTATCTAGCAGGTAGTCTTCCTGCGGTCTTACTCCCTTAACGGGATGAGGGATCTCATCTTGAGGCGAGTTTCCCACTTAGATGCTTTCAGCGGTTATCTCTGCCAGACATAGCTACCCAGCGATGCCGTTGGCACGACAACTGGCACACCAGAGGTCTGTCCACCCCGGTCCTCTCGTACTAGGGGCAGCTCCCCTCAAATCCCTTACGCCCACAGCGGATAGAGACCGACCTGTCTCACGACGGTCTGAACCCAGCTCGCGTACCGCTTTAACGGGCGAACAGCCCGACCCTTGGGAC
>DATEDC010000217.1:0-15715 GCA_035286585.1 Anaerolineales bacterium
ATCCCAGCGCTCACCTTTGCCGGGCTGCGCTACACGCTGGCGTTTCTTTGTCTCCTGCCGGTTGTATATTTCTCCAGCGGGGCGCAGGATAGGCATACTCTGGCGCGGAAATCCTGGGGTCGCCTGGTCATACTGGGCCTGCTTCTATACACCATCACGCAGGGGGCGATCTTCCTGGCTTTGTTTTACCTGCCAGCGGTGACGGTGAATCTGCTGTGGAGTTTTAGCAGTGTAGTCGTCGCGCTGATGGGCATGGTCTGGTTGGCTGAGCGTCCGACCCGCTTCCAATGGTTTGGCATCTGGTTGGCTGTGCTGGGCGCGTTCATCTACTTCTATCCGGTTACGATCCCAGCCGGGCAGCTCATCGGGTTCCTGGTGGCTGCCTGTGGGGTCATCGCCAATGCCGGGGCTGCGATTCTCGGTCGGGAAGTCAACCGGACGGGCGCAATCCACCCGCTCGTGGTGACCGCGGTCAGCATGGGGGTCGGTTCGATTACACTGCTGGGGACCGGCATGGTGGCGCAGGGGCTGCCGCAGATCAGCGCGCAGGGCTGGCTCATTATCGCCTGGCTGGCGATCGTGAACACGGCTTTTGCCTTCGCGCTTTGGAACCATACCTTGCGCACGCTTCCGGCGGCGGAATCGAGCATCATCAACGGCACCATGTTGATCTGGATACCCGTGCTGGCGGTGCTGTTCCTGGGCGAGCGGGTGACTGAGCAGGAGGTGCTCGGTCTGGTCGTGGTCGGCGTGGGGACGCTGATCGTCCAACTGCGCCAACCCGAGGCGCTTGCCCGGCTCCTCAAGCGGCGATCATAAGATCTGGGGCTCTGCTCACCTGAAGGGTAGCGCATAAATCGCTATCGTGCCGGAGCGGTAGATGGATACGGCCGCGGGGAGGTCCACCCGCGGCAGCAAGCCCTGTCGCTCCAGCACGTATTCGAGCGGGCGATTGCTCCCTGGCTCGACGACTACCAACAGGCGCTGATAGCCTGCGACCAGGCCCTCCTGGTAGTAATACTCAGCGGGTACATTGTACAGCAGGAAGTAGTACCTCAGCGGGTAATTGATCGGCACGGCGGCGAGCACGGCGTCTCCGTCTCGCAGGTTGTCTTTCAGGTACAGCGCCACTTCCTGTGGGATGCTTTGCTCCTCCGCATCTGCGGCGCGCGCCGCGGCCCGGTTGTCCAGCGCTCTGAAGGCGAGCAGAATCGCCAGACCCAGGGAAGCCAGGATGAAGGCGCTCTCCCACCAGCTGGCTTGTTTGAACTTGAAGCGCTGTAAGAGGAATTTTGCCAGCCCGACCCATCCTGCTGCCACCCAAATCAGGAACAGCGGCAGCAGGAACAGCCAGACCTTGGGGACGGCGACGATCTGCTGGACGACCAGCATGCCCGCCAATCCCAGCCCCACCGCCAGGTGCAGGGGAAAACGGTGCGCGGCGACCCGTTTATGGAATACGAGGGAAAACGCCGCGCCGGACAAGACGAGCAGGTCGAAGTATGCCGGCCAGCCCAGGCGCCACATCCGCCAGGTGGCGCCGACCCGCCCAGGGATGCTCTGCATAAATACCTCCCAGCCCGGCGAGCGCACGTATTGGTTGGCGGTCACCGCGCTGAAGCCAGACACTCGCAAGACAGGTACGTAGAGCAGCAAGGTGAGCGCGGCCGTTGCAAATCCAGCTCCGAGCAAATAGAGGGGGAACGACCTGCCGTAGGCTGACGAGGTATTCCTCCCCAGCCAGCAACAGAACAGCCAGACCATCAGCATCCCGAACGGATAGAGCATGGTTGGGATGGTGTAGAAACCCAGCGCTGTAGCCAACGCCAGTAGTCCCCAACCCGCCAGGTTCTTGTGGCTTTTCAGATAAGCCCCCAGGGCCAGGCTGAGCAGCCAAAACAGAATCAGCATTGTGTAGCCGCGCGCGTTTGCGGAGTAGTCGATCAAAGCCCAGGAGGCGGCGACCAGGCCCGCGCTCAGCAGGGCGACCCGGCGGTCGTAAAGCAGCCTGGCTGCCAGGTAAGCCGCGGGCGCCAGCAGGGCGCCGCTCAGGAAGGCCGGCAGCCGCACTGCCCAGGGCTGCGGGCCGAACAGCAGGTAAGCGGCGCGCACCAGGACAGTGTGGAAGATGTGATTGTTGGGCAGGTGGTAATCGCTGATCGCTGCTCGAAACGGGCGCAGGGCGAAGGCGATGAAGGTATAGGATTCGTCGTAGCGGAAAGGCTGCGCCAATAATCTGCCGCGGACATATATCCCCAGGGCGAACAGAAAGAGCAGGCTGAGCAGGTAGCGGGGGTCGCGCTCGATGTTGAGCAGGGACCGCCGCAGTTCGCCCAGGTCCCTCCACAAATTTCGCCAGGCTGAAATCAGGCCCTGCCAGGCCCGCCTGGCCAGGGACTGGCTGGTGCCCCGGAAGAGGAATGCCCAGCAACCCGCGGCGAGCATGCCCAGGCTCAACAGCCCCAGCCAGATGCGCAGGGGCTGGAACAGCAGGGGGGTGAACGCCTCGACCTGGCCGTCTCCCGCCAGGGAGTCGATCAGCGGTTTGAGGGCGGAAAAGGGCAGCCAGGAGGCGATTGCCAAAATCCCGCCGCAGACGATCAGGGAGATAACAACCAGGAGCCAAAAGGCAGGGACTTCATTCCTCCAGGGTGCTGATATCGCCTTCGGGTAAACCGAGGGCGCGGGCTTTGAGCAGGCGGCGCATGATCTTGCCCGAGCGCGTCTTGGGCAGGCTGTCGACAAAGGTGATCTCTTCGGGCCGGGCGATAGGGCCGATCTCGTGCGCCACGTGGGTGCGCAGTTCTTCAGCCAACCTGTCGCTTTTCTCCACACCAGCCCGCAAGATCGCGTAGGCGTGAATGGCGTTGCCCTTGATCTCATGCGGCAGGCCGATAGCCGCCGCCTCGGCAACCGCCGGATGAGATACCAGGGCGCTCTCCACCTCGGCGGTGCCCAGTCGGTAGCCGCTGACCTTGATCACGTCGTCGATGCGCCCGATGACCCAGATGTAGCCGTCGCTGTCCTTGCGCGCCGAGTCGCCCGCCTGGTACATGTCCCCGAACTTGCCCCAGTACTGGTCCTTGTAGCGCTGCGGGTCTTTCAGGATGGTGCGCAGCATGCCGGGCCAGGGCTTTTTGATCACCAGGTAGCCCTCCTCCCCGTTGGCCACCGGTTTACCTGCATCGTCGACCACGTCGACCTCGATGCCGAAGAGCGGGCGGGTGGCCGAGCCGGGCTTGAGCGGGGTGATCGGCAGCGGCGAGATCATGAAACCGCCGGTTTCGGTCTGCCACCAGGTATCCATGATCGGGCAGCGCTCCTTGCCGATCACGGTGTAGTACCACTTCCAGGCTTCGGGGTTGATCGGCTCGCCAACCGTGCCGAGCAGGCGCAGGCTGCTTAGGTCGTGGCGGTTGGGCCAGGCGTCGCCGAAGCGCATCAGGCCGCGGATGGCGGTGGGGGCAGTGTACAAGATGGTGATGCCGTAATTTTCGATCATTCGCCACCAGCGGTTGGGGTAGGGATGGTTGGGCGCGCCCTCGTACATGAAGCCGGTTACGCCGAGGATCAGCGGCGCATAGACGATGTACGAATGCCCGGTGACCCAGCCGGGGTCGGCCGCGCACCACCAGCGGTCTTCGTCCTTGACGTCGAACACGTACTTCAGCGTGGTGGAGATATACACCATGTAGCCGCCGTGGGTGTGCACGACCCCCTTGGGGCGCCCGGTGGTGCCGGAGGTGTATAGAATGTAGAGCGGGTCCTCGGCGTCCATCACCTCTGTCTGGCAAAGCGGGCTGGCAATCGGCAGGCTCATCAGGTCGTGGTACCAGTAGTCGCGCCCGGACTCCATGTAAACATCCTGGCCCGTGCGCCTGACCACGATGCACGATTCGATGGACGGCTGGCGGGAAATAGCCTCGTCGGCGATGTCTTTCAGCGGCACGATCTTGCCGCGCAGCCAGCCGCCGTCGGCGGTGACCAGCACCCGGCTGTTTGCGTCCTCGATGCGCTCCGCCAGGGCTTCCACGCTGAAGCCGCCGTACACCACGCTGTGGGCTGCGCCGATCTTGGCGCAGGCCAGCATGGAAATGATCTGCTCGGGGATGCGCGGCATATAGATGGTGACGATATCCCCTTTCTTGACGCCCATGCTGCGCAGTACGTTGGCGAATTTGCACACTTCACGGTGGAGGGCGTGGTACGAGTAGGAGCGGGTATCGCCAGGCTCGCCCTCCCAGATCAAAGCCAGCTTGTTCTTGCGAAAGGTCTTGAGATGCCGGTCGAGGGCGTTGTGGACGATATTGGTCTTTCCGCCGACGAACCACTGGAAAAATGGGGCGTTGCTCTCATCCAGTACCTTATCCCACTTCTTGAACCATTCCAGCTCGCTGGCCCGCTCGCCCCAATATCCCTCCATGTCGGTGATAGAGCGCTGGTAAAGGGTTTCGTATTCCTGGATATGAGCCGCTTCGACGATGTCCGGGCTGGGGTAGTACACCTCACCTTCCAGTTGGTTTAGTTTTATGCCCTGCTGGTCCATATTCCACTCCTTTGGCTGAGAATAAAGGTAACGATTTGAAGGCTTCTGCGGTAATGGGCAGATTTTAAGAGGTTTAGGGGCGGGTGTCAATACGCCCAGGCTGGCTCTCTTCATCATCGTGGAGATGGGGTGGGAAATTTTCCCTCTTGACAAATCATGCATTTCGCCTAAAATTGAATTTAGGATATCCAAAATTAAAAATTAGGTATCATTCTTTTCAAGATCTGCCCTTTTACGGGTTGTCTCTTACCCGAGCTGAGGGACAGTTTATCGGTATGGAGGTGAAGATGAGTACACCCATCACAAGACGAGGCTTTATTAAATCGGGCGCGCTGGCGCTGCTGGGCATCGGCGGAGCGGCTGCCGTCGGCCGGGCTGGAGCCAGAGGAAAGCTGGCGCCCCCGGCGCACGAGGGGCATGAGGCCATGCCCGGCACGGTTGGCGAGGTGAATCACGAAGCCAATGGATTCAACCCGACGGATATCCTGACCGATTTCGATTACGGAGAGGTATCCACGCTGGAGAACGGGCAGACGCTGCGGGAGTACCGCATTGCCTCGGTGAACAAGAATATCGAGGTCGTGCCGGGCATCGAATACCCGGCCTGGACCTACAACGGGCGCATCCCGGGCCCAACCATTCGCTGCACCGAGGGCGACCGCATCCGCATCCACTTCGCCAATGGCAGCACCCACCCGCACACGATGCACTTCCATGGCATTCACGCCGCGGAGATGGACGGCGTGCCCGATACTGGTCCGGGGGTGATCGAGCCCGGCGGGAGTTTCACTTACGAGTTCGACGCTGAGCCTTTCGGGCTGCACCTTTATCACTGCCATGCCTTTCCGCTGGCGCGCCACATCGCCAAGGGCTTGTATGGGGCGTTCATCATCGACCCGCAGGGTGGGCGCCCGCCTGTGGATCACGAATTCGTGATGGTGATGAACGGCTTCGATGTGGACTTTGATGACGAGAACGATTTCTACGCGGCGAACACCATCCCGTTCCATTACCAGATGCATCCGATCAAGATCAGGGTGGGCGAGAAGGTGCGTATCTACCTGGTGAATATCCTGGAGTTCGACCTGATCAATTCGATCCACCTGCACGCCAATTTCTTCCACTATTACCCCACCGGCACCAGCCTGACGCCAACGGAATATACCGATACGATCATGCAGACCCAGGCGCAGCGCGGCATCCTGGAGTTCAGTTATAAATTCCCGGGACTGTATATGTTCCACGCTCACAACACCGAGTTTGCCGAGCTGGGCTGGACGGGTAATTTCCTGGTGAGCGAGTGACTTGGCGCGCGGGCATGAATGCCAAACTAATCTTAATGGTAAATTGGTAGAGGTGACGTGATGAGCGAGCAACTAAAAACCAGCACTGGCGCAGTTCCAAAACGACTGAATCTGGCGACCGCCGCGCTGCTCGTGCTGCCCCTGGTGGCGCTGGGGGCGGTGATCGCCCTGTTCTTGAGCACCGGAGGCGGCCTGCAGCTAGCCCCGCCCGCGCCGGTGGAAGCGCTGGCGGTCGAACGCGTGGTGATGAAACCGGGCAGCATCGAAATCCTGTTGCGCAATGCCAGCCCGGCTGAGATTACCCTGGCCCAGGTGATCATCAACGACGCGGTCTGGCCTTTTACAGTTTCTCCGGATATCAGCATCCCGCGCCTGGGCGAGGCGACGGTCCACCTGGAATACCCCTGGGTATATGCAGAGGCGTACGGAATCACGCTCTTTACCAGCAATGCGATCGCCTTCGATGTGGATATCCCGGTGGCTTTCGAGACGCCCCAGCCAACCGGGCGCACCTTCTGGAGCTTCACATTGATTGGCCTGTATGTCGGCGTGATCCCGGTCTACCTGGGGTTGTTCTGGTTCCCGGCGCTGCGCCAGCTCGGGCGGCGCTGGATGGTGTTCCTGCTGGCGGTTACCGCCGGTCTGCTGGTGTTTCTCGGGCTGGATACGCTGGCAGAAGCCCTGGAACAGGCGGGCGCAGTGCCCGGGCCATTCCAGGGTGTGGGGTTGGTGGGCCTGGGCGCCGTGGCGACTTTCTTCCTGCTGGAGGCGATCTCGAGACGGCAGGCTGCTGGCGGCAGGAGCGAGGCTTCCCAGCGCCTCTCAATTGCCTACATGATCGCCATCGGCATCGGCTTGCACAACCTGGGTGAAGGCCTGGCGATTGGCGCGGCGTATAACGTGGGCGAGATAGCCCTGGGCACCTTCCTTGTGGTTGGCTTTATCGTGCAAAATATCACTGAAGGGCTGGGCATTATCGCCCCGGTGCTGCGCGACCGCCCGGGATGGGGCCATCTGGGCCTGATGGGGCTGGTCGGCGGAGCGCCGGCGATCCTGGGAGCCTGGATCGGCGGTTTTACCCCCTCGCCGACCCTGGCGGTGCTGTTCCTGGCTGTAGGTACGGGGGCGGTCTTTGAGGTGGTGTACGAGATTGCCCAGTTGATCCGCAAAGACACCGCCCGCCAGCCCATGCCGCTGACGGTCTTCAGCGGCATCCTGGCGGGGATGGCTCTGTTGTGGTTCACCGGTTTATTGATTAAATAGGAAAATGAATCATATGGAATGGCTATTTCGTTTGGTCGCGGGGATATTGCTGCTCAGTGCGCTGGGTATCTCTGTGACCTATCGTCACCGTGCGAATAAAAGCGGAGATGATATCTCGCCAAAAGAAGAAGGCAGGCTGATCCTGGCGCTGCGCTCTATTTTCGGATTGGCTGGATGGCTTTCGGCATTGGTCTATTTGATCAACCCATATTGGATGGCATGGGCACAACTGGATTTACCTGACTGGGCGCGCTGGACCGGGGCAGCGATCATGGCGGTTTGCCTGCCGCTGATTTTCTGGGTTTTCAGCAGCCTGGGGAACAATGTCACTCCCACGGTGGTGACCCGCCGTGAGCACTCGCTGGTGGTACATGGACCTTACCGTTGGGTGCGGCATCCGCTCTATACGGTGGGTTTCATTTCTTTCATCGGTTTCAGCCTGTTGTCTGCTATGTGGTTCACTGCCCTGGCGTTGGTGCTTGGCTTCAGCGTTTTGGTCATGCGCACACCGTTGGAAGAGAAGCGCTTGATAGAGAGATTTGGTGACGAATACCAGGAGTATATGCGCCGTACGGGTCGCTACCTGCCCAGGTTGATAAGGGTCGGAAAAGGTGTCAATACAGTAACTGGACTGGATCTGAATAACAGGAGAGGGTCAGATTGAGCGCTGAAATGCTGTTGGCTATCCGGTTGGCTGGCCTGATCGCCATCCTGGGCGCCCTGGTCTACGCCGTCGGCGATACATTGCTGCTCGCGGCGAAAGCCAACCTGGCTGATTACCCCAAACTCGAGCCGCACCGCAAGCTGCTCTCCGGGATGGAAAGGATGGTGGTTATACCTCCCCGGCGCTTGATGTGGGGCGGATTGCTGGGCGTTTTTGCCACCCTGACGATGCTGGTTGGTTTCTGGCTGGTATACCAGGGCCTGGCGAGCGCTGGGGTTGGCCTGGCGCTGCCTCCCGTGGTGCTTTTCGCGGGCGCTTCCGTGGTGGGAGCTTTCGGACATGGGTCGTTTATCTATCTCGGTGAGTATGTCCAGGCGTTGAACCGCGTACAGGTTGAATCCCAGCCGGTTTTGCTGGAAATGCTCGCCCGTCACCGCAAGATCATGATCATAATCTATGCATTTTTACTAATCTCCATCCTGAGCGCTTCGATCTGGTTCAGCGTGGTGGTCGCGGGTGGAAAAAGCGCATTTCCAACCTGGATGGCGGCTGCGAATCCGGTCGTCGCGTTTTTCGCCTGGATGGTGATCAAGCGTTTGCTGCCCAAAAGGCTGGTGGATGCCACGGAGGGCGCCGGCTTCAATATCGCCTACCTGGTTTTCTTTATCCTGGTGACAGCCGCGCTGTGGTAGACAGGCAAGGAGAAACGGAAATGTTCGCGATGCGTGAGAACCTGACCCAAACCATTGAGGACTATCTCAAAATTATCTACGAGCTGACCGCGAGTGAAGGGCGGGCGATGACTAACCAGATCGCCGCGCGCCTCGGCGTACAGCCTGCCTCCGTGACCGGGATGGTAAAACGGCTGGCGACCAGCGATCCGCCCCTGGTGGAATACCGCAAACACCGCGGGGTGCTGCTCACTCCCGCCGGCAGGCAGGTGGCGCTCGAGATCATCCGCCACCACCGTTTGCTGGAGCTCTTCCTGCACGAAACCCTGGGTTATACCTGGGACGAAGTGCACGACGAGGCGGACCGCCTCGAGCATGTGATCTCGGAGGATATGGAAGAGCGCATCGCCCAGGCTTTGGGTGACCCGCTGCTCGACCCGCACGGCAAGCCAATCCCCAGCCGCGAGCTGCGCCTGCCGGCAGACTCCACCCTGAGGTTGAAAGAGCTGCGCACGGGCCAGCAGGCGGTCGTACAGCGGGTGGAGGATGATGACCCTGAATTCCTGCGCTACTTGCACGACATTGGAATCCTCCCCCAGACTCACCTGAGGGTGCTGGACTATTCCAGCTTTGATGAGAATTTGCAGCTCCAGATCGGCGAACAGGTTGTGGTTCTAGGGCCGGCGGTCACCCAGCAGATCTATGTGGAGGTGGAGTGAGCGGTCTGCAGGTGGTGCTCCTCAGCCTGCTGTTTGCTTTCCTGCTGGCGGCGATTTTTCACCCCCAGCGTGGGTTGCTGATCCAATGGCGTGCTCGCAGCGTCTCCGCTCGCCGGGCGGAGGTGGAAGACGCCCTCAAATACCTGTTGAAGCAAGAACAAAGCGGGCGGCATGCTTCGCCAGAGGCGTTGGCTGGCGCCATGCATCTATCCGGGACGGAGACCCTGGGCTTGATCACCCGCATGGAAGCCCAGGGGCTGCTCAAAACCTCGGATGGCGGCCTGCGCCTGACCTCGGAGGGGGAGAGTTGGGCTTTACACGTGGTCCGGGCGCACCGCTTGTGGGAGCGCTACCTGGCCGACGAGGCGCGCCTGCCCTTGCAGCAGGTCCACCACGAAGCCGAGCGCCGCGAGCACAGCATGAGCCCCGAGCAGCTCGATGATTTGGAAGCCTCTTTGGGTCACCCCCACCAAGACCCGCATGGCGATCCCATCCCCACCCGCGCAGGAGAAGTCCAGCCCACCGGAGGCACCCCGCTGACCGCCTGGCCGGCGGATACCCCGGGAAGGATCGTGCACCTGGAAGATGAGCCGCCCCTGGCATTCGCTCAGATACTGGCGGAAGGGCTGCGCCTGGGGCAGACGATCCGCGTGCTGGGTGCCACACCGCAGCGAATGGTGCTGAGCGATGGCGAGAATGAATACCGCCTGGCTCCCGCGGTGGCGGTAAACGTGTATCTGGTTCCCATACCGGAGAGGTGGGAAGCTCAATCCGGAGTGATGCCGCTCTCGCAGCTTCCGGACGGCGCCTCAGGGGAGGTAGTCGCATTGGATGACGCCTGCCAGGGCTTCACCCGCCGGCGCCTGCTCGACCTGGGGATGACGCCCGGCGCCAGGCTGCGGGCTGAGATGCGCAATGTCTTTGGCGACCCGCGCGCCTACCGGGTGCGCGGCACGTTGATCGCCCTGCGCCGGGAGCAGGCGGCGCAGGTTTGGGTAAAGTTGATTAAGGTGGAAGGTTGATCATGGCGGAAAATTGCGAAAATTGCCCCGCGCACTCGCACCTGGCTCAAATGGGCTTGAAGCTGGATAAATTCGACCGCATCGTTGCCCTGGCGGGCAATCCCAACACCGGTAAATCCACGCTGTTCAACGCCCTGACCGGCCTGAAACAGCACACTGGCAACTGGCCCGGCAAGACGGTCAGCCGGGCGGAGGGCGGCTATGAGTTCAACGGGCTGCGCTACAAGCTGGTGGACCTGCCGGGGACCTATTCGCTGCTCTCGGCCTCGCAGGATGAGGAGATCGCCCGCGATTTTATCCTCTTTGGGCAGCCGGATTGCACCATTGTGGTCACGGACGCAACCGCCCTGGAGCGCAACCTGAACCTGGTTCTGCAGGTGCTCGAGATTACGGATAAGGTGGTGGTGGCGGTCAACCTGATGGACGAAGCCCGCCGCAAAGGGATCGAAGTGGACACCCGCAGCCTGAGCCGCGACCTGGGCGTGCCAGCCATCCCGGTGGTGGCGCGCAGCGGTGAAGGTCTGCCGGCGCTGTTGGGGACGGTCGCCGGGGTGATCGGCGCTGAGATCCCTACCCGGCCGCGGCGCGTGGAAGGCACGCCGGAATTTCAACTGGCTGTATCCGAGCTGGTGCCGATGATCGAGGCCATGGCGCCGGGGATGCCGAACGCCCGCTGGCTGGCGATCCGGCTGCTGGATGGCGACGCACGGGTGCAGCAGGCTCTGCTCAGCGGTGAGCTCGTGCAACTGGCTGCCCGGCAGGGTGGGAGCAGCGAACAATTCAGCCGCAAAATCGCTCTCGAAGGCGCCCAATGAAAAGCGGAAACTTTGCTAAAGGCGTCTAAACAGGGTACATGGGACGGGATAGATGACCCCACACGCTGCGGATATGCAGCCAAATGAAATTCAACCAGCGGATATATTCGCCCGCGCTGAGGCGCTGCGCCGTGGCCTGAGCGTCAGCTTCCGCGATGAGACGGTCAGGTCGATCTACAGCGAAGCGGAACGGATCGCCAGCCGGTCTGTCCGGGCAGGCGAGGGGCAGCGCTGGGACCTGGATCAGCGCATCGACCGGCTGATCACCTCGCCGGTCTTTGGGCTGCCGCTGATGGTTCTGATGCTGGCCGTGGTTTTCTGGCTGACGATCAGCGGCGCGAACGTGCCCTCTCAGTGGCTCGCCAGCGGCTTGTTCTGGCTGGAGAGACAGGCGGCGACCTTAATGGATAGCTGGGGCGTGCCCTGGTGGATCACCGGTTTTGTCTGGCACGGCGTCTACCGCGGCCTGGCCTGGGTGGTGAGCGTGATGCTGCCGCCGATGGCGATTTTCTTCCCCCTCTTCACCATCCTGGAAGACCTGGGCTACCTGCCGCGCGTGGCTTTCAACCTGGATTTCTTGTTCAAAAAAGCCGGCGCGCACGGCAAGCAGGCGCTGACCATGACAATGGGCTTCGGCTGCAACGCTGCGGGGGTGATCTCGACCCGGGTGATCGACTCGCCGCGCGAACGGCTGATCGCTATCCTGACCAACAATTTCGTGCCCTGCAATGGGCGCTTTCCTACGTTGATCATGCTGGCGAACGTGTTCGTGGCCGCGGCTTTCCCGGTGGCTTTCGCTTCCCTTGCGGCTGCCGGGTCGGTGGTTGTGGTTGTGCTGCTGGGGATCTTGTTTACGCTTTTCGTCTCCTGGCTGCTTTCGCGCAGCATCCTGAAGGGCGAGGCGTCCGCCTTCACCCTGGAGCTGCCGCCTTACCGGCGCCCGAACTTCAGCCGGATTCTATACACCTCGATCATCGATCGCACCATCTTCGTGCTCTGGCGGGCGCTGCTGACCGCCGCGCCCGCGGGAGCGGCTATCTGGGTCTTGGGCAATATCTATTTCGGGGGCGCCAGCATCGCCCAGCATATCGCCAACCTCCTCAACCCGTTGGGTTTGCTGGTCGGGCTGGATGGGGTCATCCTGCTGGCGTATATCATCGCCATCCCCGCCAATGAAATCGTCGTCCCGACCATGATGATGGTTTACCTGGGCGCCGGCATGATGACGGATATCCCTTCCCTGGGCGGGCTGCGAGCGCTGCTGGTCGAGGGGCATGGCTGGACTTTGCTGACCGCCGTCAACCTGATGCTCTTCGCCCTCTTGCACAACCCGTGCGCTACGACTATCTTGACGATTTATAAGGAAACCGGCAGCCGTAAGTGGGCTGTTTTTGGGGCTTTGATGCCCCTCGGCCTGGCTTTCCTGGTGACGTTCCTTACCGCGAGTCTCGCCAGGCTGTTCGGCTTGATGTAGAACAGGTTTTAACCTGTTCGACAAACGTAGGACAAGTTGACAACTTTTCCACCAAACGTAGGATGAGTTTTAACTTGTCCAACATTTTTAAGGGAGATCGTATGGAAACGACTATCGTGATTTACGCTCAAGGTTTGCTCAAGTCCTATGGACGCATCCAGGCTTTGAGAGGCGTGGACCTGGAAGTCCGCCAGGGCGAAATCTTCGGATTCCTCGGGCCGAACGGAGCCGGCAAGACCACCACCATCCGCTGCCTGCTGGACTTGATCCGCCCGAATGGCGGCGCGCTGCGCGTGCTGGGCATCGATCCCCAGGCGAATCCGGTGGCGGTCCGCAGCCGGATGGGCTACCTGCCGGGCGAGCTGCACTTCGACGAAGGTATGACCGTAGAAAGGGCTCTGCGCTATTTAAATAAGCTGCGTGGGGGCCGGGCTGATTGGAGTTACGTGCTACGGCTGGCGGAGCGCCTGGATTTGAATCTAAAGATGGCGATTCGCAATCTCTCTAAAGGCAATAAGCAGAAAATGGGCGTGCTGCAGGCCCTGATGCACCGTCCCGAGCTGCTCCTGCTGGATGAGCCCACCTTTGGCCTGGACCCGCTGGTGCAGCAAGAGGTGCTGCGCATGGTGGCGGAAGCCAGGGAGCAGGGCGCGACCATCTTCTTCTCCTCCCACATCCTGAGCGAGGTGCAGGAGATCGCCGACCGGGTGGGCATCATCCGGCTGGGCAAGGTGGTCGAGGTGGCGGAGACGGCTTCGCTCATCAACCGCTCCCTGCGCCGGGTGCATTTGCGCTTCCGCGCACCGGTTGACCCTAGGGAGCTGACGGGCGTCCCAGGTGTGACCATCCTCTTCCAGGACGACGGCCTGAGCGCCACGCTGCAGGTGGAAGGGGAGATGGATGCCCTGATCAAAAAGATCGCCGCTTTCCAGGTGGTCGATATGGAGATCGAGCGCCCCTCCCTGGAAGAAATTTTCCTGGCTTATTATGAGAGGGAGCGGGTCAGGGTCAACTCCACCTAGCGCAGACCCGGCATGAGAAGCGTTCTTTGTTCAAAAGTAAATACGTGAGGTGTAAAAATGTTCACCATCTTTTGGTATTCTCTCGGCCGCTCGCGCGGCCAGATCCTGGGCTGGGGCCTGATCCTGGCGGTTTTGGGCGGCTACCTGGTTGGCTTTTACGATACGCTGGCAGAACAACAAGAGGTTATGGAGCAGCTCCTGCACAGCTACCCTCCGGAGCTGATGGCTTTCTTCGGCGATTTTGGCCAGATGTTTACCCCGCAGGGCTACCTGCACATAGAGTTTTTCTCCTACATGCCGCTCATCCTGGGTATTTATGCCGTGCTGGCGGGCAGCGGCCTGCTGGTCGGGGACGAGGAAAGCGGCACCCTGGACCTGCTCATGGCGCAACCGCTCAGCCGCACGGCGTTCTACCTGGGGCGTCTGGCTGCTTTTGCGACCACCACGTTCCTGATCCTGCTGGTCACCTGGGCCGGCTTTGCGGTCGTGGTGCCCGGCACCACCATGGATGTCACGCCGCTGGACCTCGCCGCGCCTTTCCTGTCTCTATTCATCTTTTTAATGCTGTTTGGGTTTCTGGCGCTTCTCTTGAGCATGCTGCTGCCCTCCCGGCGCTTCGCCGCGATGGCCGGCGGGATGCTGCTGGTAGCCAGCTTTTTCATCTCCTCGCTGGCGCGCATTGACGATAACCTGGTAAAGGTGGCGGAGTATTCGCCGTTTAATTATTACCAGGGAGGCGAGGCGATCATCGGCCTGGATTGGGGCTGGATTGGTGGGCTGCTCGGCTTTGCCCTGCTGTTCGCCCTGCTTGCCTGGTGGCGCTTCGAGCGCCGCGATATCCGCGTCGGCGGCGAGGGTGGCTGGGGCGTGTCCTTGCCCGCTTTCCTGAAGCGCAGGCGGTTCAGATCTGAAAGGCTTTCATCACAACTATAAGTCGAGAGTTCGCAATAATCCGAAAGGAGTGCTGGGTATGGACTTCCACCGGACTTACTCCGGCGCGCCCTGGGAGGCGCAGGTGGGCTACTGCCGCGCCTTGCGCGCCGGGGAGCACATTTACGTGACCGGCACCGCCCCCGTGGATGAACAGGGTAACTGCTACGCCCCCGGGGATGGCTACGACCAGACTCGCCGCTGCCTGGAGATCATCCGGCGCGCCTTGCAGGACCTGGGCGCCGACCTGGACTGCGTGGTGCGGACGCGCATGTTCGTGACGGATATCACTCGCTGGGCGGAGTACGGGCAGGCCCACGGGGAAGCTTTCGCCGGTCACCCGCCGGCGACCACCATGGTCGAGGTCAAATCCCTGATCGACCCGCAAATGCTTATCGAGATTGAGGCTGACGCGCTCTGCCCGGAGGGGAGTTGATCTACCGCCAGGCGTTTGATCACAGGCTTGATCTGTGAGATAATCAATCTGCTCGCTGGTCGCTCGGCCTGAGCATGGGGTAGATTTTTCCCGCCAGCCTCGACCCGGGCGGTTGCTGAACTCATTCCATAAATACATAGCGGAGGTGCCGGATGGAGATTTTAGGCATCGATGTCGGCGGTACGGGCATCAAGGGCGCTCCAGTCGATGTAGAAAAAGGTGTTTTGCTGGCCCAGCGCTACCGCCTGAGGACGCCTCGCTCCGGCAAGCCCTTGCCGATGGCGAAAAAAGCGGCTGAAATTACCCGCTACTTCGCCTGGCAGGGGCCGATCGGTCTTGGTTTCCCGGCTGTCGTTCAGCATGGGGTGACGAAAACCGCCGCTAACGTCCATCCCACCTGGATTGACGCCGACGCCGCGGCGCTGTTTTCCGAAGCGACCGGCTGCCCGGTCGTGGTGCTCAACGACGCCGACGCCGCCGGCCTGGCCGAGATGACCTTCGGCGCAGGGCGGGAACGCGCCGGCGTGGTGCTGGTGGTCACCCTGGGGACGGGCATCGGCAGCGCCTTGTTCAGCGATGGGCGCCTGCTTCCCAATACCGAGCTGGGGCATCTCGTGATTGATGGCTATGAGGCTGAGCTGCGCGCTTCCGACGCGGCTCGCAAGCGCGAGAAATTGTCCTGGAAGAAATGGGGGCGACGGCTGGGGAAATACCTGGGCACCCTGGAGGGGCTGTTCTGGCCCGATTTGATTATCATCGGCGGCGGGATCAGCACGAAATTCGACCAGTTTGGGCCATTCCTCAACCTGCGCGCCGAGGTGGTCCCTGCTCAGCTATTGAATGAAGCCG
>DATEDC010000218.1:0-32415 GCA_035286585.1 Anaerolineales bacterium
ATTTTATTCTCCTCTTTCTTTTTCTCGGTTTTTAAAATATGGAATTACAAATGCGACCTGTATATGCCATGGGGAACGAGCGCTCCCTTCGTACCTCGTGGCACGCTTGGCGAATGGAGTCAATTTCTATTGCATGGCGTGGTGAAGTGATGACGATAGACGATGTAGCTCTACATATGAACGGCTCAATTTGGGCTCATAGTTCTACAACGCCCTTCGACTGCACTCGCTGCGCTCGTTCCGCTCAGGGATTATTCCTGGCTCCCAAATGCCCCTCCAATAATATCTATTATAGCAATTTTTTTCTTCAGAGGTATCCCTCAAATGAGGTATTTCGGAGAGATGGGTGCGAACAACGCCTCTCGGAGGGACGATAAACACCCCCGTAATATTTTTTCAGCACGGGGGCGTTGCTTCTCTACACGGTTATCACACCTGTTTCTATTCCGACGGCGACTCTACAGTGGGCTCGGTCGGGATGGCCTGCGGGGCGGCTTGCTGCTGCTGCACCTGTAAGATGAAATTCTCGATCTCGGGCGGCAGGGTGGGTTCAGCCGGGACGCGCTCCGTCCAGTACTCGCGGATCTCCACCGTCGTGCTCAGGCGCAGCTCCGCCAGCCACTGCGTGAATTTCTGCTCTTTGAGCTCATCGTATTCGAACTGCGAGAGCGGGCGGTTCTCGTGACCCAGGACCTGGATAATGTGGTAGCCGAAGGTGGTTCCTACGGGCTCGCTGATCGCGCCGTTCTCCAGGGAAAAGGCCGCCTCTTCGAACTCGGCCACCATCTGGCCGCGCCCAAACCAGCCCAGGTCGCCGCCCTGGTCTTTGTTGCTCGTATCCGTGGAAAATTCGGCTGCCAGCGCAGCGAAATCCTCGCCGGCTTCCAGCCGCTGGAGCACCACTTCCGCCAGGGCGAGATCGGGCACCAGAATGTGCCGCGCCCAAACCTGCTCCTCACTGGGCTGCACATCCAGCTCGGCTAAAACGGCTTCCTGGACCTTCTGGCGATAAAGCTGCGCTTCCAGCAGGAGGCGCAGGTCGGCTTCATCCATATCGATTGCATCTTTAAAATTATTAACCGTATCTTGATAAACCTGCTGGTAGCCTTCCAGGGTGTACTCGGTGGGCGTCGCGCTGGGCTCTGGAGTCGGGGTAGCGCTGGGCGGCGGACCTTGTGTGGCGGTGGCCGTGGGAGTGCTGGTCGGCGTCAGGGTAGCGGTCGTGGTGGCCGTAACGGTGATCGTGATCACCGGCGTCGAAGTCGGCGTGGAGGTCGGCGGTAGCAAGGTGAGCTGCAGCGCCGAGAGGGTCGACGTGGGCCTGGTCTCCAGAGTGGGCTCGCTGGTAGGCGTGCCTTCTGGGAAGTAGCCCAGGGCCTCCTGGAAGGCCTTATCCACCTCTTCCCTGGTCACCGTGATGCCGCGCCGGGCAGCTTCCTGGCGGATGAGCGCCTCGTCGACCATCTGGTCGATTACCTGCTGCCCGATCAGGTTGGGCTCGAGCTGGGCCTGCACCTGGACGAGCTGCTGAGCGAAGGAAGCCTGAAGTTCCGGGCTTGACCCGAACGCCTGCAGCAGCTGGAAATTGTTCACCGCATTGCCGATCATCTGCTGGCGGAAATAGCGCGTGCGCGTCTGGAAGTCGCGCGTGCTGATTTTCTCGCTGTTAACGACAGCGACCGGCTGGCTGGCTTTGATCACCGTCTCGCTGAGAATGCCATAGATGATCAGCCCGATCACCGAAACCAGGGTGATGATCGTTCCGATCAAGATATAGCGCCTCTGCAGGGCTTCCCGCTCCTGGCGAGCCAGGTGTTTTTTCGTAACAACAGTTTCTGGTTTACGTGGATTTTTTGCCATCTGATTTCCTCGGTGTAGATATCCCCGCCGCCCCGCGTGGTTGTGCTGCCTAGCGCAGGGTCTCACCCGTGAAATGCAGGAGGGCCAGATGGCGGGCGCGCTTCACCGCGGTCGCGATCTGGCGCTGGTGCTTGGCGCAGGCGCCGGTTTGCCGCCGCGGGCGGATGTTCCCTTCCTCGGTGACGTAACGCCGGAGAAGATCCACGTTTTTATAGTCGATTACGATCGTGCGATCGGTGCAAAACTGGCAAACACGCGGCTGGGCGTAAAAGCGCCGGGTCGGTCCGCTGGATGCCGGGGATTCGTTCTCGTCATAGTTGCTCACGATTTAATTCGCTCCTAAAGTAATAAAAGTTAGAATGGAAATTCATCTTCGTCATGGGCTGCGGCTTCGCCTTCGCTATCGTTGAGATCACGCCTTTCACCGAGCATAATCATCTCGTTGGCTATGACTTCGGTGGCGCTGTGCTTGTTGCCTTCGGCGTCGTCCCAGTGACGGGTCTGCAGCCTGCCTTCAATATAGACCTGCTGCCCCTTGGTGAGATGATTTTTGCAGATTTCAGCCAGGCTGCCCCAGGCGACGATGGTGAACCACTCGGTCTCGGTGCGCCGTTCGCCATTGGAGGTATTCCAGGAACGGCTCGTCGCCAGGCTGAAGGAGGTCACGGGCCGGCCCGATGGGGTATAGCGCATTTCGGGGTCGCGTCCCAGGCGGCCGATCAACATCACTTTATTCAATCCGCGGCTCATACGTTGCTCCTTCTGATATGTATCCACCAAAAAAGTCGGGCGAGTTTAATTAGCCAGGATCAGGTAGCGTATGATAGGGTCGAGAAAGCGCAAATTACGCTCCAGCTCGCGACCAATTTGGGGGGACATTTTCATGTTCACGAGAACATAATGTCCTTCAACCTGTTTGCGAATCGGGTAGGCAAGCCGGCGCTTGCCCCACAGGTCCACCTTGGTCACCTGACCACCGGGCTCGCTGATCCAACCTTTGACCTTTTCGACCAATTCATTAAGCGCATTTTCGTCCAGGTCAGAGCGGACGATAAAGACCATTTCATATTCGCGCATGTTGGGGGAATGCCTCCTTTCCACGGAATTACCCCTCCACTGGAGGGGATGCCCCTGAACACGGCGGGCGCCAGTCAGGAGCGGAAAGCAAGCCACGCAACCTGCGTGGCTTTGCCCGTTATCTTAGCACAAAGTGGCTTTTTTGAACAGGGCGCAAATGGAGGTTTTCTCCCCTGCTAGCGAAACACTATCGGCAGGTAGATCGCCTCATCTGGCTCAGGCGTAGGCTCCGGCGGTCCGGGCGTCACCTCCGCCAGCAACCTGGAACCCCACGGGCACCATTCACAGCCCGGCAAGAATGATCCGCAGGCTTCCTCCAGGCGCGCTTCCACATTTGCGATGGTAGCGTCACAAATTTCGATAGCTCGGTCGAAGAAGGAGACTGAGCCAGGATCCAGGTGGTAGCTCCAGGGAGGATTATAGGGGGCAGGCTGCTTGACGATCCTGCCCATTACATGGCGGTTTACCTGGTTGTTCGCCAGAATGTCTCTGGCCTCGGCAATAATAGTTGGATCGGAGGATTGAAAAATGAACCTCTCTGGGTCAGGGGGGTAATCGAATTGAAAATAAGCCACTTCGGTTGCTGACGGCGACGCAGAGGGGCGAACAATTAACAGAACGCCAACCAAACCAAGCCAGAGCAACCAGATGTAGTCCCAGCCTGGCTTAGCGATTTTCTGGTTTGCCCGCGGTCCCATCGGAATTAATCCTGCTCCGCCAGATCGATTGCCGCTTATTCATCCAACCTATCAGCCGGAGAGCGGACGACGAGCGAATTTGAGGGAGGGAACGGCCCCGTTGACAGGGACCACTCCCTCCTGCGTATGAAACTTAGAAGTCGGGCCTGTGGATCACCCGTATGGCGGCGATCAAGGGCTCCTTGAAGCTCCGTCGGGTGACGAAGCGAACGTTGAGGGAGCCATCGAGCACCATAACGTAGAAGGTGTGATCGTCGGCCGCGTTGATGCCTGCCTCAGCCGAGATGTCGTGAGCGGGCAGCACGTAGTTGCCTTCCACGATCACGTCGAACTGGCGCTGGTTGGGACCCTGGTTCTGGATCTCGGCAAAGCGCAGCTCCACCTGGTAGACGCCTGGCATCAGGTTGTCAAAGCGGTAATCAACCTGACCGCGCCGCGTCGCCTGGAAGAGCGGGTCGTCATCCGTCCCCTCGATCGCAGAACGTGTGCGGAAGGAGGTTGACTGGAACAGGTAGCCCCAACTGCCAGCCGCGTAAGCCTGGTCAGCGGACCACGTTTCGCCGAACACGTCCATGTACTGGCTTCCGCCAGCGTTCACACCCACGAAGTAGGCCGGCACGATTAACCTGACGGGCACGCGCAACTGTGGCATACGCCCGCTGTTGGTGCCGATGATCAGCTCAGCCGTGTAGACGCCCGGGATCAACCCGGTGGTGTTGGCTGTCACCACGATCTGCTGCGAGGCGCCCGCCGCCAGCGTGCCGCTGGTTGGCTCTTCAGACAGCCAGGGCACTTCCGTGAAGTTGGGTATGCCGCTGTCGATCAGGAACACCGTGCTGGGGTCCTGGTCGATCATCCACAGGTTGCCCGCCGCGTCCATTTCCAGCCCAGCGCCATCGAAGCCGGGGCTGGGGTGCGCCAGGGTGGTGATCGTCGCGCAGGTGGTCGGGTTGAGGGCGTAGATCGTATCGGTAGCGCTGTTGGTTGCTGCCCAGACGATGCCGAAAGCCGGGTTCCAGGCCAGGCCGGAGATGTTCGGGTCAGCCGGGTTGCACTGCCCGATCACCTGCCCCGGCACGTCCCAGGACAGGCCTTTGACGTGGTACAAGACGCCCTGGTTCCAGCCGCCGATGTAGAAAGTGTCGTCATCGGGGCGGTAGGCCAGGCCGCGCTGCGAGATGGACGCCCAGGGGAAGGCGCCAGTGATGGAAGCCTGCATGCTGCCATCGGCTGGATCCCAGCAGTAGATGCCGTTGTCGCCGCCCACGTTGACCTGGCACATCCAGCCGCGGCCTGCGTCGTAGGCCATATCCCCTTCCCAGGTGCCGCCAAAGTTCATCGGCCAGCTCGCACCGGTCAGCGCGCCGTCCACCGTGAACTCGGTGACGCGATGGGCATTCGGCACGTCCGACAGCCAGACATCGCCGTCATAGCCGACGCCCCAGGCCAGCGCAAGGCCGGTTGGCGTCCACTGCTTGAGGATATCTCCCGGCGCTGTGGGCATCCAAACCGTCGTCCCCGAGGGGTACAGGCTCTGGGTGTTCTTGGCGTTGGGATCGAATCCCGGGGTCAGGACAGGGGCAACGCGCGGTCCGGAGAATCCGGCGGCAATCTGGCTGCCGCCCACCTCGTTGATCTCCCAGGTCATGGATATACTGCCGGTGTTGCTCAACGTCAGGTACTGCGTGCGCTGCTCGCCCATGGGTACGAGGAAGGTCAGCTCGGCCGGGGTCACCTCGCCGCGCGCCGTCATCAGGGCGAAGTCCGCGGTGTAGGTGGCATCCTCGACCGCCAGGTTGACGTCCGTCGCATCAGCAGCGTAGTTCGTCTTGCTGGCTTCGATGGTGTACTCTCCCAGGCGCAACTGCAGGCGGTAGAAGCCATCCGCGTCGCTGGTGGTTTGCTGCACCAGGGCGCCCAGCTTGTACGCCTTGATCGTCGCTCCAGCCAGCGGCAGGCTGTCGTTGTAGTCAGTCACGACGCCCTCCACGAAGGCGGATGGCGGCAGGCGGTACAGTACGGCAAATTCGGGAAAGTCAATGTTAGCCTGGTTGAAGGAGTACTGTAGGGCGATGGTGCCGGTGGCGTTCTCGATGCCGAGGGTCGCTGAGTTGCCCCTCTCCCGCCCATCGTTGGCGATGTTGCGGTACTGGGTAAGGATGCGGCCGTTCTCGGTCAGGATGACCTCGAAGTCCAGCCGCCGGGTGGTGTCGCCGAAGAAGCGCACATTGCGCCATTCGATGACGAACATCCGGTTCGGCGCAGCCCCCAGCAGCTCGCTGCGCACGCTGGCTGAAGCATCCACGAACAGGTCGTCCCAGAAGGGGTAGATGGCCGCGTTCGGCGCCGTAGTAGCGGGGATCGAGACGTTGCTGAACGTGGTGCTGCTGGCCAGGAAGTTCATGTGTCCATTGGTCGCCAGCCAAGCGGTGTTGTAAGTGTTGCCGTAGAAGGTGAACGGGAACGGCAGGCTGACCTGCAGCGCGGCGTCATCGCCGGTCAGCGGCAGGACAGTGCTGGCTTCGATGTACGCCGGCGTCTCGATGCGGCAGAAGTATCCGTAAGCGTCGCTGCGCTGCGGCAGAGCGAAGTTGAAGTCGGTCACATCCCCGGTCAGGTTCAGCGGCAGGGTCAGCGGGTCGTTGCAGCGTCCAGCCGTTGCCTGCACGTTATAGCTGCCTGCAGGGACGCTGGCGAAGCTGTAAAAGCCGGTCACGTCGGTGGTGGCGGGCGGGATCGGCGTGCCCAGGATGGTCACCCTGGCGTTGAGGACCGGGTTGCCGTCCGCGTCGGTGACGAAGCCCGAAACGCTGTAGGAGGGCGCCGGCACGAGGGCGAAATCTTGCACTGTTATCGTATCAGTGATTACCTGACTGGTAGCGAATTGGCTCAGGTATCCGAACTTGCTGGCTGTGACGTCATAACTGCCTACTGAGAGCACCGGGAAGCTGTAAGCGCCGCTGGCGTTGGTGGTCGTCGTCCGGGCGATAGGCCCAACAGCCTGGATGGTGGCAGCCGAGATCGGCAGATTGGTGTTGGCATCGGTCACGTTGCCTTGCAGTGAGCCGGTTGCGCCGATTGGCGACTGGCTGACCGCAGCCAAAGCGTCCAGGCGGCCTTCGCCCCACACGTTGTTATCGGCTGCCGTGCCGCCGCACTGCAGGTCCGAGGTGTCGATGGCGGTCTGATCGAGCAGAGCGCGGGTGCCAGAGATATCGCCCATGAGAGCGGGAGCGGCTGACCACATCAGCGCCACCGCGGCGGCTGTGTGCGGTGAAGCCATCGAGGTCCCGCTGAAGGAGGAGTACGAGTTGGTTGGCACGCTGCTGCGGACGCTCACGCCGGGTGCGGCGATATTGGGCTTGATCTCCCCACCGAAGGCGGATGGCCCGCGGCTGGAAAAGCCAGCGATATTGTTGTTGATATCAAACGCACCGGACGAGTAGCTCTGCACGTAATCACCAGGCGAGCCGGAGGTATTGCAGGAGGACCCGGAATTGCCGTTCGAGAAGGCGGGGAAGATGCCCGAGGCGATCCAGGCATTGACCGAGGCCTGGTACCAGGGGTCGCCGCCACCGCCGCCCCACGAGTTGTTCACCACGTGAGGCCGCAGGTCGGCTCGCGGGTTTGCCCCGCTCAAGTCGGTAGGCGCCAGCACCCATTGGGCGGAAGCCAGGAGCGCGGTTGACGAGCACGAGTTGGTCTCGCAGCCTTTCGCCATGATGTAGCGCGCTCCGGGGGCAACGCCAATCTGGTTGGCGCCGCCATCGTCACCCACCATGGTGCCCATGGTGTGCGTGCCGTGACCGTTGTTGTCACACGGAACCAGGGAGGGGTTGCCGCAAACGAGGGAGGGATCGAACCAGTTGAAATTATGGTCGAAGACCCCGCCGCCCAGGTTACCGCGGTATTGCGTCACCAGAGCCGGGTGATTGTACTGCACGCCGGTGTCGATATTGGCGACTACAATGCCCTCGCCGCGCACGCCGAAGGTCGACCAGACCTGCGGTGCGTTGATGCGGGCGATGTTCCACTCCACTGCATCGATCTGGCCTTCTTCAGGCGCCGGGATGGGCTCGGGGAGCTCGTAGACCCAATCCGCTTTGATCTCCGCCAACGCCGGTTCCCTGCTCAGACTGTCGAGCACTTCGCTGCCGCTGGTCACACGTATGGCATTGATAATCCAAAACGGGGTGTAGTCCACTCCAGCTTTCTCCAGATCAGCGATCAGGCCGGTCTGGGTTTCCCGGGCAAGGGAAGTAAGCTGGTCGTACACGTACTGGCCGCGGGCGTTCCAATCGCCAATTTGGGAGGCTCCGCTCAGGTCTGCCTGCTGGTCGAACAGCGCCCAATAGGTAGCTACGCCATCGTCGGCTAAATCTGTAAGCACATCCGGGTCGATGGGCACGCTGTCTTGCTCTAATGGACTGGCGAAGGCAGAGAATGGGGATAACAGAAGTACGGTGATGAACAACAGGTTCATCGTTCGAGACAAAATACGGAGTTTCATGCCAATTCCTCCTCCCTCAAGGGGAACTATTACACGGATAGAAATATATTCGCGCCTGGCGATCGATCTATCTTATGACCATTTTGTCTCAATCTTCAATTGGGATATTTTGTGTCGCTGATCACCTCCTCTGTACGAACTATGCAAATGGATTCGTATTGTCCAGACGAGCAAAGATCTAATGGTCGCTGTGGAGACTGAGATGATTATTGAGATGTGAACAACGAAAAGAGGATTATAACAGTGCTTGTCTCGATATCATTATAGCCCAGTTGGATATCAATGTCAACAAAGAGGATATTAAGTGTCAGATTTTCCCCGACCTGGATGAATCTTCTTGACTTCCTACCAAGCCGCATGTATGATGAAATTATGAGCGTGGATGCTGAACTTCTCCGCGCTGCCATGCGGCAGTGGGCGACGGGCGTGACCATCGTTTCTGTGGCGTACAAAGGAGTTCGGCACGGCATGACGGTCAGCTCCTTCACCTCGCTGTCGCTGGAGCCTCCGTTGGTGATGGTCTCATTGGAAGATATCACCCGTACCAGGGATATGATGCTGCAAGCCGGTCATTTTGGGGTTACCATATTGAGCCAGGAACAAGAAGAGATCTCTGCCCTTTTCGCAGAACGGCGCACCGAGTATCAGGATCGCTTTGTAGGTTTACAGACCTATACGCTGAAGTCGGAGTCCCCACTGCTGGCAGGCGGGCTGGTAGGGTTTGATTGCCGCATTGCAGCCATTTACCCGGCAGGAAATCACACCATGTTTGTGGGCGATTTGCTGGCAGTTCATATTGTGTCCTCCAGGTTGCCTCTCATATATTATGATAGGAATTACAGAAGCCTGGTGCTGTGATGGCAGACGAGCTTGGTGGTGAAGAGCGGACCTTGCTGCTTAAATTGGCTCGCCAGGCATTGGAGCAAGGCGTCCGGGGCGCCCCCCTGGAGCCCCTGGATCTCGATGCGCTGCCGCCTGCACTGCGCTATCCGGGGGTGACCTTTGTAACCCTGACCATCGATGGGGAACTGCGTGGATGTGTTGGCGCTCTTGAAGCATACCTGCCCCTGGCTGAGGATGTGCGCGCCCATGCCGTCGCAGCCGCCATACAGGATTATCGCTTTACTCCTGTAACCCCACAGGAAGCGGCGCAGCTCAAGATAGAGATTTCGCGGCTCACATCCCTGGCGCCGCTTGAGTATCAAGACGCCGAAGAACTTCTCGCCAGTCTCCGTCCCGGTGTCGATGGCGTTATCCTGGGCGATGGCCTCCGCAAGGCTACTTTCCTGCCGCAGGTGTGGGAAAAGCTCCCTGAACCAGACCGCTTTTTAAGTTATTTATGCCAGAAGATGGGGGCAGAGGATGATTTGTGGCAGGTGAAGAAACTTTTGGTTTATACGTACCAGGTGGAGGAGTTCCACGAAGAGTAACCGAGACGGCTGTAATCAGCCAGCTATACTTGCGAATAGCGAGCCACGTTGAGCACAAACATGGTGGCGCGCTTCATACCCGGTTCATCCGCAGATGTAGTGTTGTCTCGGATCAGCTCTATGGCTGCGTCAACTTTCTCGTCTTCCACACCGATCAGCAAAGTGCTGTAGCCGCGCCGCAAGAACCCACCGGTCGAGGCGATGCGCGTCACCCGGTAGCTGGCTTCTACGAGAGACTGAGTGACCGCTTCATTGTCACTATCTCGGATAATCGCAAGGATCATTTTCATAATCTAGAACTCCTCGTAGCGCTCGACCTCGAAAGCAAACATTGTCGCGCCGCCAACTGTCACCGGCGTAGCCACCGGTAAGGGCAGCGGCGCCCCCTCTAATGGTGTGGATACATATTCTATCCGTTGCCGGCATTTGGCGTGGATGGTCTCCACGACGGCTTCTTCCTGGCTCTCATTAAGCCCGATGAGTAAGGTAGTATTATGCCGGGTGAGGAATGCGCCGATGCTGGGAAGTTCGGTAGTGACCAGCCCGAGCTTGCGCAGAGCCCCTACAACTTTGCTGGCGTCCTGTACCTGGACAACCACTGCAATCAGCCGATTGATGCGCCTCGTGCTGCGCTGATTTGAATTGCCTTCAGCCATAAAGCTATCCACGCTACTTCGATGCTTCTTCAATCGCATCCGCTGCAGAGCTGCCGATTCCTGGTCATCATTTTGCCCTCGCTGCCATGCGGGGCTCGCTCTGGTTTCGCTCTTCCTCCAGTGAGACGATCTTGGATTCGGGGCCACTGACGGTCACGGTTTGACCGTTAGGGAACGTGATCACGGTTTTATCTTTCTGGCACAAAATGGTTGTACCCCGATATTTTACCGTAACCGGCCAGTGAAAGGGGTTCGAACCCAGCACGTGAATTCGCCAGGGGGAAATCAGCACCACGCCCAGGGTATGCAAGAAAGAGCCCAGGGGAGCAATGCCGCTCAGCTCATTCCGCTCGCCCAGGCCCATACCGCTTTCAGCATCGTACCATTGGTAAAAGGCGCCTCGTTCTCTCAAATTTCGAATTATCGCAGCCATGATGCTCTCTACAAGCCGGGCTGCTTCGGCGCGGAAACCATAAGCCAGCAGCCCTTCGATCACCAATGCGTTCCAGGGCAGGTAAACGCGCTGGCAAACCAGTGGGTCTGCACCTTCCGGTGGGGTGGGGCAGGCGGGCAGCCCAAAAGGACGCCCAAAACAGGCGGGGTCAGTAATGGTCTCTCGCACCATCCTGGCGGCGCAATCTGCTGCCGAGGCGCCTGTACAGAGTGGCGAGAGCAGGGTGTGATCCAACAGGTCATAACCAACGCTGTGCAGGCTCACCAGGTCGCCCGGTCGCAGGTTGCGAATTTCTATCCGTTCCAGGGAGGAGTAAACCCGTCCACTGGTCAGGCTCCCTCGGCTTAAATACCAGCGCAGCCGGGCAACATCCAACCGCTCTACGGTGTGCTGTCCGGAAGCCCCTGCGCCGTGGATGAAAAACTCGGGAAATGGGATGGTGCCCTCCTCGACCTCCAGGCGAATCAGCAGGCGCACCGGGTGAGCAAAGCTGCGCTCGATCGGCACGACCCCGGACCCGGCCCGAGAAGCCAGTTGTTCGCCCTGGGTGGGGTAATTCGTATCCCGATCCCAGTAGCGATAACTGGATATCTCGTCGTCCCAGAGGCGTTCGAGTACGGTGCGTAGATGACCTGCGAGTGAACCCAGCGGCGGGAGCGGCTCGTCCCGACCTAACTCCTTCGCCATCCGGATCAGGCTCTCGCACTCCCGGTACAGGAAGGCGCACAAGGAGGGGCTTTCTGCTGTGGAGATGTCCACGCCCAGCGCCCAGTCATGCCAGCGGGAAAACAAGGGGTGGTCTTCGTAACCAGCTTGCATGGGGTGATCCCATTCGGGGATGCCATCGCCGTCCCGATCGTGATTCTCGTCGAACCAGGCGTGCAAGTATCCCACCAGCGGATCGAAGCTCTCCGCCAGAAATTGGCGATCCTGGCTGACCTGGTAAATTTTCCAGCTCAGATGGGCAAGGATAGGGGTAGCCAGCAGCCGGCTGCGCTGACCTGCAAGTCCGGGCTTCCAATCCAGGCTGCCATCTTCCAAGCGGGTAGCCAGGAAATTGCGCACCAGTCCCTGCGCCAGGTCCGCAGAGGCTGGCAGCAGTATTTGCGCCAGGTAATCCGCCTCCAGTGGAGGCTGACCATTCCACAGGTGATCGTAATCTGTGCCGTCGCCACGCGCTGAGTAGCCCTGGTCAGGCTGGCGCGCCAGTACGAATGAGGCTGCGGGTAAACGCTCGCCTGGACCAACGACCAACCGGTAAGCAGCAGCCTGGCTGAAAGCAAAGGCTGCATCCCATTCAGGGTCTCCGGTCAGCACTTCCACCTGTCCGCTGTTAAGCAGTTCCAGGCGGGCGATCTCGGCCTCCCAGGGGCGGGCAGCGGTTTCGCGTGCCAGGTCGAATGACTCTTGCGTTTCAGCAAGGGCTGCATGCGCCCAGGTCAGTTTTTTACTTACGCCAGCCGGCAGCTCGAGTTGCAAACTCAGCGCCGGGTAGGGGCTGCCCACTGCCTTCGGTCCGCCGGTCATAAACACAACCGGCGCCAATTCTGAAGTGCGCCCGGCCAGAGCGGGGGCAGCCTGTATTTCCACCGGGTTCATCCGCTCGCCCTCGATGGGAGTGAGTAAAGCCACCATATCCACGCGCAGTTGGCGCTTCTGGTCTGTCTGGTTGGTAATCAACAGGCGTCCGGCGAGGACCTGCGAGGCAGGAACCCAAAACTCAGCTATAACGTCTAAACCCTGGAATGGCGCAAAACCGACCCGCAAGTAGTTTGGGTAGAACTGCAGAACGCGAGGTTCTTTATGGAAGCTCGCAGGATCCGTGGCTGATTGATCCCCGAGGCTGAAGCGCGGCAGGAGGCGCATCGACCGCGCCCGCAAGCCATAAGTGGTCTGAACCGAGAGCGCAGGTGGGTCGCCTTGTCCCAGGCTGAGCTCCCAGATCTGGTCGTCGGTGTAACTTATAGGACCCAGACGGGCATCTGCAGCCAGGGTGAGTGCCAGTGGATCGCCGTTTTTCAAGCTCCAGGTGCGCATGGATGCATTGTATGTTAACTTCCATATTCGGTCAAACGGTTGGTAGCGACGGAAGTTTTTGGCGAATCGCCGCGCTGGACTATCCACGCTACTCCCGGAATGCCGTCCATTTTTATGCTAGAATGGAGGCAGCTATCTATATCCTCCAGGAGAGTTCTATGTCCACGATTGCTTCACAGCAGCGCGGGATGTACTTTGAAGAGTTTAACATCGGGCTGCGTATGACCAGCGCCGGGCGCACGATTACAGAAAGCGATATTGTCAGCTTCGCTGGCCTGTCGGGCGACTTCAACCAGATCCATACGGACAGCGTTTACAGCCAGACGACTCCCTTCGGTCAGCGGGTGGCCCATGGGTTGTTAGGCCTGGCGATTGCTTCGGGGCTGGCTGTTCGCACCGGGGTGCTGGAGGGCACGGTTCTTGCATTCCGCGAGATCGATGAGTGGAAGTTTATTAAGCCGATTTTCATCGGCGATACCATCCACGTCGAGATCGAAGTGACCGAGACCAGGGCATTACGCCGCATCGGTGGGGGCGCGGTGGTGCTCCAGCTGACCGTGGTGAACCAGGCGGGTGAGACGACCATGAAGGGCACCTGGACTGCGCTGATCGCCTCCATGTCTGTAGGAGGAGCGGCTGCGTAACGAGGGCACTGATGAGCGATAACCTGCCTGTACCTTCCGATGAAGAGGAAGCCGGCGAGCGTTTCAAGCGTTTGTTGAAAAAATCTGCCGAGGACGAGGAGCGCCTGCTTCAGGAGCTGGACGAGCTGGCTGCGTCTGTTCGCCATTCTCAGCCTGAAGAAGACGCTGATGACGCTGTGAGTGAATCAGGTGAGCTCGATTCGGACCGGGTCGAGCATGAGGCTAACCCGTTAGATAGCTTCCCAGGAGAAGATGTGGAAGCAGAAGAAGATTTAGCAGCGCCGCTCAAAGTAGCTGCGGGGGAAGAAGGCGGAGAAAACAGAGAGAGCGCAGACGAGAGCCTAGGTGATGATGTAGATGAGAGGATAGAAGAAGAGGTCATCTACGCTGAAAAAGATGAGCCGGGCGAGCCTGCCGGATCTCCACCGTTGGTGGATGAAATTGCTGAGGAGGATACCCGCCCGGTTCGGGTGCGTCGGGCGGACTCTCCGCCGCCGCCTCTCGGACGGGCGCAATCCCCCGGCGAAGACTTGCCCCATCGCGTGGATGAAATTGACCGGGATGCCACTCGCGTCTCTCCGCTGGCCTATGCGGGAAAGACGCAGCGACCCGCAGCCCCCACACGGATTATCCGCTCTGCGGAGACCGCCAGCCGCACGGGAGGGTATCCAACTCGCCGGGTGGCTGCAGGAGATCAGGCGGAGACTGGCCTCCCTGATCAGCGAAAGCCCATCACTCGCAGCGTCATTTCCTCCGGCCGTGTTGGCGCCCCGCCCAGCGCCGCAGCTCCGCCTGCGGCTGTGTCGGTAGACTGGCGCAGGAACCTGGGCTGCCTGCTGCGCATGCTGATCTCCGGCTTGTTTATCCTGGTGGTCATCGGGTTATGTGGAGCTTCTTTTGTCCTCTACCAGTATTACAGCATTGCCCGCGAACTGCCCAACGTGGCTGAGCTGCGCCAGCGCGCCTCCCAGTTCGAGACCACGCGTATCTTGGATCGCAATGGCAACGTGCTGTATGAGATTCTGGATCCGACTGCTGGCCGGCGTACCTACGTCCCCTTGGAGCGCATCTCGCCCTATGTGGTGGCTGCTACTATTGCCACGGAAGATAAAGATTTTTACAGCCATCCTGGCTTCGATATTTGGGCGATCGGCCGCGCCTTCTGGCAGAACTACAGCTCCGGCGAGACCGTCTCAGGCGCCTCCACGATTACCCAGCAATTAGCCCGCAACCTGCTCTTCACGCCTGAGGAGCGCGCTCAACGCACTTACGACCGGAAAATTCGCGAGGCTGTTCTGGCAGCCGAGATCACCCGCATTTATTCTAAAGACGAAATCCTGGAGCTTTATCTCAACGAAAGCTATTACGGCAACCTGGCTTATGGGGTGGAGGCCGCCGCGCAAACGTATTTTGGCACCACCGCCAGCCAGCTCACCCTGAGCCAGGCTTCATTTTTAGCCGGGTTGCCCCAGGCGCCCGCCGTCTATGATGTGTACACCAACCGCGAGCTGGCCTTGAAGCGCCAGGAAGGTGTCCTCGTTCTCATGTACCAGGCCAGCCAGGAGCAGGGCTGCATCTACGTTAGCAATGCCCCTCAACGGGTTTGCATGGACCCGGTTACCGCTGCCAGCGCGGCAAACGAGCTGAAGAACTACGAATTCCACTCGCCCGATATCCAGATGCGATATCCCCACTGGGTCAATTACGTCCGCACCCTGCTGGAAACCCAGTTTGACCCCCAAACGATCTACCGCTCGGGCTTTTCTGTTTACACCACCCTGGACCCGGGTTTGCAGGACCTGGCGCAGCAAATCGTCGCTGCGCAGGTGGCACGCCTGGCAGACCGTCACGCCACCAATGGAGCTCTGGTCGCCATCGATCCGTCAAATGGTGAGATTCTTGCCATGGTCGGCTCCGCCGATTTCTATAGCGAAGCCATATCGGGTCAGGTCAACATGGCTGTCAGCCCGCGCCAGCCTGGCTCGGCCATCAAGCTGCTCACCTATACTGCCGGCTTCGAAAAAGGTCTCACGCCTGCCACCCTGATATGGGACGTGCCCTCCGAGTTTTCGCCCTCTGGTCGCTCCGATGACCCCAGCCCGGTGTATGTACCGGTCAATTACGACGGCAGGTTCCACGGACCGGTCACCGCCCGCCTTGCCCTGGGCTCGTCCTACAATGTCCCGGCGGTCAAAGTTCTGAATTACGTCGGCATTTACGATGACCCGAACACACCGCAGCAGGATGGCCTGATCGCCCTGGCCCACCGTATGGGCATCACCACCTTGACCCGTCCGGATTACGGGCTGTCCCTCACCCTGGGCGGCGGTGAAGTGACCCTGCTGGAGCTGACAGGCGCCTACGCGACCTACGCCAACATGGGACGGCGCGTCCCACCGGTGGCGATTACGCGGATCGAGGACTTCGAGGGCAGCCTGATCTACGAATATCAGCAGCCCCCCGGCGAGCAGGTCATCCGTCCCGAGCACGCTTACCTGATCACCCACATCCTGGCTGACAACAGCGCCCGCACGCCTGCGTTTGGGCCGAACTCGATACTCAACCTGCCCTTCGCTGCTGCGGTAAAAACCGGCACGACCAACGACTTTCGCGATAACTGGACGCTGGGGTATACCCCGGACATTGCGGTTGGTGCCTGGATTGGCAACGCCGATTACACGCCGATGCAGGATATCAGCGGCGTTGCTGGGGCGGGTCCAATCTGGGCGGAATTCATGCAGGTCGCCATTCAGCGCCTGACCGGCGGGGTTGCCACACCCTTCAGCCGCCCGGCGGGGATCGTAGAGCGCGTTATTTGTGAGATATCCGGCACCGAGCCTTCCGAGTGGTGTCCGACGCAGCGCACCGAGCTGTTCGCAGCCGATCAGCCGCCCCTGCCCAAGGAAAACGACCTGTGGCAGAAAGTGGTGGTAGATACCTGGACCGGCTTGCGCGCCTCCAATGCGTGCGGCGATCTCAACGAAGAGCGCTTTGTGTTGAACGTGTCTGACGGTTTTGGCCGGCGCTGGATCCGCAGGGATAAAGCTGGCCAGGAATGGGCTGAATCGATGGGTTTTGAGCGCCCAGTGACATTTGCGCCTGATCGTGAGTGCCGCGCGGATGATCCCCGACCGCAAATCGCCATTCTCGCCCCACGTTCAGGTGATACGATCACCAGCAACCCCCTGGAAATCTTCGGCCAGGCTTCAGCCACACAGTTTTTCGATTATTACAGTCTGGAGTACGGCATCGGTGAAGAACCGGTCGAGTGGCATGAACTTGACGAACGCAAGCAGCCCGTTAGCCAGCCGGATAAACTATATACCTGGGATGTAGCTGAGATTCCGGCAGGCGTGATCACCTTGCGCCTTTACATGCACTCGACTGAAGATACCTTTGCTGAGATAAAAATCCAACTGAACTTGCAGGTGCCCACGCCCACGCCAACACCTACGCCTACGCCTACGCTCACTCCCACACCCACGCCGACGCCTACTCCCACGCTAACCCCGACGCCCACCGCCACGTCTCAACCGACGCTTACTCCTACAGCGACCGAAGCATCCGACGTCAGCGGATCATAAAGATGAACGCCCTGTTACACCGTTATAAAACGATCTGCACGATATAAAGGGCGTTCATCCAATGACTGGCAAAGCGGACTAAGCTGCTGCCATCTTTCCAAGCTTACGGCATAAGCGACCCAATTCCTCCTGTTCGTATGGCTCGAGCACACCCATTTCTTCAACAATGGATGCAACGTGACCGGGGAATAATGCGGCGATCAATTCGCGACCCTTGTCGGTGAGCACCATCTGTATCATACGGCGGTCGTTTTCATCGCGCACTCGACGTACCAGCCCTCGCTTTTCCAGGTTGTTAACGGAATTTTTATGCGCCAACCTCTTACCTTCGCTCGTGTAACGGCTGTATTTGTGTATGGAACAGAAACTTGATTTGACTTTCCGCAAGTATCGGATAGAATCTAAGACGCCAATTATGCAGCCAAATCCTGCCTACGTCACAGAATTGATCGAGCTTGTCAATCACAGCCCTTACCCGCTGCACCTGCCGTTCAAGCTGGTCTTGATCGAGCTGGATCAATCCAGAATCGCACTGGAGATAATGGAATGCCACATGCAGCCGTTTCGCATGGTTCATGGGGGCGTGATCGCCACGCTCATCGATACAGCCACATTCTGGGCAGCGTTTTTACGGCTGCCTGAGGATAACGGCCTGGTGAATGTCGATCTCAAGTTGAACTACCTCAGATCGGTGAGCGACGGGTCGTTGATCGCCGCCGGGCGCTGCCTGAAATCCGGCCGCACGCTCAGCTATGCCGAGGCGAGCGTTACCGATGCACAGGGCGCTTTGATCGCTCATGGCGCCTCGACTTTGATGGCGATGCCTGCCAAAGGAATCCGCCTGGGTGTACCCAAATTCCTGGAATGAGCGCAATCCATGCATACCTATGACTGGCAGACATTCTTCGCCCAGTGGAGCAGACATCTTCTCTCTACGCCGCTCAAAATTCCGAGTCGAGATGTTGGCTGACAAGCTGCGATTGTTGATTTACCTGGTTGCCAGCAGCCTGTTATTCCTGGTTGGCTGCACACGAGTTACGCAAACGGATTTACCACTGGCGACTGAGCAGTTGCCAGCCACTACTGCAACCGAGAGGGCGCCTTATCGCGCTACGCCCGCCGCTAACGAGATAGCGGCAGGAATATGCGCTGAGCCCGAGAGTGAGGTGGTCACGGTGACTATCTTTCCGGACATCCCGGATCCGCGCTGCCTTAAAGTGAAGCCCGAGCAAAAACTCAGGGTGATCAATCAGACCCAGGCGACGTTGGAGGTCGCGCTGGGCGAGTTCAAAGCCGAGATTGAAGCAGGAAGTGAGGTGTTTTGGGACGCCCCCTTTGGCGAATACCTGGAACCCGGGGTACACTACCTGCTGGTTGCACCTTGCTGCGGTCCAGAGATTTGGCTGGAGGGTAATTGATCCTGGTAATATTCCAAAGGCGTTCTGGATGCAGTCGCTGGCGATCCTGGCTGTATTGAGCCTGGCGGTTTTCACTCAGAGCCTGACCGGCTTCGGCTCTGCGTTAGTTGCCATGGCTTTGCTGCCGGCGATTGTAGGTCTGCGGGTCGCCGTACCTCTTGTGGCGCTGGTTGCCTTAGCTATCGAAATATTGTTGCTGCTCCGGTACCGCCAATCATTCCAGATTCGTGCGATAAAGCCGCTGGCATTGGGCGCGCTGGGTGGCATCCCCCTGGGCATTTTATTTCTGCGCAGCGTGAACGAACACGTGGTGCTCTCTGTGCTGGGAGTTGTGATTGCCGCGTACGCATTGTATTCCTTGTTGGAATACAATCCGCCGAGGATGACGCACTTCGTCTGGCCGTACGCCCTCGGATTCCTGGCGGGGCTGCTTGGCGGAGCCTACAATGTCTCAGGCCCGCCGGTGGTGGTGTACGGCACCTGCGCAGGCTGGTCCCCGGCGCAATTTAAAGGCAATTTGCAGGGGTTTTTTATCTTCAGCAGCCTGACAGTCGCCGTCAGCCACGCGATCAGCGGCAACCTGACGGGGGAAGTGTGGCGTATTTTCCCCCTTGCATTCGGGGCTATCGGACTGGGCATCGCAGCGGGGATAACCCTCGACCGCCGTTTGAACCCGCTCATTTTCCGCAGAGGCGTGCTGGCCTTGCTGCTGGTGATGGGGGTGAAGTTAATCCTGCTTGGCTGACATCCTTGGATGACATCCTTGGATGACAGCCTTGGATGACAGCCTTGGATGACAGTCTTGCTACTGGCCAGAGCTGTCAGCACCCTGGTGGCGCTTTAATTCAGATTGATGGTCATCACGCACAGGGCGATGGCAATGACCAGGATGAGCAGCAGAAGCGGATAGGCGCGGATATTGATCTGATTCATGTCGTTTCCTTCCCCTTTGCATATTTGATGGTAACACAATAACGCGGTGATCCTCGTGGAAAGTTGGCTTGTTGGGATCGGCTTGCATACGGGTGTCCCATCTTTAATACTACGGATTTGGGTTCAGCGCGCACTGAGTCTTTTCGCCATATGGCACCTGAAATATTTGGGCTATCTCTTTAAATTCATACTTGAAGAGCTGCACTCCGTAGGGCGTCATACCGGCTACAAATGGCATTCCCTCCGGATCCAAATAAAAGAACATGTAGTAACCCTCTTTATACTCTACAAGGTCGCCCACCCCGGGCGCGGATGCAGGTTCTAGAATTTCACCAAGCCGGCCACCTACAGCCGCCGCCGGGTCGATTATCAGCCCGCAGTTCGCCAGCAGGTAAACTGCCATCCCCTCCGAATCAAAACCTTCCTCGGGGTCGCTGCCGGCGAATTTCCATTTTGTCTCGCCTAATGTACCCACCATGCCGACTAAGATCTCGCCTTGATTGGGATAGGCGCTGGCGATAAACTCAGCCGCCTGTGCGTAGCTGCCCGGGTACAGGTAACCTGGCAGGTTGGCGGCTTCCTTCAGGGCTGTCTCGGCCTGCTCCAGTGCCTTACTCAAATACTCGATTTGGATCCGATAGGCGTTTGCCTGTTTCTCCAGCGCTTCGCGAGCGAGCCTGGATTCTGCCACCCGGTCTTCCATTTCCCGCAGCCCCTTCTGACCGCTATCGCGCTGCATGCGCGCCTGGGTTACAGCGTTCATTACCAGGTCGAGCTGCCCGGCTGTGATTTTCAGTCTCTCTATGTAATCCGCCACCTCCTCCTGGAGGGCCTGGTTGGTCTGCTCGAGCTGGCTCAACTTGCGCTGATCTCCGCTGATACGCAAGCTGAAATACATCAACGCCAGAATGCTGATGAGGAGGAGCGCCAGGCGGTAGATTGCGGGGCGCTGATCTCCTGCATGCATTTCAGCTTCGACCTGGTCGCTCTGCTCTACCTGGACTTCATCCGCCGGGATATTTGTCTCCATAAAATTCCAAGGACCTCAACAGAATAATTAGGCATATTTTGCACGTATTACAAGTCAGATGGATTATTCTCCTGGGGAGCAATGATAACATAGCCGCGGGACACCATCCGTTCGCTCTGTGCGATGATAGGCTATTGGGATACAATTTCTCCAATCGTCAGGGCATGGCATATTATTCATTGTGGGAGTGTGATCATAAATGTCTCGCCGCTTTATTTTTCTCACCCCTTTGAGCATCCTTTGGCTCGTATTTCTTACCCTGTATAGCGCCAGCGCACAAATCAGCGCGGCTTCGGTCCTGGTTCTCGACCGCCAGGGCGTGCTGATCAGCCGCCTGACGGATGGCGATTTGGTACAACTGGCTGTAATTTTGCCTGAAAATGCCGCTCAGAACGCCGAGGCGCTTTTCTACCTGGGTGCTGGTAGCACGCCATTGGCTGGCTGCACGATCCAGGCAGGCGAGAATCGTTGCGAGACGCCAGTGTTCTCTGCTCTAGGTTGGTATTGGGGGGCTGGCGCTGAGGCGCAACCGCAGCGCGTCATAACGGTGAAAATTGCCGACCTGCAGGAGATATTATCCTCGCCGGTGCAGGTGAGCCCACGCCCCGTGGTGTTGGTGCACGGTCTTAACTCCACCTGGGAAGCCTGGGCGAATTACCTCGGTGAAGGCGGTTACCTGGCTTCGATCGGGCTCAGCGGCTTCGCAGTGGGTGATGGTCAGGTGGAAGGTGTGATGAATACCGGCCGATTTGATAACCCTGCCCTGCGCACCCATACCATCGCTGAGAACGCCGCCATCCTGGGAGATTACATTGCAAATGTCAAAGCGCTGACCGAGGCGCAGAAAGTTGACCTGTTGGTGCACAGCCTGGGGGGGCTGATCTCGCGCTACTACATCGACCGGGTGATGGGCGAGGTGGATGTGGCCCAGTTGATCATGCTCGGTTCGCCTATGGCTGGCTCGGATTGCGCCAACCTGCCGGCTTCGCTGGGACTTTACCTGCCAGCAGTGCTGGAGATCCGCCCTGCCTATATCCTCGGTGTTTTCAACCAGCAGATCACCCAGCGCCGCGGGATCCCTTTCCACGCCCTGGCTGGCGTGCCGCTGTTGAAACCCATCCAATCCCCCTGTACGCCTACACCCAGCGACCTGGTTGTCTCCAAAGGCAGCGTTGGGGCGATCCCGCTGCCTGTCTCGGAAATGGCGGTGCTGCACACCGAGCTGAACACTTCTGCAGAAGTTTTCGATACCTATGTCAAGCCGCTTTTACAAACCCCTGCGGGTGGCTACGAGCAAAAAGTAGGACCATCATTACCCGTCGCAGACACGTCACCTATGCAGTTCACTCGTGTTTACACGGGACATTTATCCGCAGGTGAAAACCGTGAACTTACCATCCAAATTGACCCGGGTGTAAGCGTTGCCAGCTTTGCCCTGTTCGACACCAGCCGCTCCCTGGATGTCCGCGTGCGCGGCGCCTCAGGCAATGAGATCGTTTTAGATTCAGATACGCACGGTTTCAGGGTTGTGGATGACCCCGCTTCGCTCGTATATCTGGGCTATGGCTTTGACAATCCCAGGCCGGGCGCCTGGGTAGTCACCCTGCTGACCACCGCGGCTACCCCGCCTTCCGGTGCGGATTACGCCCTGACCGCCACCTACCAGGGCGGCGCCGCTCTGCTGGCGCAAACCGACACTCTCCTGCCCCCCTTGGGGGAACCCGTGCTGATAACCGCCCAACTGCAATTGGAGGGTCAGGCTCTGCCCGTGGACTCGGCTAGAGCCGTCCTTCGAGCGCCCGATGATGCTCAATTTACATTGGTTCTGGCCGCAAATGGCGGCGTATACCGAACAGTTTGGGAGCCAGAACAGCCTGGATTTTACGATATCCAGGTTCAGGTAACCGGGCGAGAGCCCGGCGGCGCTGTCGTCGAGCGCACCGCTTTCCTGGTGGTACAGGTACAACCCAGCGCAAGCAGCCTGCCAGGTCGCACTCTGCTGGCTGCCATTTTAGTCGGGACGATGGCCGGAGGCGTGTTCCTGGCGCTGGTACTCGCAATCCTCCTCTGGCGCATTCGGCGAAGGCGAAGCGCATTGAGTAAGGTGAACGGTCGCAGGCGATGACTGCCCACGGCCGTATGCGAGGAATTCATTCCCTCACCTGGTAATCTCCCTGCACCACCCATTTGTAGGTGGTCAGCTCGCGCAGGCCCATCGGACCGCGAGCGTGCAAGCGTTGGGTGGAGATAGCCACCTCGGCGCCCAAACCTAGCTGAGCGCCGTCGGTGAAGCGCGTGCTGGCGTTCACGTACACGGCAGCGGAATCCACGCTCCGGACGAATTGCCGGGCGTGGTCGGGATCTCCGGTGAGGATCCCGTCCGAATGACCTGTGCTGTGCTCGGCGATATGGGCAATCGCCTCTTCCAGATCCTCCACCGTCTTAACTCCCAGAACCAGGGATAGCCATTCGGTGTCGAAATCCTCATCCCCAGCGGGTGTAACTGCGGGAGGCAATTGGCCCTGACGATCGCGCAAATGATCACGGGCAGCCTGGTCTGCCCTGAATGAAACGCCCGCAGCGCCCAGCCGCTGCACCAGCTCCGGCAGGAAGCGTCTGGCTATTTGATGGTGTACCAGCAAGGTATCCAGGGCGTTGCACACCGAGGGGCGCTGCACCTTGGCGTTGTAAATGACCTCAACCGCAGCCTGCAGGTCGGCGCTATAGTCGACGAATAGATGACAAATGCCGATGCCGCCTGTGATGACCGGTATGCGGCTGTTCTCCCGGCAGTAGGCGTGCAGCGCTGCTCCGCCGCGCGGGATGAGCATATCCACGTACTGGTGCAATTGCAGCAGCTCGTACACCCGCAGGCGGTCAGGGTCATCTACGAACAGGATGGCGTCCTCGGGCAGGCCGGAAGATAGCAAGCCCGCACGGATAGCTTTCACCAAAGCCCGATTGGAGTGGATGGTCTCGCTGCCGCCGCGCAGGATGGCGGCGTTGCCGGTCTTGAGCGCCAGCCCCGCCACGTCAACGGTCACATTCGGGCGAGCCTCGTAGATCACGCCTAACACACCCAACGGAACCCGCTGTTTATGCACCCGCAATCCGTTGGGAAGCACGGTCTGGTCGAATATCTCTCCCACCGGGTCGGGCAAATCGATCACCTTCCGCAGGTCGGCGATCACGCCCCTCAGGCGAGTGGGATTCAACGCCAACCGGTCCAGCAAGGCAGGCGTCAGCCCGGCGGCTTCAGCGACCAGCAGGTCTTCCCGATTGGCCTGCAAGATTTCCTGGCTGGCAGCTTCCAGGCTGGCGGCAATCGCCTCCAGGAGGGCGTTTTTCTGGCTGCTGCTCGCCCCGGCCATTTGGCGGGCTGCAGCCTTCGCTCGTTTGCCGATTTCGACCATCATTTTCATAGCAGCACCATATTGTTGCGGTGGATGACCTCGTCGCCGTAGGCATAGCCGAGGATCGTTTCGATTTGGGTGGATTGCTGCCCGCACAGGCGCCTCAGGTCGTCTGCGGCGTAGTTGACCAGTCCGAGGGCGATTTCCCGTTCGCTCGACTCAAGGACGCGCACCGTATCGCCGCGCTCGAAGCTGCCAGCGACGGATTTAACTCCCACCGGCAACAGGCTGCTGCCGTTCCGCAGCGCATGCGCTGCGCCTTGGTCCACCTTCAGGCTGCCCGCAGACTGCCAGCCAGCCAGCAAGAAGCGCTTGCGCCCTTCCAGGGCGGTCGCGATCGGTAGGAAGCGAGTCCCAAGCCGCTCTCCGCTCGAAAGGCGAGTCAGCACCTTCGCCTCGCCGCCCTGGGCGATGACCACCGTCGCCCCAGAACGTCGGGCCAGGTCAGCGGCTTGCAGCTTGGTGAGCATCCCGCCCGTGCCCAGCCGGGAGCCGGCGGCGCCCGCGGCTTGCCAGAGTCTTTCCGGAATCTCCGGACCACTGACCTCCTCAACCAGGCTGGCATGCGGGTCGCGGCGCGGATCGGCAGTGAACAAGCCGGGCTGGTCGGTGAGCAATGCCAGCAGATCGGCTTCGATCAGGTTGGCAACCAGGGCGGAGAGGTTGTCGTTATCACCCAGCCGTATTTCTTCCGTGGCAACGGTGTCGTTTTCATTGATGATCGGCAGCACCCTTTGAGCCAGCAGGGCAGCCAGGGTGTTGCGCGAGTTCAAATATCTGCGCCGGTCGGAAAGATCGGCCCGGGTGAGCAATACCTGCGCGACCGTGATCCCGTATAAGCTGAAGAGCTGTTCGTAAAGCGCCATCAGGCGCGGCTGCCCGACAGCTGCCAGCATCTGCTTGGCGGGGATGTCCTTGGGAAGGGTGGGGAAACCCAACTGCGCCCTGCCGGCGGCCATGGCACCCGAGGTGACCAGAGCCAGCTCAGCGCCTGCAGCGTGAAGGGCTGCCATCTGCCGCACAAGCTCCTCCAGGCGCGGCGTGGAAAGCTTGCTCGCGCCAGCCGTAAGCGTGGAAGTGCCCAATTTGACCACGATCCTACGGTAGTCCATATTGGGCGGAAGTTTATCATAATAAATGGATATCTTTCGATTGCATCTTAGCCAACCTGCGTTGCGTCGCTTCGCTGTGCAGGTCACGCAATGCGTCGGAGCCAATCCAGCGCGCCGATTTAGATGGGCTGGAGAGCATCTCGCTGGCGGTCTGCATGGCGACTTGGTGCAGGTGCGGGTTGCGCTTGCCGATATTGCGCAGCGCCCAACTCACGGCCTTCGCTACCATCTTGCGCTCATCTTCTTCGCTGGCTCTGATTACGGGGATCAGGCGGATAAAATCCCCGTCCGGCGCTTTCTTATCGTGCCATGCCAGGCAGGCAAGCAGCGCGTACGCAGCTCGCCGGACGAACTCCTCTTCCCGGCTGGACCAAACCACTACTTTTTCCCATGCAAGGGGGGATTTTTCGAAAAGGTTCATGCATACCTGGTCGCAAACGTCCCACGAGTCGAAGTCCGCAGCCCAGGCATCCATTTGCGTTCCACTGAGCTCTGTGGGCGAGGCGATCATAGAGGCCAGGATCCTCGCTTCGGCAACGCCCGTCTGCCACAGCTCCAGCGCCAGTTCGTGATTCCCGTCGATCTGCCGGGCGATCTTTCTTAACTCCGGGATGGCAATACCCAGGCGATTGATAACGTTCATCCCATAGCGCTTCATGCCAGCAAGCTGGTCCGGACGGGCTTTGGATTGGAGTGTGCTGATTACATCTTGAGCGGAGGTCATGACTCCCGTATGCCTTTGGTGCTCATAGTTTGATCGAATTTGGAACAATTATACTCACCACATCGACTAAAATATATGCTTATGCGCTCAAAGCAGCCTGATGCAAAAGCGGACACTTTTTCGGTGTGGATTTTGCAGGTCTTCGTATGTTGTTTGCCGTTGGCTGCTTGCTGGTCTGAGCGGTAGCTGATGATTGTTCAGGAGGTAACCTATTGAATGCACAAGATGTCCTGATGTACGCTCACCGTACAGTTGAACGGTCGCTCGAGGGTCTGCCCGAGGACGCCTGGTATAATCCGGGCGTGTGCGGCGTCTGGTCGGTCAAAGATATCATCGCCCACCTGGCCTCATTCGAGCACCTGCTGGTGGAAGTGCTTAGATCACAAAGCCAACGCGTCCCAACCCTGACCCTCCAGCGGTATATTTCGAATCCGTCATTTAACGATGAAGAGGTGTCCAGGCGCCAGAGTCTATCGGCTCAACAGGTCTGGGAGGAATACAGCGGCGCTCACGCTCACACCCTGGAGTTGATCGATCAAATTCCACAAGACATGCAGCGCCGACTTGGACTGCTGCCCTGGTATGGAGAGGAGTACGATCTCGAAGATTTTATTGTATATTCTTTTTACGGTCACAAACGCGAGCACACCGCCCAGATCAACGTGTATAAAGATTATCTGAAAGGGCTTGGACCTGGCTCGATTGCTAGCTATACCGACGTAGAGGGCTGAAATAGCCAAGTCATGCTTTCGCTTTTCTTCACCAGACGGGATAGCCTTTTCAAGCGAAATTTTCCAGCTCCGGCATGGAGAAACTTAACGGGTGTTCGGGTTGATAAGCAAATGACGGCGTGATCATTTCTTGCAGGTATTGCTCGGTAAAATCGATCCTCAGTTCGACCCACATCGGCAAGTGATCGGATAGCTGGAAAGTGCGCCAGGTGCCCAGATAGTAATCCCGGTTTTTATCATTATCCAGTAGAAGACCTCCCGGGTCTAATTCCAGGTTATTCGGGTTACTCATCAATGGGTAGTACGTCCCTCTCTCGCCCACTGTGAATATCGTCTGGTATGGGTTGAATACGCCCGATCTGCCGCTGAACTGCACCTGCCCGTCTCTGGCCTTGAAGGCGATCTGGTCGTAGTGTTTATCCAGGTGGATATTTGAGGGGCTTAATCCCTCCGGGAGGATAAACCCATGTTTGAGCAGGGCTTTCATCGTCTGATGCTCGGGGCTGACGATGTTGAAATCGCCCAGCAGTATATAATTTGCCGATTCGTCATCCGCTCTCCGGGAGAGGAATTTAGCGATCGACTCAATTTCCGCGATCCGCTGTTGGAGCTGAGGACCAGATGCGCTGCCGAAATAGATGTGGACCGTGCAGATCATAAATTTGAACCACCCCGATTGAAAGGCGACCACGAATGGCGTCCGGGCAAACTGCTTTTCGCCGCTGATGAGCCTGCTTTGAGGTAATACGATCTCGCCAGCGATTTTCAGGAAGCGCACCTTGCGCGTATCGTAAACAAAGGTCATCCTTTCGCTGTTACCAGAGGTGCCCTCGGTTTTGTCGGTTGAAATATAGTCCCAATCGGGTCCCAGGATGCGCAGCACCTTATTCAAAGCGGTAAGATCCTCATTGATCTCCTGCAACGCTACCATATCGAAGGCTGAAATAATCTCGGCAATGTAAAAGAAGGACTCCTTTAGACGTGGTCCATGCCTGAACTTATTCGAATCGAAATCCCGTATATTCCAGGTCGCCAGCAATAACGTGTCATTTACAGTCCGTGGTGGGATTTCATCGCGCAGCTGGCGTCGTAGTGCGAGCAGGTTGCTGGCTGTGCGCTGGCTTTCGTCTGCAGCGAAATTGTGCTTGAGGGGGAAGTAGTACGGCATAGATCACTCCACACTATAAAAATCCAATTGTCGAATGAATTGGTCGCTTCCGCAATGCCTCAAAATTTTACTCGAATAATCAGCCATTTCGTGTCGCAATTTCATACTTGACCAACTGAATTTTCCTTGATACACTCTGAATCATCAGGATGCCAGTAAGTTCTCGTTGGATGTGGTAAGACGATGGCGCCAGCAAGCATATGGGCCAATGCACTTTGACTGCTCCGATGGAACGCACGACGCATCACCAAGATCTATTTTCTACCTAGTAGGAGGCAAATCGTATGTCAGAACGGATCATCGGAACGGTCAAGTGGTTCAACGACAGCAAGGGCTATGGCTTCCTGGCTCGTGAAAGTGGCCCAGATGTCTTTGTCCACTACACCGCCATCCAGGCAGAGGGCTTCCGCACCCTGAAAGAGGGCCAGCAGGTGGAGTTTTCCATCGAAGAAGGTCCCAAGGGTCTTCAGGCCTCGAATGTTGTTCTTGTCTAAGTAACAAAACACCTGGAATTCAGACCTGTCGCACACAGCGGCAGGTTTTTGGTTTAATCATCCCCCCTTGAGCAACGCGAGGCGAATTTGGGCTGCATAGGCCGCGCTCTCTGGGTCAGCAGTCACGAATTCAATTTTTTCAGGGCTGTCAACGCCCTATCCAAACTTCACCGCTCTGTCGATTTGATCCTGTTTAAAGATCTTACCCTGCGACACCACTTTGGTCGTCCCGAAATGGCGCAACAAGGCCACGCCCACCGCATCGATGGCTACTCGGTCGGTGCCGGCCAGGATGACCTCGCTGGCAACCCGTTAACCCGCGTCGGGACCTCCATTGACGAAAGCTTCCACGCCGTCCAGGACAACCAAATCTGGGAAATCGGGGTGGGCGTGTAGCGCCTCCAGGTCTCGATCCTCCTTTGCCCAATCCTTGAATTCAGGATTCAGTTGGATCGCCTGGGTTAACTCTGCTATCGCTTCATCCAAAGCACCGGACAAGGCATGGTAACATGCCAGGTTGTAATGGACGCCTCCCTGCCAGGCTGAGCCTGGATCCAGACTTTGCATAGCTTCCACCAGTTGTTTGATCAGATCTGCCGCCGGTCCCAGGTCGCCGCGGTTGCGGTAGTGCTCTGCCAGGTGGACCAGCGGATGAGAATAACCATAGACATATATCGCCCGCCATAGTGGTCGCTCTGTCTGCCAGGGAAAATACCCGATTATCTCCAGCGTCTCGCCTGGCAGCTCGGAAACCAGATTTACCAGCTTCTGCTGAACAGTTTTAGCGTAAGCGAGCACTTCCTCCCAGGACCAGTCTTTATGCTCCTCAAACAGCTTCTCGTTCTCGATGGCGTAGTCCTCGACCCGCGTGGCTGGCTTGCCTTGTTGCACGGCGGTAACATTTTCGCTGTGACGGCGCTTCCAGGCGGCGTTGTGGGCGACCAGGTCTTTCGCCGACCAGTTGTCGCCGCTGCCGAGCTGAAGCTTTTGCTCATCGCTCAGATAGCTTACAAAGTCCTGCTCGATCTCGTAGGCTTCGTTAATCAAGTTCAACAAAACAGCTTTTCTTTCCATACCAGGCTCCTTTGAAAATGTAGAACAAGTTTCAACTTGTTTGCTGCCTTTGCAGTGTTTCAGCTTATCAAAAGTGGCTTTATTATCTACCACAGGTGAGCTTACGCTCATCTAAAATTCCTTCGTGTTCTCACATGCGTTTATTAGACCAATCCTTCCCGCCCTAGATCTTCGGGGATCAATGAATGCATCCAGGCGTTGTGCACTTTTTCGCGAATCTTGATCCGATTGCGCAGCAAGCCCTCGCGCAATGCGCCGGTTTTTTCGGCAGCCCTTAGGCTGGCATGGTTGCCTTCTGCCACGGCGATCTCAACCCGAACCAATGACAGCTTCTCGAACGCAAACTTTGTCAGCAGCAGAGTCGCCCGCGGCGCGACGCCCTCACCACGCCGGCTGGTGCGCACCCAATAACCCAGGTTGGCTATCCGATAGGTTGCAGAGATGATGCTCAACCCGCAGCCTCCCAGGATGACGCTATCGCGTGCATCTGTGATGATAAACCCGTAATGGCTACCGTCCGCCCAATTGGCTTTCGAGCGTTCCAACCACTCTAATGTTTCTTCGATGGAGTAATTATCGTGCACCCAGGACATCCAGGGTTTGAGCTCGGCAAGCGATTCGATGACAGCCTGGTAGATCTCTGGGGCGTCATTTTGGTTTGGCGTGCGCAGTGTGACCACGCCATCGCCCAGGCTGAAGTCCTGCTCAATCATTCATCCATTCCACGGCTATAGATGGCTGGTTCTGCCTGAGCTGCTGGCTTCGGTCGCACCTGGTAGTGCAAGAGCAGAAAACCGGCTGCGCCCAGCAAACCCACCATGCCGGCTGCATACCATAATAGGCGTGGGTCGGCACGATCCAGTATCAAGCCCGCCAGGTAAGGGCCGATCGCGAATGGCAGACCCCAGGAAATGCCGAATACAGCCATGTAGCGCCCGCGCATATCTTCGGAAGCCAGGTTGGCGACGACAGCCTGGCTCACCGGAACGACGAGCATCTCACCAAATGTGATGATCACCATTGCCAGCAGGAAAAGACCGTATGCTGAGACGAAGCCATACATCCCAAATCCAACCGCGTATAAAAATGTGCCCAGCGTCATGATGAGCATCGGAGGGTAACCTGTAATGCGCCGGGTAATTGGAAATTGCAAGAACACGACCATGATCGCGTTCAAGCTGAGGATAAACCCGTATCCGTACTCAGGTATGGCGTGGGCATCTCTCAGGTAAACGCCCAGGGTCGTGTTCATGTTCATATAAACCAGCGCCATTAAAATACAGGCGCCCAGAAAGAGAATAAAAATTCGGTCTTTCAGCACCAGAAAATAACCACGAAAGCTGCCAGCCACGCTCTCTTGAGCCGCGCCTGGGGCAGTTGCTGGTTTAGTTTCCGGCAAGGCGAAGAAAACGATCGCCGCGGTGACCAGGCTGATGATCGCATCGGCAATAAATAAGAGCAAGTAGGAACGGGTTGCCAGAAAGCCGCCGATGGCAGGTCCAATAGCCACCGATATGTTGAAAGCCACCCGGATGATGCCGTAACCCTGGGCGCGTTTCTCCTCCGGAAGCAGGTCGGCGACGATCGCCTGGTGAGCGGGGCTGCCCACATCGGTCAATATGCCCACAACAGCGCCCAGGATGAAGAAAGCCCGCATCGATTCCACCAGGCCCATGGCGATCGCGCTCACTGAAGTTGCGATCAGGCTGAAGATCAGCACACCTTTGCGACCCAGCCTGTCGCTTAGCGCCCCGCCGATCATCGAGCCAATGAAGCTGGAGCCGGCGAAAATGGCAAATAAGATCCCCACCTCGGTCATGCCGACCGAGAATTTTTTGGTGATGTACAGGGCGAAGAATGGAAAAAGTAAAGCCCCGCCGATGCGATCGATGAAGGTGGCGATGACCAGCGTCCAAAAGGGAGGCGGGTATTCAGCGTAAATTGAACGGATACGTTCTTCGATGTGGGGCAATGTGTCTGTTACACCCAGACCCTTTCATCCTTGATGATCGGCGCTTCTGGGTCGATCTCACCGGCTTCCACGAAAACGCAATTGTCCACACCCACCCGGCAGGCGGAACGCACAGCCATGCCGAGCGTCTCCGAGAGCGAGTGGGTGTCCGCAGCCGGGTCTGAGGCTGCCACGCGTAAAGTCAGCTCATCACGATGCTCCTGCCGGGTGACGACCGCCTGAATACGCTCTACACCGCCCACCTGGGTGATGGCAAAGTGCAGTTGATTGGGATGCACGAACATACCGCGCACTTTGACCGCTTCGCCCACCCTGCCCACCAGGATGATGGCTCGGTCCCCCTGGCGGCTTTCACCGGGCTTGGGGTCCAGGTTGACCGCCAGGTCGCCAGTTCCCAGGCGGATCAGGGGAAATGTAGTGTTGAAGGAAGTCACCACCACTTCGCCGGCCTCGCCTGGCGGGACGGATTCCCCCGTTTCTGGATTGGCAACCTGGATCACGCTGCTCTCCAGCAGGCGCATTGCCATCCCGCCTTCCTGATTGTACGCCAGGAAGCCCAATTCCGCCGTTCCGTAGGCGTTGGTCACCGCCAGGCCATATTGATCGACGAGCGCCTGCCGCAAGCTGGGCGGCAGCGGCTCTGCCGAGACCACCGCTTTGCGCAAAGCGAATTGCCCGCGGAAGTTAAAGCCCAGCTCTTCGGCTTTTTTGATCAGCGCCATTAACCAGGAAGGTGATCCCAGGTAGACGGTGGCGCGCAGGTCATACATCATCTTTACTTGCAGGTCGGCGTTGCCGACGCCGCCAGGGATGACTGTGGCGCCCAGCTTGCGCAGGCATTCATCCAGGGCGATCCCGGAGGGGATCAAGTGATAGGTGAAAGCGTTCAATGCGATGTCGCCTGCCTCCACATTGGCAATCCCGAGGATTTCGGAAACCGTATCCAGCAGGGCGCTCTCGGTTGCATGCGGCTCGTAGATCGGTCCGGGGGAGAAGAAGACATGCTGCAGATCCTCTTCTGGGACCGCCAGGAAACCACCGAAAGGTGGCTGCTCTGCTTGTAACTGTGCCAGGCGATCCTTGCTTGTGATCGGCAGCCTTTCCAGGTCGGAGAGCGAGCGGATATCCTCGGGGGTTAAATTTACCGTCTCGAATATTACGCGCACCGCTGGCGCATGGGCATATGCATGCCGCAGAACCGGTATCAAACGAGCGAATAGTTCTTCATCCATGGGGTTGTCCTTTCCGCACGATCAGCCCAGCCAGCGTTTGCGCCGCTTGTAATGCTTGACGTCCCGGTAGCTTTTTCGTTCGCCAACCTGGGTGAGGCCCAGGTAAAACTCCTTGATATCTTCGTTTTCGAACAGTTGACTCGCTGGGCCGTCCAGGACCACGC
>DATEDC010000219.1:0-8115 GCA_035286585.1 Anaerolineales bacterium
AATCTGTCCTAAGACAAAGCCAAGGCGAAGAGGAAAGGCGGCCATACCAGCGGAGGAGTGAGCAGCCCCACGATGGCTCCCACGGTTCCACCCCGGAGTAAAGTTATTCGCCCACTTTTCACGATCAGCCACCACCAAAGCCACTTAGATCGAAACCCGTCGCTCACAGCCCGTTCTCCTTCTGCAACAATACTACTATACCACGAAGCCGCTAATAAACCAACATTACTCAGGAGGAAGGTATGGATTTACAACTAGATGGAAAGAGGGCTTTGGTCACCGGCGCCAGCCGCGGCCTGGGCTACGCCACTGCGCTTGCCCTCTCCAGGGAAGGCTGCCGGGTGGCCATCAACAGCCGCAACCCAGACAGCCTGGCAGTTTCCGCAGATAACATAGCAGCCGAAAGCGGCAACCCAGTGATCTCCCTCCCCGGGGATGTCACCGACCCGGCTGTGCCCGAGAATATCGTACGCCAAACGGTTGAGGCATTTGGAGGCCTGGATCTGTTGGTCACCAATTCCGGTGGACCTCCGGCAGGCAAGTTTGAAACTTTCGCCGACGCCGCATGGCAGGCAGCCTTCGAGTTGAACCTGCTATCGCACGTGCGCCTGATTCGCGCTGCCCTGCCCTACCTGCGCCAATCCCCAGCAGCCAGCGTGCTTACCTTAACATCTTACTCTATCAAGCAGCCGATTCCTAACCTGGTGTTATCCAACAGCATCCGCTCTGCCACTATCGGGCTGACCAAGACGCTCGCCCTCGAGCTGGGCAGTGAGGGCATCCGCTTCAATTCCATCCTGCCTGCCTGGACGGAAACCGAGCGGGTCTACGATCTGATGTCACACCGGGCAAAAATGAACGGGACCAGTGTTGAAGAGGAGATCGCCAAACAGTCGCAAGACAGCCCGCTGGGCAGGATGGGCAGACCCGATGAATTCGCAAATGCCGCCGTCTTTCTTCTATCGCCCGCGGCCTCGTACATCACCGGCGTAATGCTGAGCGTTGACGGAGGCATGTACAAGGGCACGGTGTAATATCTCTTATTCATTCCAAAATTTCGGCAAAGATTCGATTTGCTCCCAGCCGTCGCCCTTGGACACACGCTCGACCTCCAGGTCGGTGAAATAGGTATCCAGCACTGCGGCGCGCTCCTGGGCGAGCGGTGGATGGCAGTAATCCTCCTCCTCCCATACCACCCATCCCTGGGGATCGAAGCGGGCGTTCTCGAGACTGTAATGCAGCGCCGTACCAAACGGTCGCATTTGCTTGATCTCGCCGCTATCGAGACGCAGGCGCAGCTCGCGGCGCAAATCGTTATGATGTTTGGCTTTAACCAGATAATGCGCCATTCTTCCTCCTGCTTTATTCGGCCTATTGAAGCCGGATGAGCACTTTGCCCTGGCTCCACAACTCTTCCAGGCGATAGTAATTCCGCCGGTCTGGTGAGAACAGGTGCAAAATGATGTCGCCAAAATCTACCAATACCCAGCCATCCTGCGGCTGCCCCTCGACTCTCGCTCGCAGGCGGAATTGCTGGTTCACTTTCTCAATCGTGTCATCTGCCAGGGCCTGGAGCATGCGATCGCTGGTGCCCGAGCAAAAAATAAAGTAATCTGCAAATGGTGCTAAACCTTTAATCTCGAGTAAAACGATATCTTCTCCTTTTTTCTCTTCCAACATATTGACGATATTTCGGGATATTTCTAATGCATTCAGATAGCACCTCCAGGTTAAGTTGATTTACACGCTGCCGTTACCGGAATGTAATTGGGCTGAATTGAGTTTTGAGTACACCGCGCCGGCGGGGTTTAAGTCGCTTTGGAATAGATGAATGGCATCCACTCGCATCGCGCCTAAGAAGCCCACTTTATAACGGTCGAGGGCTGCGCTCACCCTGCGCACATCCCCCGAACTGGCATTCCGAGAAATCCTCCCGATGGTCAGATGCGGGCTAAAGGGGCGCTCTTCGCGGTCATAGCCCAGCCGTGCGGTCTCAGTTTCGATGCCGCGCTGCACAGCCTCTAACTCAGAGGGCGCCTGGACGTTGATCTTGATCACCCGTGGGCGGCGGTTCGATGGTAACGCCCCTAATTCCCCTATACTGATCTCGAAAGCGGAGTGAGCCGCGGCTTCAGCTCTCAAGAGCTTGGTTAAGACTTCCAGATTGGCGAGGGAGACATTGCCCAGGAATTTCAGCGTCAGGTGGATATTTTCCACCGGCACCCATCGGACAGGCACGCCGCGCAGCTCACTGCGCAACTGGTTGGATAGCTCCTCCAGTTTTTGACGGATTTCTGGGGAAATTTCGATGGCGATAAACGCCCGAATGACTGACACTAACAGCTCACCTGTAATTTACGATCTCCCTGGAGGCGCCTGCGCGTACGCCTCTCAAAGCCCAGCCCAACGTTCGACCGCCTGCTTCAAATCCTTAAACGCCACCAGCCTGGTCAAATAGGCGCCGGCGTCAATGCCTGTTTTGACGTCTTCAGGCAAGTTTTTTGCCGTGACGACGATAATCGTTTTCTTCATCTGTTTAATCGCTCGCCTGCTCCTGCTATGCGGATTTTACCTCATATCCTATCCTCGCGAGAGTTTTCTATATTTACCCAGCTTTTCGCTCACGGAGAATCGAGCTCCAGCAAAAGTTGGTAATCCTCGGGCGTGTCGATCTCTTGCAAGATGGACTCATCATGCCAGGGAACCCATGTCGGGGCGAATTTCGAGAAAAGCTGCCGCCCCCCCTGATCGCCCTGCAATTCAAGCAGATATGCGAAGATGCTCCGGTCAAAGAGAACCGGGTTGGCTCGCCGCCCGCCAGCCTGCGGGGCGACCACCGGCGGCAGGCTCTCCGCGTGGACTTCCGCCAGGCGCCTGATCAGGCTGGCGCTGACCAGGGGTTGATCAACGAGCAAAAACACGGCTGCCCCTACGCCCTCCGGCAGCGCCCTCACCCCAATCCGCACTGAAGCGCTCTGGCCCGCCTGCCAATCTGGGTTGTGCTCCAATGTCACCCTTAAATCTGCCACGGCTGCCTGGGTCTCGCCCGCATAAGCCCCGGTCACCACGACCACCGGATCGAGACCGGCCTGCAGGGCAATGCGCGCCGCCCGGTGCACCAGTGTCTCCCCCTGCCATTCGAGCACCTGCTTTGCCTTCCCGAAGCGGCTGGCGCTTCCTGCAGCAAGGAGCACGCCAGCGACCGGCTCGTGCACCGCCCAGATCTTTTTCGCTTGCAGCGCGGCGACCACTACTGCATGGTATCCTCCCAACAGGCTGGTTTCACCCGCTGACCCGCCGATCACGGTGTTTGCCTGGGATTGCAGCTCGGGCGTATCAGCCTGGTTGAGCAGGACGAGGCGCCGGACGCCGGTGGGGATATTTTTCAGACCGCCTTCAGGGTGAAGTAGAACTCGCCTGACTGCCTGGGCGCTGATCGGCGCACCGATGGGAAGACCGGCTAATTCGGCAAAGCGCTCGGGACGGTGCACCCATTTGTCATCGAGCGGCTTGCCCAGCCCGGAAAGCCCGGCAACCACAACCACACTATCCAGGGCTGGCCTGGAACTGCGGGTTGTGTCGATGAACGGCAGGGCAGGCTCGTGTTCGCCCGGAGCTTTGAGCGGTAATTGGCGGGCGCCGTCCGCTTCGATGAGCAGCGGGAGGCTTCGCTGCATGGCTATTGCCCTCAGGCGCTCCAGCGCGGGAGAGGCCACACCCAGGCGTCGACCGGCCTCATCCGGCGGGCCAATGAACAGCTTAACCCGCCCCTGCATCAGGCGCGCGGCTTTGTCTACCTGTTTCGGGTTTTCCACCTGGCTCCATTCGTCCGCCAGGGCAAGCTGCTCCTCAGCCAGGTGGGTCGTGGCGGTGACAAAAACCGGTGGGGGCAGCTCGCCTGCCAGTTGGAAAAGGGCGTGGGTTTTCCCCCCTGCGCCGACCAGGGCCAGGCAGGCATGCGGGGCGAGACGCAAGGCGTCTTTCAAGCTGATCAAGGTTGCCCTCTTTCAGGTCCGGGTAGACTGCAATTCATTGCGTACCGGTGTGTGTGAGCGCCTCAACGCCACAAGCCTGCCCGCAGTTCGCGGCGAGAGAGGATGGCTTCCAGCACCCCCCCGGCAACGGCCAGAGCCTTGTCGGAGACCAGGCTGCAGTATTTCGCCTCACAGCGTGGGTCTAGGTCGCCGATTTTCAAACCCGCCCTCACCTCGAGCCCGTCATGCAGCAAGCCGCGCAGCGCCCCCTTGAACGGCGCCCGGATTTCGACGCCTGAGACATCAGCGATCAACTGGTCGGCTTCGAGCTGGTCGCAAATCTGGGCGTGAGCGTTCAACGTGCCGTCGACAGGGGCGCGCAGCACTCGCTCCGCACGGCGCGCCTCAACACCCTCCGGGACGCCCGTATCCGCCTCAGCGGATCCATCCCAGTAAACCCGCCCCAGCATATGCCCTCGCTTGGTCTCGACCACCGCGTGGCAGTTCTCGCCGGCAGTAAATCCCGGGCCCAGCCCGATAATCAGCCCGACCTGCTCAGGGATAAGCGGGACGCGCTGCTTGAGCATACGCCCATCTACCACCACTCCTGGGTGTAAATGGCGGATCGAAGCGCCCTGCGGGTCGATCAAAACTGGAATCTGCCCCTTCGCCAACACCTGTATAATGCGCAAAGCATCCGTGCGATCGTTGATCCGCCGTGCGGTCACACCTTCCACGACTGTTTCCCCCGCGTAGATCGCTTCCGCAAAACACGCCAGGCGGCGCACAGCCAGCGGCTGCGCCAGCTCGGTGATCACCACCTGCAGGCCAACCCGGTGCAGGCGCAGGGTCACACCGCTCGCCAGGTCGCCTCCACCGCGGATAATGACGATCACGGCTTACCCCACATGCATCCCTCAGGCGCTCAGCCTGCCCAGGCCGCGCAGCACCCGCTCGGGGATGAGCGGAAAATCGTGTAACCAGACCCCGGTAGCGTCGTGGACTGCCGCCACCACCGCCGGCGCTAATGGCAGGAATGGCATCTCCGCCATGCCGCGCGCTCCCCAGGGGCCCAGTGGATCGGGGTATTCCAGGATGACCGAATCGACCCGCTCGGGCACGTCCCACACGGTCGGGATTAGGTAGGTGGATAAGTGCTGGGTCTGCACGTAACCATCTTTCTGGACGAAGTTCTCCAAAACAGCGTAGCCGGCAGCCTGGATTACTGCGCCCTCGATCTGGCCGCGCACCTGCTGGGGGTTGATGGCTTTGCCCACGTCGTTGGCGGAGACGACCTCCAGCAGGCGCACCTGCCCGGTCTCGGTGTCCACTTCCACGGTGACCGCCTGTGCCACGTAGCCGTAGGCGAAATTGGGCGTAGAATGCCCAGTCTGGGGATCGTAGGGAGTTGTGCGCGGCGGGCGATACTGGTAGGTGGCGATCGCTGGACGGTCTTCAGCCTGCCATTTCTCCAGCGCCAGCTTGCAAGCGCCCAGGATCGAGTTGCCCGCCATAAACGTCATCCGTGAAGCGGAGGCGCTGCCGGAGTCCTCGGTCTGTGCGGTATCCGAAACCAGCATTTCCACCCGTTCGGGCGGGAGATTCAGAGCCTCAGCCGCCATCTGCAGCATGGCGGTATGCGCTCCCTGCCCGACATCGGCGCCGGCGTGGCGCACCACGGCGCGCTCGATCTCGCTCCCGCCGTGCAGCTCGACGGTGGCCCAGCATTGCTCCGCGAAGCCGAACGAGAAGCCCACGTTCTTGAAGGCGCAGGCAAACCCGAAACCGCGTTTCAGGTGAAGCTGGTCCACAGGCTGCCTTGCCAGGTTTTGTCGCTTTTCTGCGGCTGCTTCACCGCATTTTTCGATCACCGCTGCCAGGCTGACGCCTTTGGGCAAGGGCGTACCCACCGAAAGGAACGAGCCCTCGCGCAGCACGTTGCGCAGGCGGATTTCCACCGGGTCCAGGCAGAGGATTTCCGCCAGGCGGTTCATCTGCGTCTCAGCGGCGAAGGCGCCCTGCGGTCCGCCAAAGCCGCGGAACGCGCCGTTGGGCAGGTTGTTGGTGTACACCGCGTAGGAATCCACCTTGACGTTGGGGATCTCGTAAGGGCCGGTACACATCAGGGTGGCATTGCCCATCACCTTGGTGGAGGTATAGGCGTAAGCGCCGCCGTCGGCGATGACTTCGGCCTGGGCGGCGGTGATTTTCCCCTCCCGCGTGGCAGCCCATTTTGTCTTGATAATATAGGGATGGCGCTTGTGATGCCCGATGATCGACTCTTCCCGGCTCCAGATGATCTTGACCGGGCGGTCTACCCCGCGCTGGCGCAGGCGCCAGGCTGCCAGCGCCAGCACGATCTGCACCGACATGTCCTCACGCCCACCGAAGGCCCCGCCAATCGCCGGGTAGATCACCCGCACCTGCCGGTCTTCCAACCCCAGGGCGTAGGCAATCTGGTGCTGGTCCTCGTGGGTCCATTGTCCGGCGACCTGCACGGTGACCCGCCCCTCTTCGTCAATGTAAGCCAGGCCAGCCTCAGGCTGCAGGTAGGCGTGTTCCTGAGCCGGGGTGCGGTAATCGCCCTCCACGATCACCTCGGCCGCGGCGAAAGCGGCCTCCACGTCGCCTTTGCGGATGCGGTAGTGGCAGAGAACGTTGCTCTCTCGCTCCGGGTGCAGCAATACCGCTCCCGGCTGCATGGCGGCTACCACGTCGGTGACCACCGGCAGCGGCTCGTATTCCACTTCAACGAGGTCTCGCCCCCGGGCGGCGATCGCCTCGCTTTCGGCGACGATCACAGCCACCTGGTCGCCGATGAAGCGCACCCGGTCAGTGTATGGCTTGCTCGAGCCAGGCCCGCATAGCACTGGCTGGTCGGGCATGATCAGGCCGTACTCGTTCACCGGCACATCTTTGGCGGTGAAGACTGCCAGCACGCCGGGAAAGCTCTCAGCCCGGCGGGTGTCGATGTTTTTAATGATAGCGTGCGGGCGGTTGGCGAACAATATCTTCATGTGTATCTGCCCGGGCAGGTTGATATCCCCCGGGTAAAGCGTTTGGCCCGTGACTTTTCCCCAGGCGTCGAGGCGTTGGGCAGGTTGTCCAATCGTGGGCATAGGTGATCTCTCCAGGTGGCTAGATCCAGGCGCGCGTTCAGCCAATCTGATTATACCCCGCCATGTAAAAGGTGCGTGGCACTTTAGAAGTACCACACACCTTGTTTACGAGAGTTTCTCGACACGAACTATTCAAACGGTGTGAAAATGCGCGTATCCGGCCTGAACGCCGCCCAGGAGAACCAGAAATGGTCGATTGACACCAGCGGCTCGAGCTGAGTCCCCTTCAATGGTCCGCTGACTGCCTGCCCCAGGGAGTTCCAGGCGCTGCCGGTCTGCCGGTCGACGAACTCGCCGGCCCGGCGCTCGCCTGCTCGGCGCTCGCCGGCCCGGCGCTGGCCATCGGCAGAGCGGAACTCGAGCACACGGTCGCCGAGGCGGCGCCGGAAAGCCGCCGCCGAGCCCACATCCCTGCCGCCGGAGACAGTCAGCGCATCCAACGCCGAGGCGGTGCCGCTCGACCAGAAGACCACCATCTCGACCCCCCCGAGCGTATCGTTGACGACGAAGATTTCGCTCAACACTTTATACGGGTAAGCCGCGGCCTCGGCCCCCATATCGACCGTGAGCACGCGCTCCATGGGCAGCAGCTCGCCGGGCGTCGTCGGTCCCTTATACAAAAACGGCGGGCGGTTGACGTCATCGTAGCCCGGATAGGGGTTTTGCCCATACGGGCGGTTGAAGCCGGTCACCCGCGAGAGCACGCTGCCCTCGGGGGATCTGTCCTTGAAAGCCTGCCAGGCGATAATCTGCGCTGGATAGAAATTGAGCCGGGCGCCGGTCAGCGCGCCGACGATAGCCCTGCCGTCCGCCTGCTGCCACCAAGTTTCGGTCTGGCGGTCGTACATGATCAGGTTGCTGAAGCGCAGCCGTCCCGTGGTGCCAAAATCCAACACTCGCCCGTCCACCGTGCGCTCGAAGGCGATCCCGGTGTTGCACAACGGGCAGAAGGTCACGGTCAGGGGCAGCCCGCCCAGAGTGTCGTTGACGATCTCGTGCCAGGTAAGGATTTGCAGCGGGTA
>DATEDC010000220.1:0-7660 GCA_035286585.1 Anaerolineales bacterium
TGAACACACCCACCGCAGCGTTATTCAACCCCAATGGGGTACTTAAATATGCCACCAGCACAGCCCGGCTCCCGTTCAAGAAGTCAACGGTCAGATGTCCGAGGGCTACGGAGGAAAAAAGACGATCGCGAAGCAAGGACATGATGATTTTTTATGTTCCTGTGTAAAGTCTTTTTGATTGGATGATCTTCCAAACACCTTCCGGGAGGTAATACCGGTACGGTTCTCCGGCCGCGATCCTTCGCCGCAGATCAGATGAGGATATTTGCAGCAGGGGCGCGTCGATGAATTTCACCTTCGATGTGAGACCGGGAATTTTTGCCTCTAAAGCGTCCATATCCACCCCGCTATACGGTCGCCACATTACCCCGATCAAATCGCAGGCGGCGACGAAATCCTCCGGTCGGTGCCAGTCTGGCAGATCGCGGAGCGAATCTCCACCCATCAGATAAACCATCGTTCGTCCGGATAAGCTCTGCCTGATCGTTCTAACGGTATCAGCAGCGTAGTGCGGAGGCGGGCGATCCAGGTCAACCCGGTTGAGTACAAAACCCGGATCACTGAGCAAAGCGCTGGACAACAACTCCAGGCGCAATTCCACAGGCGTCACCTGCGCATCTTGCTTGTGGGGCGGCTGCGGCGTCAGCACGAACAGCACCTGATCGAGATTCAGCTTGTAACGGGCTTCCTGGGCCAGAATTAGATGCCCCAGGTGGGGTGGATCGAAAGTCCCACCGAAAATTCCTATCCGCGAACCCAGCATTCCACCTTCTCCACCCGTCATTCAGTCCTGCCACTCGAGCTCATAGTCGCCGATGAATACCGTCTCCCCCGCTTGAACACCAGCCTGGCGGAGCGCCTCTTCCACTCCTATAGTTTGTAATATGCGCTGGAAGCGCATCACCGATTGGTCGTATTCCCAGTAAGTCATCGCCGCCGCCCGTTCGATCGCCCGACCGGTTACGCGCCAGCCATCTTTTTTACGCTCAACGCGAAACTCTCGCGGGTCACCCTCCATCCGGTAGATGGGCAGTTTACCTGCCTCGGCTTGGGGTGGGATCTCAGCCAGCAGTTGGGCCGCGCGGTACAACAACTGGCGCACGTTCGTACCGGCGACAGCCGAGACAGCAATTGGCTGGTAACCTCGCTTTCGTAAGCCCATTTCGATATCGTGCAGGCGGCTTTGAACCTCGGGCAGATCGATTTTGTTTACCGCTATCACCTGGGGTTTATTCGCCAGGTCAGGATCGAACAGCGCCAATTCGCTGTTGATTTGGGCAAAGTCCAACAGCGGATCCTCCGCCAAACCATCTATCAGATGGATGAGCACCCTGGTCCGCTGGATGTGGCGTAGAAAATCATGCCCCAGACCTATCCCCAGGTGGGCGCCTTCGATAAGCCCGGGAATATCTGCCAATACCAGGCTGGTATCCGCGTCCAGTTCGGCTACCCCCAGATTCGGTTCAAGCGTAGTGAAGGGGTATGCCGCGATCTTCGGTTTGGCGCTCGTAACCGCGGCGAGCAGGGTGGATTTGCCGGCATTCGGCGCGCCGACGATGCCGATGTCGGCGATCAGTTTAAGCTCAAGGCGCAAAGTAATTTCCTGTCCCGGTTCGCCGCGTTCGGCAATGCGCGGCGCCTGGTTGCTCGCGGTGGCAAATCGGGCGTTACCCCTGCCTCCTCGCCCGCCTACCGCGACAACCAGTTGCTGTCCTTCGTCCACCAAATCGCCCATCACCTCACCCGTTGCGTGGTTATAGACTATTGTTCCCGGTGGGACATGCAGGATCAAATCACTGCCTGAGCGACCGGTCATGTTTTGTTTCCCACCGCGGGCTCCATCCTGGGCTCGAAAGCGAGACTGGTGGCGGAAGGATGACAGCGTGTTGAGGGTAGGAGCGACCTGTAAAACCACGTCCCCGCCTTTGCCCCCATCGCCTCCGTCTGGTCCCCCAAAAGGCACATATTTTTCGCGCCGGAAATGAACGACTCCGTCCCCACCACCCCCCGAGTGCACTTGTAAGATCGCTTCATCAATAAACATTTTCTAACCTGGCCGACGCGGCGAAATTATACCATCCAGCTAGTATGCAAGTCGCAGCTAAACCAGTTTTCAAGCTGGATTGTCGCGCCGATTCGAATTTCATTTTCCTGCGGATTCGAGACGCCCTTCAGACCCCAGATCATTAAGTTCTGCTAATTTTCTTGTGGGGGTTTGCACAATTGAATAATTTGTGGTAAATTTCATTATTATTAAAAAAGTGACTTCTGGGTGAGGAGCAGCGCATGGATCAAAAAACCATACCAGATATCGTCGTTGGAAGATTACCGCTCTACTTACGAACGTTACAGAGGATGTTCAACGAAGGCCAATCAGTTACATCATCGCAGGAACTAGGTGAACGTCTTGGCATCTCGGCTGCTCAAATCCGCAAGGATCTCTCTCAATTTGGGGAATTCGGTAAACAAGGTACGGGTTACAGCGTAGATTATTTGCTCGATCAATTAAAGAATATCTTGAAGGTCGATCGCGTTTGGGATATGGTCGTGGTTGGGGCTGGCGATATCGGCAGCGCGATCGCCCGCTATCAAGGATTCGCTGACCGCGGCTTCCGGGTGGCCATGATCTTCGACAACGACCCAAAGAAAATCGGCAGCCAGGTGGGTTCGTTTGCGGTGCAAGATAAAGCTACGATGGTTGAAGCCATCCGCGCTGCGGGAATTGTTGTCGCGATGATCGCCGTTCCTGGGCTACAGGCTCAGGAGGTCGTCGATGAATTGATGAAAGCCGGCGTAAAAGCGATTTTAAATTACGCGCCGGTAAACCTGAACGTACCCGACGGCGTTCACGTCCAAAATACCGACCCGGTTACCCACTTGCAGCGTATGACTTATTACCTGGATTAGTCTTTTTAAACTGGGGGTAAATTACGTCGAATCAACGGGTACATCGCCAGCGCCCGCGCCGCGCCTCGGGCGACGCAGGTGGTTGGATTATCAACCAGGTAAGCCGGGACGCCCAGTTCTTTAGTCATGAGCTTATCGATGCCTCGCAGCAGCGCTCCTCCTCCTGTCAGGGCTATTCCCCGATCGATGATATCCGAAACCAGCTCGGGCGGCGTTTTTTCCAGAACGCGCCTGACCGTCTCCACAATGTCAGCTAATGGCTCGCGCAGCGCCTCGACAACCTCACCGGTGGTTAATGTTATCGAGCGCGGCAGTCCGTTTACCTGGTCCTGGCCTTGCAATTCGTAGCTTTTTTCTTCGTCCTGGGGTACGGCTGCGCCGATGCTGATCTTCACCTGCTCCGCGGTGAGCTGCCCGATAATCAAGCCATACTTTTTGCGCACGTACCCAACGATCGCTTCATCCAGGGAGACGCCCCCGGCGCGCAGGGTATCCGCAGCGACAATGCCGTACATGGCAAGCACGGCTGCCTGGGTAGCTCCTCCGCCCAAACAGACGATCATATTACCCGTGGGGGTGCCTATCGGCAGGTCAACGCCCAGGGCGGCTGCCAATGGCTGCTGCACCAGATATACCTCCCGGCTGCCAGCCTGCAGGACAGCCTCGTGAACGGCGCGGCTTTCCACACTCGTGACCCCATACGGCACGGTCACCATGGCTATAGGCCTGAAAAATCTCAGCGGCCCACCAACCCTCCGCAGTAGTGCGTTAAGCATGTACTCGGTGACTTCGTAATCTGCGATGACGCCATTGATCAATGGGCGGGTTACTTCAAGGCTTTCCGCGACTCGCCCGTACATATCCTGGGCTTCTTTCCCCCAGGCGACCATTTTCTGTTCAGCCACGACAATGGCGGCTATGGTCGGCTCTTCCAGGATCACTTCGCCGCCCTCTGCGACGCGGGTGAACAACGTCCCCAGGTCGATACCTAATTCCTTTGAAAAAAGAGCCATGAGCTACACGCCTTCTCCCTCTCCTCGTTCGTAGGGATAAGCGCTCTTTCCCCGCCTGTACCGCCGCGCAGCCTCCAGGCGCAGGTTTGAACGTCTTAAAGCTGCTTCCATTGCCAGATATGCATCGGTATCGGGCGGCGGTCCGGATTTCAGGAACTCTTCAGCACTTTTACGGGCTGCTTCGGCTCGCGCCACATCAATTTCTTCCACGTTTTCTGCCGCATCAGCCAGGATGGTGACAATATCCGGCTGAACCTCAACCACGCCTCCCGAAACGGTGAAAACCTGTTCCTCCCCACGAGCGCGGACCTTCAGAAACCCGAATTTCAGCGTGGAGAGCAGCGGGGCATGGTTGGGCAGTATACCCATTTCGCCATCCACCCCGGGCAGGATGACGATATCGACATCACCCTGGTAAACCATCTTGTCTTGGGAGACAATTTCACAACGAATGGGCATTGTTAACCGACCTTCCTCGAGACCATCAACGGGCTTCTAGCCACCCGCAGCCAGTCGCTCTGCTTTCTCACGCGCCTCTTCGATCATTCCCACCATCATGAACGCCTGTTCAGGCAGATCATCATGCTTACCGTCCAATATCTCTCGGAATCCGCGCACGGTTTCCTTCAGCGGCACGTAGCGTCCTTCCAGGCCGGTGAATTGCTGGGCAACAAAGAATGGTTGGGAGAAGAAGCGTTCGATTTTGCGCGCCCGTGATACGATAAGCTTATCGTCTTCGCTCAGCTCATCAACACCCAGGATAGCAATAATATCTTGCAAGTCTTTATAACGCTGAAGCACCAGTTGAACCTCCCGGGCGGTGGTGTAGTGATCTTCACCGACAACCAAAGGATCCAGGATACGCGAGGTCGAAGCCAGCGGATCCACGGCTGGATAAATGCCTTTCTCAACGATCGAGCGCTCCAAGGCAATCGTTGCATCCAGGTGGGTGAATGTGGCTACCGGCGCGGGATCGGAATAATCGTCGGCAGGCACGTAAATGGCCTGCATCGAGGTAATCGACCCCGTTCGGGTGGAGGTGATCCGCTCTTGAAGCTCGCCCATCTCCGTCGCCAGAGTAGGCTGATATCCCACGGCTGACGGCATTCGCCCCAGAAGTGCAGACACTTCCGAGCCAGACATGCTGAAACGGAATATGTTATCGATGAAGAGCAGCACATCGCCACCCGCATCGCGGAAGTATTCCGCCATTGATAACGCCGATAACGCCACGCGCAAACGCGCCCCGGGTGGCTCGTTCATCTGCCCAAACACCATCACAGTGTCTTTCATCACCCCGGATTCGAGCATTTCGCGGTATAGCTGGGTGCCCTCGCGGGTGCGCTCGCCCACACCGGCGAATACTGAGTTGCCCTGGTGCACCGTGGCGATCGAGCGGATGAGCTCCATGATGATGACCGTTTTACCCACACCCGCCCCACCGAAGATCCCTGTTTTCCCCCCCTTGGTGAAGGGCGCAATCAGGTCGATCACTTTAACGCCCGTCTCAAACACTTCGACGCGCGTGGATTGGTCGGCGAATTTCGGCGCGGGTCGATGGATTGGATAGCGCTGTTTGGCGACAACCGGGCCCTTTTCATCCACGGGTAAGCCCAAAACGTTGAACACCCGACCCAAGGTTTCCAATCCAACCGGCACCATGATCGGCTCGCCAGTGCCGAAGGCGGCGCGACCACGCTGCAGACCTTCTGTAGAATCCATTGCCACACAGCGCACCCAATTATTCCCTAAATGCTTTTCAACTTCCAGGACAAGCGGGGTGCCGCCATCTCGCGGCACTTCGATCGCTTCGTAAACCTCGGGCAGCTCATCGGGAGGGAACTCCACATCCACCACGCCTCCCAACACCTGAACTATACGACCTTTTGCCATAACTACCTCCAAGTTGTCCATCGGATTGCAGCTACCATCCAGCGCTGTACAACTGGCATTTGCATCCGAGTATCTATTCTCTAGCCTTGGCCAGGGCTTCCGCGCCGCCGGCGATATCGAGCATTTCGCTGGTGATCGATTGCTGGCGGGCTTTGTTGTATTCCAGGATCAGCGCAGAAGCCAGCTCAGTGGCGCTGTCTGTGGCGTTCTTCATCGCTACCATGCGGGCGGCGTGTTCGCTCGCCAGCGATTCCAGGATCGCCTGGTAAACCTGCAGAGCGGTAAAGCGGGGGATGATCTGATCTAAAATCTCTACCTGTCCGGGTTCATAAATATATGCGGCATGCGGTTTGTGGGCTTCCTGACCAAATGCTTCGACCCGTGTCTCTTCTTCTTCCACTTCCAGCGGTAACAGTTTTTTCATCGTTGGAATCTGGCGCACCATGTTCACAAAGTCGGTATAAACCAGGTACACCTCATCATGATGGCCCGCTAAAAAATCATCTACAGCCAGTCGACCGATGGCTGATACATCTGCAAACGAGGGCGCAGCGGGCAAATGGCTGAATTCGGCGATGATTTTTTTCCGCCGCCGCAGCAACAAATCACGCCCTTTTCGCCCAATGGTAATGTAGCTCACCGGAACAGGATGCTGGTCAAACTTTTGGGAGGCAAAGCGCACGATGTTGGTATTGTATGCCCCAGCCAGTCCACGGTCTCCGGTCAAGATCACTACCAGAACGCTCTTCACCTCAGCTCGCCGGGTGAGCAAGGGGTGTAGTGACTCCTTCGAAGGCTGACCGGCGATGTGCGTCAATACCTGCCAGGCTTTTGTGGCATAAGGCCGGGTGTTCGACATCGCCTGCATGGCTTTGCGCACTTTGCTGGCGCTCACCGCCTGGAGCGCTCGGGTGACCTGAGCGATATTCTTGACGCTCCGGATACGGAGCCTGACTTCGCGTGGAGTTGCCACTCTACAGTTTCCGGCTCATTCCCAGGAGTTGGTAAACACTTGAAGCGCAACGCGCAGCTTTGCTTCGTTCTCTTCCATGATGCGTTTTTTCTCCGCAATATCCTTGCCGATCTCAGGATGGGAGGTTTCCATGTAGCGAATCAGATCCTGCTGCCATTTCCGCATTCTGTCGAGGGCAACTTTATCCGCAAAACCCTGCGTGCCAGCGTAAATAGCGATCACCTGATTTTCCAGCGGGGCCGGCTCGTATTGGGGTTGTTTCAGGATTTCCTGGAGGTGCTGACCCCGATTTAGTTGGGCTTGCGTGGATTTATCCAGGTCGGAGCCGAACTGGGCAAATGCAGCCAGCTCACGAAAAGCAGCCATATCCAATCGCAGGCGGCTGGCGACTTGTTTCATTGCCCGCGTCTGCGCATCACCGCCCACACGGGATACGGATAAGCCGACATTTATTGCCGGGCGGATACCTGCATAAAACAGGTTGTTTTCCAGGTAAATTTGCCCATCCGTGATCGAGATCACGTTGGTTGGGATATAAGCGGATACATCGCCCAGCAGCGTTTCGATGATCGGCAGGGCAGTTAAGGAGCCGCCTGAGCCAAGCCGCTTGACGATCTTGTAATCGGCGGCGTTTTCCATCGCTTTATGCGCCTGCTCGGCATCATGCAGGGATCGCGGGCCGCCGTATATCTTGCCGCCAACGGCGTCATTAGCGCTCGCCTGCCCGCCAGCAAAATCTCCGGGTACGATCACATATTCATCCGCCAGGCGAGCCGCGCGTTCCAGCAAGCGGGAATGCAGATAAAACACATCGCCCGGATATGCCTCGCGCCCGGGGGGACGCCGCAGGAGCAGCGAAACCTGGCGGTATGCC
>DATEDC010000221.1:0-2772 GCA_035286585.1 Anaerolineales bacterium
GTTGGTAAAAGTCACCGCCAGGACATGGTAGGGACGCGCCCCCTGGGCGCCGATCAGGTAGGCGATGCGATGGGTGAGCACCCGGGTTTTTCCGGAGCCGGGCCCGGCCAGCACCAGGACGGGACCCGCGCCGGCCAGCACGGCTTGCTGCTGTTGTGGGTTGAGACCGGATAATAAATCCATCAGGAGGATTGTAACTTCAGGGGGGAGACGTGTCAACTAAAATGGCATGGATAAGAACTGAGCACGGATTTTATCCAGACCAGGCTGGATATTCTCATATATAATGAGCCCAACAGGAGGACAGGCACAAAGAGGTGCTTATCAGCCTGTTGGATAGCAGCAAGAGAATCGCATAGAAAGGATATAGACTGATGAGGCTACCAGATTATTGGCTGGAACGTCCAGATGAAGCAATTGATGACAGCACCAGGCTCGCTTTCGACGATCTCCTGGAAACAACACTTGTATCTGGAGGGAATCCGATCATCCAGTACACACTGCCAGCTCCCAAGTGGCAGTTCTTATGCCATCTGGCTGACCACCACGCGCTTGCTCTGCATGGTTCTGGGAATGCCCAGATCGCTTCCTTCGAGCCCCGTCAATCGAACGACTTAAATCCCTTCGGCAACCAGAAGGCGGTGTACGCCGCGGCGGATGGCATCTGGGCGATGTTCTTTGCCATTTCCGACCGTGACGGATACGAAATGACCGTCACCAATGCCTGCATTCGGCAGGTTGATCGGGACGGAATGACTAGCGGTCCGTTCTACTTTTTTTCGGTCAGCAAACAAGCCTTGGCGCGCCGGCCCTGGCGAACGGGCACGGTCTATCTTCTGCCGCGCGCGACCTTCGAAACCCAGCCACCACTTCCATTTAGCGCCAGCGAAGTGCACATTGCGCAGCTAGCGAGCCGGGTGTCCGTCCAGCCACTGGCGCGGCTGACCGTCGACCCGAGCGATTTCCCGTTTTTGAGCGAAATTCGTGGACACGACGACCGGCTCCTGCAGGAGACTGCGACAGCTCTCCAAACGGGTGGCCCATTGCCAGAGGCTGATTGAAGAGAAGTAGTGTTTTAATGGAATCACTCGAAACCGATGCTGGCCGAGAAGCCAATTGTGAATGGCGGGCGAGGGCGACGGAGGGACATAATTGTGATAAACTCAAAATACCATTGATGAGACTCGTTGGTGAATATTAATGCCGGAATTTGAGTTGACCTCCCACGCTTATGATATGCTTGACGAACGCAAAATCCTTGAGGAATGGCTTTTGAAAACCATCCGTGATCCCGATGATCATCAAATGGGAGAAGATAACAACATGCACTACATGAAATCCATTCCTGAAAGAGGTGAGCAGATTCTACATGTTGTTGTAAACCCGCACGTTCTACCAAATCGCGTTATAACGGTATTTTTCGACCGTCGTTTGAGGAAAAAGAAATGAGATTAAAAATCGATCGAGTGAGCGATGCGCTGTATTTTCGATTAGATGAAACCTCCATCATTGAATCGGAAGAGGTTCAGCCTGGTGTCATCCTGGATTTCGATGAGCATGGCAATGTGGTTGGGATCGAACTCCTGGACATAAGCAGGCGTGCAGAACCCGAAAAGCTGCGCATTCTCCAATTTGAAACGATTTAGACCCAGCCGCCGATTCCATTCGGCGACAGACAGATGCACATCGCACAGCTAGCGAGCCCGGCGCCCGTTCAGCCATTGGCAACCGTAGTTTCCTGAGCGACCTCGGCTTGATTGTGTTTGAGGACACCGACTCAGATGAGATCAAAGTATTAGTGTGGGGGAAGGCCACCCGTTATTATCCCCTGGCATTTCAGTAAGCTCAACCGTTCCTGGTTGCCAAGCGCACCCGTCTTTGCTACAATCACAGCATGAACTGGGAGATCATCGGGCACGATTGGGCGGTCTCAGCCCTGCGGGAGCACGTCGCCAGCGGTCAGCAGCGCCACGCTTACCTGTTCACCGGTCCCAGGGGGGTGGGCCGGCGCACCCTGGCGCTGCGCTTTGCCCAGGCGCTGAACTGCACGCAGCCCCTGGCGCCGGGCGAGCCCTGCGGTACCTGCCGCGCCTGCACCCGGATCGAGAAAATGCAGCACCCAGACCTGGCGGTGGTCCAGGCTGAGGAGGAGGGCGGCACGCTCAAGGTGGACCAGGTGCGCGAGCTGGGGCGCAGCCTGGCGCTGGCGCCTTACGAGGCGCGCTACCGCCTGGCATTGCTGCTGCGCTTCGAAGAAGCTCACATCAGCGCAGCCAACGCCCTGCTCAAGACGCTCGAAGAGCCGGCAGAGCGGGTGATCCTGCTGGTGACGGCGGAGAGCAGCGAGGCGCTGTTGCCCACCATCGTCTCCCGCTGCGAGGTATTGCGCCTGCGCCCGGTTCCCTATGAGATCCTCAGCGCGGGGCTGCAGAGGCGCCTGGGGCTGCCTGCCGAGCGTGCTCGCCTGCTGGCGCAGCTCTCAGGCGGGCGCCCGGGCTACGCCCTGCGCTTGCACGGCTCTCCGGAGATGCTGCACAGGCGGGAGCAGAGCCTGGTGGATCACTTCAATCTGCTCAACAGCAACCTGGTGCAGCGCTTTGACTATGCGGAAAAACTCGCCAGGGATAAAGCCGCCCTGGTGGACGTTTTGCAAACCTGGCTCTCCCTGTGGCGGGACGTGCTGCTCAAGGCTGCCGGCGCCTCCACCCCGCCGGTCAACGCCGACCAGCGCGAAGCTATCGCCAATCTGGCCGGGCAATTCGGCCTGGAGAC
>DATEDC010000222.1:0-2022 GCA_035286585.1 Anaerolineales bacterium
AGCTGAACGGCATCTTTTCCCAAGTGTCGCCGTAATCTGGGGTGTGCCAGACCTCGCCATTGTGCAGCCCAACGTACAGGTGACCCGATGCATCTGGGAGCGTAGTGAGCGCCGTCGGGGTGACGGGAAGCGGGTGCGGCCCCACCCGATGGGCTGCCAGCTCTCGCTAGCCATCCCCCGGTACAAATAGATTTCTGCGTCCCTGCTGAAGGCGTTAAAGGGGCTGGGCGCAACGCATACGTACCAGACTTCGGGTTTCTCCGGATCAGCAGCGCAGACGATGCCATAATGTTTTGCCAGGCCGCGCTTTACTTTGCGGAAAGTGAGACCGCCGTCTTGACTAAATGATGCCCCTCCACCGGTGCCGCCCGCCTGGTAGACCCACTTACCGTCCACGGTATGGAATTTGAGCGAATGACAATCGCGCAGGGCTCCCGGACGGTGGCGAGACCAGGTTTGGCCGCCATCAGCGCTGCGCACCACAGCGCCAAACTCCACCCCAGCCAGGATCACGTCCCGGTCAGCAGGAGAAGGGGCAATGGCGATGACGTAAGGCCGGCGATCCGGCGGCTCAGCCGGGGAAAACCACCACCAGCGATTGGGAATACGGCGGAAACCATCCAGCTCAGACCAGCTTCCTCCGCCGTCAGACGAGATAAACATCAGGGCTGGCTTGGTACCTGCATAGACGACGTTACTATCGTGAGGGCTGACAGCCAGCGATTTGACGATGTGCCCCCCCATGCCGGCAGGGCGCCAGGTCAAACCAGCGTCATCCGAGCGGAGCACCCCGCTGCGCGCCCCCGCATAGAGGATTTGCGCATTCGATGGATCGCCTGCCAGGCAGGTGACCGCGTAGTCCGTAGCATAGCGTTCGACCGACCAGTTCCCATCGGACCCACACTCAGCGCGACTGATGCCTATACCGTCGGTTGCCAGTAAAATTGTATTTATCATGCTTGGGCGCTCCTTTATCGATTTGAACAGGGACGCTTCGACTTCACTCCGTTCCGCTCAGCGCGCCTTTACACAGGTCTATCTGCGTAGCCTATGAAAGTACGAGACAATTTTTCACAGGCGCGCTGGCAGGCGAATGAGCTGCATCACACCTTCTTGATTGGTTAATCCACATGACTTATACCTTGTTTTCGGTGCAAAAGCGCTTGCAGCCAGGTGTGCCCACCCACCAGCACAAATGCCGAAACGACGATGATGGCGGTCATGATCACAAGCTCCTTCGCCACGCCCGGGGTGCCGCCGATGAAGGGGATATTGTGTCCAGGACCGAGGGCAAAAACGAAACCAGCCAGAGCCGTAGCCACCGCTGCCCGCAGGCTGCGCCCAACCCACCAGCCCAACAAGCCGCCGGTCACGGAGGCGGTCAGCAGCAATTCGCCGATAAAACGAAACACCGCTTCAGGCAGGCCCAGCGCCAGGTTTGCCACGCCCGCCGCGGAAACATTATACATAGGCTGTCGCAGCTCAGCCAACACCACCGCCGGGGCTAAAGTCGCAGCGATTAATAATATGACGGCGAAGGCAGTCCAGGGTCGTTTTGGCAAACGGTGGTACAGCTCCGCATAGCTCCAGCCCACTGCCAGACCGCCGGCCCCGGCGATCAAGAGGCCCATGGGGAGAATGAACCAGATCGGCAAAATCCAGATGGCGTGGATGACGAGGAAAGTCAACAATCCCGCCACCCCGGCGACTGCTCCAGCGATCAGATGAGCACGGTTATCGCCTTTCATCGATTACTCCCCGCAGCCACAGGCTCACCTGCTCGGGCTGCATGGTGTTCTGCACGATGCTCACCACCTGGGCGGTGAGGGCTTCCAGGTCGGTTTCATTTCGAGCTGCCGAGGCGAACTGCGCCAGGGCGTGCTCGGCGTTGTACTTGCGGCGGTAGAAGCGCCGGTCGATGAAATCCTGCACCCGGCGGCGCAGCGGGGTGAACAGGATGAAGATCGCCAGGGTGGAAATCACCGTCGCGACCTGCCCACTGCTACCCACCAGGGAACTCAA